>PLFA01000120.1:202-4863 GCA_003136615.1 Caulobacteraceae bacterium | reverse complement strand
GGGTCTTGATCCGCTCGGCGCCGGCCATGGAGGTGGAAAGGCCCCGGGCGATGTCCTGGGTGACGTGCGCGCCTCCGACCGCGAGGCTGTCCACATGCACAAGCGCGCCGCCGGAATAGACGGCCACGGAGGTCGAGCCGCCGCCCATGTCGATGCAGATGGAGCCGAGCTCGATCTCGTCTTCCTCTAGGGCGGCGAGAGCCGAGGCGTAGGGCGAGGCGACGACGCCCTCGAACTGCAGGTGGGCGCGCTCCACGCAGTGGGCGAGGGTCTCGCAGACGCTCTCGTTCATGGAGACGACCACCAGGTCGAGGCCCAGCGTGCGTGCGCTCATGCCCGTGGGATCCTGGACATTGCGCTGGCCATCCAGGGTCCAGGCGATGGGGCGAAGATGGACCGGCTGGCGGCGGTTGAGGCGCAGACCAAGCAGCGCCTGGGCGACGGCGCGGGACTGATCGGCCTCGCTGACGGGTCTGCCCCCCAAGGGAATACGGGCCGTGGCGCGGTGGCTGGCGATCTGGCCGAGGGACGTGGTGACAATGACGCCCTGGACATCGATGCCGGCCATGGCCTCGGCGCGCTCCACGGCCTGGCCAATGGCCTGGGCCGCTTCGTCCATATCGACGATGCCCCCCCCGCGCACGCCGCGGGAGGCCACATAGCCGACGCCGGCGGCGGTGAGGGTTCGCTCGGTCTTGCGCACGCCATCGGCGCGCATGATGAAGCAGGCGACCTTGCTGGCGCCCAGATCCACCGCCGCCACCACGTTGGAGCGGCCGAGGGGGAGTTTCAGGCCTTCGCGGCCGTCGCGACGCTTGGCGGCCCGATGGTCCTGTTTGAGCGCCGTGCGCGGATCCATCTCAAGCTGAACCATCTAGGCTCCCTTTTTCGTTGAGTCGGCCGCCGTGACGGGCGCCGGCGCGCTCCGGGGACGCACCACCACCATCTCTGGGTCGCGCAGATCGATTCGCGCCAGCCCCAGACCCAGAATCTTCTCGCTGGCCTGAAGCGCGTCCAGATGTTGCAAGGCCCCCTCCTGGTCCTCCGCCGGGAGAAGCACCACGCCCCCGTCGCTGAGCGTCAGGTTCCAGCGCCGGTCGTCCACCCGCACGAGCGCTTTGGTCTTGGCCATGACGCCCGGATGGCGGGCGAGGACGGGAAGGAAGGCGGCGGCGGCGGTGTTGGCGCCCTCCCCCACGATGAGCGGCAGGGTCGGGAAGACACCCGGGTCAACCACACCCACCGGAGTTCCATTGGCGGCGACCACCGTGGCGCGACCGGCATGTTCCCACACCGCCATGAGGGGGCGTTGAACCACGACGATCTCCAGGGTGCTCGGCAGGAGCCGGATCACCTGGGCGCTGGCGACCCAGCCNNCGAGGATTTCCGCTTCGGCGGCAGGGGTTGCGCCTTTGAGTCGCACCTGAGCCACGCGCCAGCCAAGACCGTCGAGATCGCCTTTTATAAAACCCGGGACATTGGAGAGGGCCTGAGCGGAGGTGTCGGCGGCCTCCTGGCTCATATCCAGGAGCGCCTCGCCCCGGCCGCCGGTGGCGAGACCCGCGGCGATGATCAGGAGGGCGAGCAGCGCGGCGACGGCCCCGGCCACGGGCGCGCGCAGGCCCACGCCATGGGTGGCGTGAAGCTTGCTGGGGGGAGGCGCGGCGGCGCGGCGGCGCGGCGCGGCGCGGCCGCCAGAGCTCGCGCCCCCCGCGTCAATCGCCGCCATAGACGCCGCCATAACCATCCTCCGTGATCCAGAGCACCAACCGGTCAAAATCCAGACCGGCGTGGGCCGCCTGCTCGGGGGCGAGCGAGGTCGGGGTCATGCCCGGCTGAGTGTTAACCTCCAGCAGGACCAGAAGGTCGTTAACGTCGTCATAACGAAGGTCGCTTCGCGTGAGGCCCCGGCACCCCAAGGCGGCGTGCGCGGCAAGCGCCTGGGCCTTTGCCTTTTCCGCGACATGGGGCGGGATCCGCGCGGGGATGACGTGGCGCGAGCCGCCGTCCGAATATTTAGCCTCGTAGTCATAGAATCCCGTGGTGGCCTCGATCTCGGTCACGCCCAGGGCCTTATCGCCCATGACCGCGACAGCGAGTTCCAGGCCGGGGATATAGGGCTCGACGACCACCTCATCGCCCAGAGTCCAGTCGGCGGAGAGCAGCTCGGCCGGCGGGCGATTGGCGCCTTCAAAGACCCGGAAGACGCCCACGGAGGAGCCCTGAGCGTTGGGTTTCACCACATAGGGGGGCGGCAGAACGTGCGCCGCGCCGGCGGCGAAACGGCTGAAGAGGCCTCCGCCGGGCACGGTGACGCCAGCCGCCGCCAGGACCGCCTTGGCCTTGGTCTTGTCCATGGCCAGAGCCGAGGCCAGCACCCCGGAATGGGTGTAGGGAAGCTTAAGCGTCTCCAGCACGCCCTGGACGCAGCCATCCTCGCCCCAGGCGCCGTGGAGGGCGTTGAAGCAGAGGTCGGGCTCTAGCTTTGTGAGCACCTGGGAGAGGTCGCGGCCGGCGTCTATCCTGGCAACGGTGGCGCCCAGGCGCTCAAGCGCGTCCGCGCAGGCGGCGCCGGAGGAGAGGCTCACCTCCCGCTCAGCCGAAAGCCCCCCCATCAGCACGGCGACATGTTTGCCAGTGAGCGGCGGGGGCATTGGGACTTCCAAGAAGGGCGTTGGGGGGCGGCGGAAAGGACAGTTAATCCGCTGACTCGGGGGCGGGTGTTAAGGGGTTATCGGCTTCTCCTCCCCGATACGTTTGATCTCCCATTCCAGCATGACGCCCGACTTGGCGGCGACGTCGGCGCGGATGGTTTCGCCGAGGCCTTCGAGTTCAGCGGCGGTTGCGGCGCCGGTGTTGATGAGAAAGTTGGCGTGGAGGTGGGAGATCATGGCGCCGCCGAAGCCCCGGCCGCGCCAGCCGGCGTCGTCGATGAGTTTCCAGGCGGAATAGCCGGGGGGGTTCTTGAACGTCGAGCCACCGGTTTTTTCGCGCAAGGGTTGGGTGGCCTCGCGGCGGCGCGTGATGACGTCGATGGAGGCGGCGATCTGTTCGGGGTCGCCGGCGTGGCCCTGGAAGACAGCGCCGGTCCAGATGAGGCCGGGTGGCGCGCGGCTCACGCGATAGCTGTAGCCGAGGTCAAGCGGTGTGAAGATCTGCTTTCGGCCCTGACGATCCACGCCCCAGGCGACGGAGAGGATATCGGCCGTCTCCCCGCCGTAGCAGCCCGCGTTCATGGTGAGGGCGCCGCCCACCGTGCCGGGGATGCCGGCGAAGAACTCCAGCCCAGCCACCCCGGCGCGGCCGGCTGCACGGGCGAGATTGGCGTCGAGGGCCGCGGCCCCCGCGATCATGCGCCCCTCCCCCGGCTCGGCGGCCACTTCGCCGAAGGCGCGACCGGCGAGGCGCACGACCAGACCTTTGACCCCGCCATCGCGGACAATGACATTGGAGCCGGCGCCCAGGACCGTGACCGGAACCTCGGGCGGCAGCTGGCCAAGCAAGTTCCCCAGGTCTTCCTCATCGGCGGGGAGAAAGAGAAGCTCGGCCGGCCCGCCGACCCTCAGCCAGGTGAAAGGGCCGAGGGGTTCGTCCTTGAGGAGCCGACCGCGAACAGGGGGCAGATCGCCCCGCCAATCCGTCATAAGGGGGCCGCGCTCACGCCGCGGCCTGGCCCCGGGCGGAAATGGCGTCGGAAAGGCTGGCGGGCAGGGCGTGGGCCCAGGCGGTGATGTCGCCGGCGCCCAGAAAGATCACCATGTCGCCAGCGCTGGCTTCGGCGGCGATCTGGGCCGCGAGATCGGAAGGGTCGGCGAGCGCAAAAGCCGCGCGATGGCCGTTGCGGCGCAGGCCTTCCACCAGGGCGTCGCGATCAAAGCCTGGCAGGGGCGCCTCGCCCGCCGGATAGACATCGGCCACCAGGACGAGGTCCGCATCATTAAAGCCCCGGCAGAAATCGCCGAAGAGATCGCGCAGGCGGCTATAGCGGTGGGGCTGGACAACGGCGATGACCTTGCCGGCGGTCATGGACCGGGCGGCGGCCAGGACGCTGGCGATCTCCACGGGATGGTGGCCGTAATCATCGATGATCCGCACGCCCTCCACCACGCCGGTGGTGGTAAAGCGGCGGCGCACGCCGCCAAAGCCCGCCAGGCCCCGCTGGATATCGGCGTCGCCGACCCCCAGCTCCCGGGCCACGGCGATGGCGGCCAGGGCGTTCAGCACATTATGCCGCCCGGCCATGGGGATGGAGACCTCGCTCAAGGTTCGCACATCGCCCTCGGGGCTGGTGAGCTGGACGGAAAACCTGGCGCCCTCGGGCCCCATGGTCATGCCGGCGGCCCGCACTTCGGCCTGGGGATTGGTCCCGTAGGTGACGAGGCGCCGGTTCTCGATCCGCGAGGCCATCTGCTGCACCTCGGGGTGGTCCACGCAGAGCACGGCGAAGCCGTAGAAGGGGATGTTCTGGACGAAATCCTGGAAGGCGCGTTTGAGGCTTTCGAAATCGCCGTGGTGGTCGAGGTGCTCGGGGTCGATATTGGTGACCACGGCCACGGTGGAGCGGAGCCCCAGGAAGCTGCCATCGCTCTCGTCGGCCTCCACCACGATCCAGTCGCCCTCGCCCACCTTCGCATTGGCGCCATAGGCGTTGATGATGCCGC
>PLFA01000120.1:0-165 GCA_003136615.1 Caulobacteraceae bacterium | reverse complement strand
GGCCGAGGCGCCCTCCACATGGGCGGCGGCGTGGCCGATGAAGACGCGGGCGCCCAGGCTCGCCAGGCGCTCGGTGTTGGCGCTCGCCTTAGCGTCTGAGCCCTGCACCCTATAGCCCTGGCGCAGCATGATTTCGGCGATCCCGCTCATGCCAATGCCGCCCAT
>PLFA01000073.1:9631-10760 GCA_003136615.1 Caulobacteraceae bacterium | reverse complement strand
GCGATGAGGCGATGGGAGAACGGCCTCCCGCCCTGATCTCTTTCGCAAGGGACCGCTCATCGAACATCGCGCTTAAGCGAGCCCGAAGCCCATGGCTTTGGGCCGAGGGTGTTGGTCTGTCGCGCTCAACCCGGCGGCGCGCCGCCATAGTCGCTGACGGCCGTCAGGGTCGCGGCAAGCATGGCGGCTGCGTCGCCGATGTCCAGGCAGGCCCGCGCTAGGCCGTACCAGGGGCCCACTTCATCGGGCATCGCCGCCGTCACCCGCAGAAACAGCGCGCGCGCCCGATGGGCATCGCCTTGTCGCAGAGCATCCAGCGCGTCGCGCGCCGCCCGGTCAAGGTCTGTCGATGGCCTTGGGTTCACCTGAGATTCGTCCTGTCGTCCTGGCCGCCGAGGGGGCGATACAGCCCTGACCTCATGCCGTCCAAGCTGGCTTCCGTCTCGTTACCGCGCTCCCGCGTCTCGGCGCTTTCCGGCAGATGGCAGGTGAAGGCGGCGCCGGCGTCAGGTCCGCTTTCCACGGTGACCCACCCGCCGTGAAGCTCCACCAGACCCTTGACAAGGGCGAGGCTCAGTCGGGCCGAGCCGCTATCCTCGCTGGCGTAGCGCTCGAAGATTCTCGCCTGAACCACATAGGGGATCACGGGACCGGTATCGGAGACCTTCAGGCTGACCTCGCCGGCGCCACGCGCCGCGGCCAGGGTGATGGCCCCTCCGGCGGGGGTGTGGCCCAGAGCATTGTCGATCAGGTGATCCATAACCTTGGCGAGCTTGCGTCCATCGGCCCGAATGAATCCCCCCGCATCGCCCTCGATGACGCTTAGGGAGACGCCCGCCGCCCCGGCCGGGGCGCTCCACCGCACCTGAGCCTTGGCCAGGAGATCGCGTACATCAACCTCCGACAGGATGAGCCCGACATCTCCAGCATCCAGCTCGGCAATATCGAGAATATCCTCGATGGCGCGGGCCAGAACCGATGCGGCTGAACGGATGGCGGCCACCCGGCCACGCGCCTTGTTGTCCAGGCCTTCCTCATCGCGATCCAGAAGCTCGGCATAGCCCAGAATGGTGGTGAGGGGGGTGCGCAGCTCCCGCGAGACGGCGCTGACAAATTCGCGCTTCAGACG
>PLFA01000073.1:6233-9620 GCA_003136615.1 Caulobacteraceae bacterium | reverse complement strand
CCCGCCGCGGGACTTCGGATGTGTGGATCCGGGTCGGCGATGCGCCCCTTGAGCTCACGCCAGAACTGCAGATCGTGTAATTGAGCGACGCAAAACTCCACCAGATCATCGAAATGCGGCGCGTGGGTCAGGGCCGCGGCGGGCAGGCGCCACAGGGTCTGGAACGCTTCATTGTGCAGCTTCAGGCGGGCGTCGGGCCCAAACACGGCGACGGCGTCGTTCAGCTTGTCGAGGGTCGCCTGCTGAACTTGCAGGAGGTGATTGAACTGGGTTTTCAGCCGCAGCTCATCTGTGATGTCGGAAAACACCAGGATCACCCCACCTTCGGGATGCGGCGCGCTCGAGACCTTCAGGGTGCGGCCCTCTGGCAGGCGCCAGATCGCTTCCGAGGGCGCCGGCTTTTCGTGACGCTCAAGCTCTCGCGCCTTGAATTTCGCATAGTCTTCGCTGGGGATCAGGCGTCGTCCATGACGCAGGCGGTCCAACCATTCGCCATGGCGGGGTCGTTCCGCGAGCCAGGCCGGCTCCAGATCCCACAGCACGGCGAAGGCTGGATTGTGCCGCGCCAGACGATGATCGACATCGAACACGGCGACGGCGTCCGACACCCGAGAGAGAATGAGGTCCAGGGTCTCCGCCTGCAGCCGCGCGGCGCGGGTGGCGCTACGGGCGTCGGTGATATCCGTGGTCCACACCGCGGCCCCGCCTCCGGCCGCGGGAACGGCCCAAATCCGCATGGCCCGGCGGCCCTGGGGCAGGTCGAGCCAGCGGACGCGCTCGCCAGGCTGGCCCGAAGCGATCACGGCGCGGGCGAGTTCGTCGGCCCCGCTGTCCAGGGCTTGGCGCCCGGCCACCGCCGCGGCCATATCGGGCGCCCCGAGAGCCGCCAACCAGGCCTTGTTGGCGATAACAAGCTTCCCCACGCGATCCACGATCCAGGCGGGGTGGGGATAGAGGTCTAGAGCCGACCGGCCGGCGTCGGCCTCGCCGGATAGCGCGCCAGCCTCTGACGTCAGAGCCGGCGAGAGGGACATCCAGGCCAGGGCGCCAGACGCGCGCCCGGTCACGCGCACGCGCCCCCGGGAACCGGTGACTTCGAAGTCACACGGCTCCCCGCGCTCAACCAGGGCGCCGACGGACAAGGCATGGGCGGTATCCCAGCGGCCGAGCGCCAGGACGACCGCCTCAGCGCTGGGAGGGGAGACATCCAGCGCCCGGGCGCAGATCGCCAAGGCCGTCTGGCCCGTAATCAGCCTGGGCCCGGCCTCGGCCAGAAGCACCGTGGCGACCTCGAACGCCTCCGCCGCCGCCTCGGCCAGAGCCCCGCGATCCTCCGGCCCGCGCCCAGTCGAGGCGACAAGCGAGACCCAGGATCGACCACTCCCTCCGCTCATGGTCGCCATGCTAGACCTCAAGTCGCCTGGGAAGGCTAGTGGCGCCGCCCGCATGCCAATCCAAGCCTTCCCAAGCCGTCGCGATGAGGGCAGGATCCATTTCAAGAACGGGTTCGACGATCTAAGGAGGGGGAATTCACATGCAAGCGCACATTCTTGTCGCTATCATCACCCTGGCGGCGCTTCTGCTCTATTTCGTCATGGCCATAGAGGTGGGCCGGGCGCGCGGACGGTTTGGCGTGCCAGCACCCGCCATCAGCGGCCACGTGGACTTCGAACGCGTCTTTCGCGTTCAGGCCAATACGCTGGAATGGCTTCCCCTCTTTCTGGTTTCGCTTTGGCTCTTCGCCCTCTACTGGAGCGACCTCGTCGCGGCCGGTCTCGGCCTTGTCTGGATCATTGGGCGGGTCCTCTACATGACCGGCTATGCCAAGGCGGCTGAGGCGCGGAGCCTCGGTTTCCTGATCCAGCTCGTGGCAACAGCCATATTGCTCCTGGGCGCGCTTGGCCGCCTGATCTGGCTCGCCGTGGCGGGGCCGCATTGAGCCTTGCAAAACGCCGGTAACGTCTTGATCTTATAGCCGCGTGGGTTGGGGGACGAAATTCGCGGTTCGAGGGACTTCACCACCCTTCATCAAGATGTGAAGGGTTTCTGGCTAGGGATCGACATCCATGACATCAAGACTGGCCGCCATAGTGGCGGCGGGTAAACCGGCCGTTCTCATCGCCGCCGCGGCCCTTGCCGCCGGCCTGACCGCCTGCGAAACCGCGACCCCCTACCAGCCCCTGGCGAAGGGAACCCATGTCGCCGGCGGGTTTTCGGATCAACGGCTGGACGCGGACCACTATCGCATCACCTTTTCCGGGAACGACGTGACGTCCCGCTCCGTGGTGGAGAACGACCTGCTCTATCGCGCCGCCGATCTGACCGTGAAGGCGGGCTATGACTGGTTCGAGACCGTCGATCATCACACGGANNGGCGCCTTCGACCCCTATTGGAGCTTTTGGGGACCAGGCTATGGGTTCCGCCATGGCTGGGGCGGGCCCTTCTGGGGTTCGTCCTTCGATACCGAGACCGTCCAGCGCTTCAGCGCCACGGCTGAGATCCAGATGGGCCACGGTCCCAAACCGAAGTCGCCGCGCGCCTTCGACGCCCACGAGGTGATGACCAATCTCGGGCCCCATCTGGTCCTGCCAAAGTAGGATCAGCGGAGGGAGCGCCCGCTCCCTCCGGATCTTGCGTTCTTAGCGCGGGGCCATGCGGATCGCCCCGTCGAGGCGCACGTCCTCGCCATTGAAATAGCCATTGGTGACCATGGTCAGGGCCAATTGCGCATATTCCTCGGGAAGGCCCAGGCGCTTGGGGAACGGCACGGAGGCGGCCAGCGCTTCCTTCACCTGAGGCGGCGCGCCGTTCATCAGGGGGGTGTTAAAGATGCCCGGCAGGATGGTGTTCACCCGGATACCCTCGCTCATGAGGTCGCGGGCGATGGGGAGAGTCATGCCCACAATGCCGCCCTTGGACGCGGAATAGGCCGCCTGGCCCATCTGGCCGTCTTCGGCCGCCACCGAGGCGGTATTGACGATGGCGCCGCGTTCGCCGTCCTCAAGAGGCTCCAAGGTCAGCATGCCCGCCGCGCTCTTGGCAATGCAGCGGAAGGTGCCCACCAGATTGATCTGGATGATCATGTTGAAGGCGGCCAGGGGAAAGTGCTTGATCTCGCCGGTATTGCGATCGCGGCCGGCGGTCTTGGCGGCGTTGCCCGTGCCCGCGCAATTGATCAGGATGCGTTCCTGCCCGTGGGCGGCTCTCGCCTTGGCGAAGGCGTCGTCGACCTCCTCGTCCGATGTGACATTGCACTTACAAAAGACGCCCCCGACCTCCGCCGCCACGGCCTCGCCCTTGGCGTCGTTCATGTCGAAAATAGCGACCTTCACGCCCTGGGCGGCCAGGGCCCGGACAGTAGCCTCGCCGAGGCCCGAGGCGCCGCC
>PLFA01000073.1:0-6144 GCA_003136615.1 Caulobacteraceae bacterium | reverse complement strand
ACGGCCGGCACGAAGGACGAGCCGCCGGTGAGGAAAACCCGGTCCAGATCGGCGGGCGTCAGATTCGCCCGACCCAGCGCCTCATCGATGGCGCCGGCGATGGCCGCGAGCTCAGGAGCGATCCAGGTCTCGAACTCGTCCCGCCGCACCTCCCGCGCAATCTCCAGGAGGCCGGCCTGAAAGCGGAAGGGCGCGATCTCGCGATCAGAAAGCGCCTCCTTGAGGCCGGAGACAGCCCGGTAGAGCTCATAGCCCTGGTTGTTGTCCAAAACGTCCACGAGGGCCGCAAGCCTCGTGGGCTCCAGGGCCGTCCGAACCAGGCCGCGAATATCGCGCATGTCCCTGGAGGCGCGCATCAGGGCGAGCTGTTCCCATCGCGCGAAGGCGGCGTAGTACCGATTTGGGATGGGCAGGACATTGTCGAAGGCCCGGTAGCTGGAGCCCTTGCCCAGCGCCGGTGAGACCAGATTGTCGATGATCCGATAGTCGAAGGCGTCGCCCGCCACCCCGACGCCTGCATTGGCCAGGGCGGTCGCGTGGAGCGCGCCGGCGCGGCGTTCAAAACGCATGATGGAAAAGTCGCTCGTCCCGCCGCCGAAATCGCCCACCATCACGGTGGCGTCGCCTTGGAGCTGGCGGGCGAAGAAAAAGGCCGCCGCCACCGGCTCGTAGGCGTAGCGCACTTCGCCGAAGCCCAGACGACGAAAGGCCGTCTCATAACGGTTCAGCGCGAGGGCGGGATCGGGCCGCAGGCCTGAAAAGGCGACCGGTCGACCCACGATGCAAGTGGCGCCGGGCGGGGCGAGGTCGCTGTCGCCGTGGGTTTTCAGGCGCAGGAGAAAGGTGGAGAGCAGGTCCTCAAACTCATACCGTCGGCCCAGAATGCGTGTTTCCTGAAAGAGGGGGCTTGCGGCATAGCTCTTGAAGGACTGGATAAACCGCGTCTCCAGGGGCTCTTCCACATAGGCCTCAATGGCCCACGGCCCGGCGCAGATCACGCGCTGTGCGGGGTCACGCTCATCGCCATGGAAGCTCAAAGCGGAGCGGAACGGCGCGAGAGGTCCGGACGGCGCATCGAAGCTGACAAGCCGGGCCTCCCTCGCGCGATCGAGGCGGGCGACAACGGTGTTGGTGGTCCCGAAATCGATGCCGATCACCGCCCCGCCCGAATCGGGGCGGGAGGTCATCCGGGCCTCGTCTCGGAAAGGGCGCCGTCAAAAGCCGCCATCTGGGCCATCATCAGTATGCGAGAGACGGAAGCCGCCAGAGGACATATCTGCACGGGCTTGGAGAGCCCCACCAGAACGGGTCCCACCACCGTCGCCGAGCCCAGGGCGGCCACCAGCTTGGTCGAAATGGAGGCCGAATGGATGGCCGGCATGATCAGCACATTGGCCGAGGACGACAGGCGCATGAAGGGGTAGGCTTCTCGCGCGGCCGGATCGAGGGCCAGCTCAGGGGGCATCTCCCCCTCATATTCGAAATCGACATCGCCCCCACCGGCATTTTGCAGGGCGTCGAGCTTAGCCACCGCTTCGCGCACCTTCTCCGAGCGCTCGCCTCGGGGTTCGCCGAAGGAGGAATAGGACATGAAGGCCAGGCGCGGCTCAAATCCCAGGCCCCGCACAGCGCGGGCGGTCTGGCGGGCGATGTCCACGAGGTCGTCGGCGTCCGGCATTTCGGTGACATTGGTGTCGGCGACAAAAACGGTCTGGCCCTTGGCGAGAATGATGGACATGCCCATGACCCGCCCGCCTGGCGCGGGGTCGATGACCCGCATCACCTCCTCCAGAGCCTGGTTGAAGGTGCGAGTCACGCCCGTGACCATGCCGTCCGCATAGCCAAGCGCCACCATGCAGGCGGCGAAGGTATTGCGATCCTGGTGGATCAGTCGCTGCACATCGCGCTTCAGATATCCCGCCCGTTGCAGCCGGCCATAGACGAAGTCCATGAACTCGCTGTTGTGCTTGGAGAGGCGGGCGTTGACGACCTCGAGGGCTACCTCATCGGGGTTGAGCCCGGCCAAGATCATATTCTCGCGGACCAGGTCCTCCCGCCCCACCAGCACCGCCTTGCCCAGGCCCTGACTCTGAAAGGCGAAGGCGGCGCGAATCACCGAGGGCTCTTCACCCTCGGCGAAGACGACGCGCCTCTCGGGCGCCGCGCTGGCCGCTCCGGAAATCTTTTGCAGGAAACCAGCGGTGGGATCGAGTCGACGCGCCAAGCTCTCGCGATAGGCGTCCATGTCAGCGATCGGCATCCGCGCGACCCCCGACTCCATGGCCGCCTTGGCGACGAAGGGGGGTATGTAGTGGATCAGCCGGGGATCGAAGGGCGAGGGGATAATATATTCCGGCCCAAACTTCAGGTGAGCCCCGTGATAGGCGGCAGCCACCTCGTCGGGAACGTCTTCCCGGGCAAGGGCGGCCAGGGCCCTGGCGCAGGCGATCTTCATCTCCAGGTTCACGCGCCTGGCGCGCACGTCCAGGGCGCCGCGGAAAATATAGGGAAAGCCCAGAACATTATTGACCTGATTGGGGTAGTCCGAGCGACCGGTGGCGACGATGGCGTCAGGGCGCACCGCCAGCACCTCCTCGGGCATGATCTCTGGATCGGGATTGGCCATGGCGAAGATGATCGGCTTGTCGGCCATGGTTTTGACCATCGCCTGGGTCAGGGCGCCTTTCACCGAGAGACCTAGGAAGACATCAGCCCCTACCAGCGCGTCGGCCAGACTCCGGGCGTCGGTGTCCACGGCCAGGGCCGACTTCCATTGGTTCATGTTGGTGTCGCGACCGCGATAGATGACCCCGGTATTGTCCACGGAGATGCAGTTGTCAGGCCGCACGCCCATGGCCTTGATCAGCTCCACCGAAGCGATGCCCGCCGCCCCGGCGCCGCACAACACGACCTTGATGTTGGCGAAATCCCGCCCCGTGATGGCGCAGGCGTTGAGGAGCCCCGCCGCCGAGATGATCGCCGTCCCATGCTGATCGTCGTGGAACACGGGAATGTCGAGCAGCTCCTGCAGCTCGGTTTCGATGCGGAAGCATTCGGGGCTCTTGATATCCTCAAGATTGATACCGCCAAAGGTTACGCCGATGTTCTTGACGACGGTGATCACCTCGTCAGGGTCGCGCGAGGAGACCTCGATATCCACCGAATCCACATCGGCGAAGCGCTTGAACAGCACCGACTTGCCTTCCATCACCGGCTTGGCGGCCAGGGCGCCCAGATCCCCCAACCCTAGAATCGCCGTGCCGTTGGAGATCACGGCCACCAGATTGCCCTTGGAGGTGTAGTCATAGGCAAGGTCCGGATCGTCCGCGATGGCCAGAACCGGCACGGCGACGCCCGGCGAATAGGCGAGCGAAAGGTCCCGCTGGGTCGCCATGGGCTTGGTCGGCGCTATGGCGATCTTGCCGGGGGTCGGATAGCGGTGGAAGGCCAGAGCTTCGGCGTCTGTGAAGGTCTGTTTTTCGGCGTCGCTCATCGGCGGATTTTCTTCCAAGGCGGGGGCTGGGGCTTAAATCACACCCGCGCCGCCCCCTGAGGGAGGCGATGCATAGCGCAGGGCGCCGCCGCGTGCGACACCAAACCAGAGAGTGATGACGAGACGAATATGGGCGACGTGATCAGGATCNNGCCCTTGGCCTCTGCGATGTGATCATCGATTTCTCCACCGCGGCCGCGAGCACCGAGCTGGCGACTCTGGCGGGGGCGGTCGGCGGTCCGGCCATCGTCATCGGCGCCACAGGCTTCACGGCCGAGCAGGAAGCGGAGATCGCCGCGGCTGCGGCAAAGATTGCCATCGTCAAATCCGGCAATTTTTCACTTGGCGTGAACTTGCTCGCCCTGCTGGTCGAAGAGGCGGCACGGCGCCTGGGTCCGGAGGCCTGGGACGTGGAAATCCTCGAGGCCCATCACAGGCGCAAGGTCGACGCCCCCTCGGGCACGGCGGTTCTTCTGGGGCGCGCGGCGGCGCGGGGACGCGGCGAGGGGCCGGAGACCGCGCGGGCGCCCGAACATTCAGGCCCGTCGGGCGCGCGTCCGCAGGGTAGCGTCGGCTATGCGTCGATACGCGGCGGCGGGATCGTGGGCGAGCACAGCGTCATCTTCGCCGCCGAGGACGAGATCATCACCCTCTCCCATTCCGCCCGCGACCGCTCTCTCTTCGCCCGCGGCGCGCTTGCGGCGGCGGCCTGGGTGGTGACGGCGCCGCCCGGGCTTTACGGGATGCGGGACGTGCTAGGACTTTGAGCCTGGGCGTCATTCCGGCTCAGCGGCCCCCTTTTCTCGACGGTTCAACCCTTTTCCCCGGACGCGCATTTGAGCTCGGCCAAAGCGGCCGCCAGATCCTTTTGCACAAAAGGCTTTGAAAGGCGGTGCAGCGATGGATCGAGGTTTTCGACCTCCGCGAAGCCGGACACGATAAGTGTGCGCGCGCTGGGAAGAACGGCTTTCACCGCCTTCGCCAGTTCGACCCCGGTCATGCCGGGCATGAGGTGATCGGTGACCAGGATGTCAGGCTTAAGGCCCGCCTTGACAGCCGCGAGGGCCGCCTCCGGCGTATTGGCCTCGTGAACATGGAATCCCAATTCGCTCAGCATGTCCGCCGTGATGGTGCGGATATAGGGCTCATCATCGACCAGAAGGACAATGCCGGCTTGCGCCTCGGAAAGGCCAAGGCTGGCGGCGCTTTCCTCCGCCACCCGGGGCTCCGCGCACTCTGGCAGCCAGATCGCGATCTCCGCGCCGGCGCCAGGCTCGCTCTCAATGGTCAGCGCGCCGCCAAGTTGCAACGCGAGGCCATGGGCCATGGAAAGGCCGAGGCCCGTGCCTTGCCCCACGCCCTTGGTTGAGAAAAACGGTTCGATCGCGCGTGCGCGGGTCGCCTCATCCATTCCCTTGCCCGTGTCCACGATGCTGAGGCGCACATAGGTTCCCGCCTGAAGTTCGNNTCCATGGCGTCCCGGGCATTCACGGCCAGGTTCAGAATGGCCATTTCCAATTGATGGCGATCAGCCTTGGCCAGGGGTAGCCCATCGCCGATGCGAAGATTTACGCTGATGGTGGGCCCCACGGCGCTGGCGACCAGATCCGCCATGCCCCGCACGAGGCCGCCCACATCGACGGGGACGGACTGAAGGGGCTGGCGCCTGGCGAAGGCCAAAAGACGATGCACAAGCGTGCGCGCGCGCTCCGCGGACTCCAGGGCGCCGTGGATCAGTTTCTGCTCGCGCTCGCCGCCCAGTCCGCGACGCTCAAGCATATCAAGGGCGCCGAGAATGGGGGTCAGCAGATTGTTGAAATCGTGCGCCACCCCCCCGGTGAGCTGTCCCATGGCCTCGAGTTTCCGAGCCTGGACGAGCGCCTCCTGAGCCTGAGCCAGATTGCGCTGGTCCTGCAGGCGTTGGGTGACATCCGTGACAAATTGGAAAGCGCCGATCCGTGCGCCCGCGTCGTCGGTCAGAGAGCGAAACTTGATCTCATAGTCTGATCGCGCGTGGGCCGGATCGCCGCGGGTTTCGATCAGCGTGAACTCTTCCCCAGCTATGGCGCGCGTCCAGGCTTGCCGAGCGGCCTCTTGCTGCTCCGGCTGGTCGGCCAGGAGGCCCAGCATATCGTCGCCCACTTTCGGCCGATGACCATAGATCCGGTCAAATTCGTCGATATTGGCGCGGTTGATAGCGAGAATTCGATAATCAAGGCCGAGCGCCATCACCATGACATCTGTCCTCTCGACGAGGATGGCGAGAAGGTTCCGCTCGCCCGTACGGCGCGCAACCAGGGCCTCGAGCTCATCGCGGGAACGCTGCATCACCATCCGGGCCTGGACGATGTCCTCGATGTCCGTGCAGGCGCCGTACCACCGCGTCACCTGGCCATCAGCGTCGCGTTCAGGCTGACCCCCGGAGAGCATCCAGCGATAATCGCCTGACCGGCCGCGTAGGCGATATTCGCTCTGAAAAGGCTGTTTTGTCTCGCAGGCGCGCCGCACCGCCGCCAGGGCGCCCGCGCGGTCGCCCGGATGAACCCACGCGATCCAATCCTCGCCGTCGCTCCCGCCGATGGGCGCGCCGGTATAGGCGTACCAGCGTGCATTGTGATAGTCGCGGGCGCCATCCGCCGTCGCGGACCACA
>PLFA01000175.1:2982-5213 GCA_003136615.1 Caulobacteraceae bacterium | reverse complement strand
GAGGCCGGATTGCCGGGCAGCCCCAGAACCACCCGGCCGTCCGCCAGGGCGCCGAACCAAGTGGGCTTGCCGGGCCGGATAGCGATGCTCTCCACCCTCATACGCAGACCGAGATCGCCGAGGGCGGGCTTCACCAGATCATGATCACCCACCGAGGCCCCGCCGACGGTGATCAAGAGGTCGCCGCCCGCGTCGGCCGCCGCCCGGGTGATCGTTTCCACATTATCCTGGGCCCGCAGCCAGACGACAGGCGCCGCGCCCCAAAGTGTCGCCAGGGCCGCGATGGCGGGACCGGCGGAATCGAAAATCTGCCCCGCGCCCGGGACGAAGCCGGGCGCCGCCAGCTCATCCCCGGTGGAGATTATCGTCACGCGCGGTCGCCGCGCCACCTCCAGCTGAGCGCGACCGGCCGCTGCCGCGAGGGCCAGACGCCAGGGGTCAAGCCTCAGGCCCGCTGTGAGAAGGCGCGCTTGTGCGGCGAAATCCTGGCCCGCCGGCCTGACAAAAGCGCCGGGGCGCGCCGCGCTCACGCTCACGAGATCCCCGTCTCGCCGGGCGTCTTCCTGGATGACCACGGCGTCCGCGCCGGATGGCATCGGCGCGCCGGTGAAAATCCTCACCGCCTCGCCAGGGCGGACCTCGCCCTCAAACCCTCGGCCCGCCGCGCTCTCGCCGATGATCCGCCGCGCTCCGGCGCCGTCCGCTGATCTTAACGCCCAGCCATCCATGGACGAGGCGGCAAAGGGCGGCTGGGGGCGAATGGCCAGGACGTCCTCGGCGAGAACCCGTCCGAGCGATTCGGGGAGCTCCACACGTTCCGGCGCCAGGGCCCCGACCGCACCCAGCATGACGGCGCGCGCGGCCTGCACGGCCATGAGCTTCACGCCCGGAAGTCTCCCGACGCGCCGCCCGTCTTGGAGACCAGCCTCAGGCCCTCGATCACCATGCCCCGCTCGGCGGCTTTCAGCATGTCATAGAGGGTGAGCGAGGCCACGGCCGCGGCGGTCAGGGCCTCCATTTCCACCCCCGTGGGGCCGGTCGTGGCGACCAGGGTCTCGACCCGCAGTCCCTCCGCGTGCGGCGTGACGCTGACCTCGCACAGGCGCAGAGCCAGGGGATGACAGAGCGGGATCAGGTCGGCGGTGCGTTTGGCGGCCATGACACCCGCAATCTCGGCCACGGCCCGCACGTCCCCCTTGGCCGCCTGACCGGATAGGGCGAGATCCCGCGTCGCCGGCGACATGCGCACGAGGGCCTCGGCGCGCGCCTCGCGGATCGTCTCGGCCTTGGCGGAAACATCCACCATCCGCGCCCGGCCCTCGGCGTCCAGATGCGAGAGCGGGTTCACGTCTCCAAGAGCCGGGGCATCAATTCCACCAAGTTGCAGGGGCGGTGGCGGCTGTCGAGTTGGGCGGCGATAACCTTGTCCCAGCCATCGCGCACCGCGCCATTGGAGCCCGGCAGGCAGAAGACGAAAACGCCCTTGATCAGACCGGCCAGGGCGCGGGACTGAAGCGTTGAAAGCCCCACGGACTGGTAACTCACCAGATGAAAGATCACCGAAAATCCGTCGATGGTCTTATCGAAGAGCGGCGCGATAGCCTCAGGCGTGACGTCGCGCCCCGTGAGTCCCGTGCCTCCCGTGGTGATGATGGCGTCCACCTCTCCCGAGTCGGTCCAGGCCTGGATCCGCGCCCGGATGGCGGCGACATCATCGGGCGCGAAAGCCCTGGCCGCCAGCACATGGCCCGCGGCGATCACACGGTCCGCCAATAGCTTCCCAGAGGTGTCGCTTTCCTCATCACGGGTGTCGGACACCGTCAGAACGGCCACACGAACCGCCGTCCGCGCCGCCGCCTCGTCATAACGGCCGCCTGGGGCGAGAGCGTTCATCGGCGCCTCCTGCAAGGGTTGTTCATGTGGGTCACGCTTGCCTACCCCCACCGCGCCAGATCGGAAAGATCGCGCGGCGTCGGCTCGACCCACCGGGGCCCGTCCGGTCCAAATTCCTTCTTCCAGAAGGGCGCGTCCGACTTCAGGTAATCCATGAGAAAATCGCAGGCCTCAAAGGCCTCCCGGCGGTGCGCCGCCGCTGTCAGAACCAACACGATCGGCTCTCCCACCGCGATCTTGCCGATGCGGTGAATAACGGCGGCGTCCAGAAGCGAATAGCGCGACCGGGCGCGTTCGACAACGCCCCCGATGGCGGCCTCGGTAAAACCCTCATAGGC
>PLFA01000175.1:0-2944 GCA_003136615.1 Caulobacteraceae bacterium | reverse complement strand
CCACGCACGAGCGTCTTATCCACCGCCGCCTGGACTCCAGGACCCTCAAGCGCCGCGCCAAGCGCCTGGTCCTCCTGCGCCAAGCGCGCTCGCAGCTGGCCCAGACGCGCGGGCGTTGGCTCATAGGCGCGTTCGCGCCACCCCGCGACGTCGGCCAGCCGCCCAAACAACAGGACTCTCGCCATCGTTATGCGCCCTCAGCCGCCGGTGACGGACATGTGGCGGCGCACGGCGGGCGGCGCGCCCCGACGAACATCGAAATCGTGTCCCTTGGCCTTGGACCAGATGGCCCCCGTGATCGCCGCCGTCAGTTCCGCCTCGGAGCCGCCCGAACGTATCAGGCCCCTGAGGTCCGCGGCGTCCTCTTGGCCCAGGCACGTGTGCAGGACGCCCGTGCAGGTCAGCCGCACGCGGTTGCAGCCCTCGCAGAAATTATGGCTGAGAGGGGTAATGAATCCCAACCGGCCCCCCGTCTCGGCGACGCGAACATAGCGCGCCGGGCCGCCGGTCTTAAGCGGCAGCTCTTCCAGGGTCCAGAAGCTCTCCAGAGACTCCCGCACCCCGGCCAGGGAGAGAAACTGATCGGCGCGGTCGCCCTCCACCTCACCCATGGGCATGGCCTCGATCAGGGTCATATCNNCCTGGGCCGCCGCGATCCCGGCCTGAACTTGTCGCAGATCGCCCCCCCGGGTCAGCCGGGCGAAGACCTCGGGATCAAGGCTATCCATGGACACATTGATCCGCTTGACGCCCAGCCGCGCGAGGTCTGGGGCGAAACGCGCCAGCTGTGCACCGTTGGTGGTGAGGGAGATTTCATCCAGGGCGCCACGTCTTAGGTGCCGGGAGAGGCCCGCGATGAGGTCCATGAGGCCCTTGCGCACCAGGGGCTCGCCCCCCGTCAGACGCAGCTTGCGCACGCCCAGGGCGATGAAGGCGCTGGCGATCCGGTCGATCTCGTCCAGGGTCAGCACTTCCGCCTTGGGGAGGAAGGTCATGTGCTCGGCCATGCAATAGACGCAGCGCAGATCGCACCGATCGGTGACGGAGAGGCGCAGATAGGTCACCTTACGCCCCCAGGCGTCGGTCAGGCCGAGGTCGGGCGCGGTCGCGATGCCGAGGGTGTCGTCGTACGGGCTCATGGACGGGCATAAGATAGAGGCGTGTGGCCATTGGCGACAGAGGCGGCGGAAAAGGGCGCGCGGACAGGGCCGCGGCTTGAGGCCATTGTCCTGGCCGCCGGGGCGGGCCAGCGCTTTGGCGGCGCAAAGCTCACAACGCCCTGGCGCGGGGGTAAGCTCCTGGATGGCGCCCTGGCCGCAGCCTTCGCGGCGCCGGTCTGGCGCGTGACCGTGGTGACGGGCGCCGACCCGGCTGTGGAGGGCGCGGTGCGCGTTTGGGCGGACCCGCGCGGGGTGGCGGATCGGCTCAGCCTCGTCCATGCGCGCGACCACGAGGAGGGCATGGGCGCCAGCTTGCGCGCCGGGATCGCCGCACTCGCCGAGGACTGCGCGGGGGTGTTTGTTTTCCTGGGGGACATGCCGCTTATTCCCGCCTCGGTTCCGCCCCGCCTGGTCGCGGCCCTAAATTCAGGCCCTCTGGCCGCCGCTCCGATCTTCAACGGGCGGCGCGGGCATCCGGTTCTTTTCGCGTCCGCCTTGTTTCCCGACCTCGCCCGCGCCGAGGGCGACGCTGGCGCGCGAACGGTTCTCGCGGGCCTTGGGCCGCGCGTGGCTTTGGTGGATGTCGCCGACCCCGGCGTCATCTTCGATGTGGACACTCCTGGTGATCTGGCCCGGGGGTGAATCCCCCTTAGGTTCTTACAAACGGAAGCCGCGTGGTGGGTTTGTCGGTCAGGGCCAGGAGCGCGTTGGCGACCGCGGGGGCGATCACCGGGGTCCCTGGCTCACCAACGCCGGTGGGCTTGGCGGCGGAGGGGACGATATAGGTCTCCACCTGGGGCGCTTCGTTCATGCGCAGGACACGATAGGTGTCGAAGTTCTTCTGATCCACCACGCCATCGGTGAGAGTGATCTGGCCATAGAGCGCGGCTGACAGGCCAAAACAGGTGCCCCCCTCCATCTGGGCGGCGATCTGGTCCGGCGAGATCGCCGTGCCGCAATCCACCGCGCTAACCACGCGTCCGACCTTGGGTTCGCCGTTCACCATTTTCACCTCGGCCACTTGGGCCACAACCGTGTTGAAGGACTCATGCACCGCGACGCCGCGCGACCAGCCGGGGGTCGGGGTCGGTCCCGCCTTTTCCACCGCCAGATTGAGCGCGGCCAGGTGACTGTCCGCCCCGGCTTTTTTGTAGAGCGCCCGGCGATATTCCACAGGATCCTGGCCGGCCGCCTTGGCCAGCTGATCGATGGTGTGCTCCATGACGAAGGCGGTGTGGGTGGCGCCTACCGACCGCCACCAGAGGACCGGAATCCCCACATCATAGAGCGCGGCCTGCGCGTCCACCACGGGCGTGGCCTTCAGGTACGGAGACCCCTTCACGCCTTCCACGGCCGACTCGTCGAAGCCGCCGCCCATGGGCGAGCCCTTATTGAGCGCCTGAACGACAACCCGGTGGCGCCATACCGCCGGGAGTCCGTCCGCGCCCAGTTCGACCCTCACCGCATGGTGAGCCAAGGGGCGGTAATGGCCGCCGGTCATGTCGTCTTCCCGCGTCCAGATGAGCTTCACGGGCCGCCCGCCGCCCACATGCTTGGCGATATGAACGCACTCGGCCACATAGTCGGACTGGAAGTTGGCCCGACGGCCAAATGAGCCGCCCGCGAAGAGGGTCTTGATCTGCACCGCGCCCGGCAGGACGCCGACGATCTTGGCTGTATTCAATTGGTCGAGGGTGGGGATCTGCGATCCGAAGGTCAGCTGCGGCGCGCCCTTGCCGATCTCCGCGACGCAGTTCATCGGCTCCATGGGCGCGTGGGCGAGG
>PLFA01000201.1:5960-7889 GCA_003136615.1 Caulobacteraceae bacterium | reverse complement strand
TTGAGCATATAGATGTAGCCCACTGTCACCGGCCGCTTGAACTGATCGCCCGTCTGGCCGTCATAAAGCATGACCTGGCCTGACTTGTTCAAGCCCGCCTTCTCCAGAAGGCTCTCGATGTCCTCGATGTGAGCGCCGTCAAAGACGGGCGTGGCGATAGGAACGCCCTTGGAGAGATTGCGGGCGAGCTCCAGAAGCTCCTCATCGGAGTCCGGAAGCACCTGATCCTTGCCATAGATGTCGGTCAGACGTTCGATCAGCGCCGCGCGCTGGCCGCCGTTCTGCCAGGCTTCCAGGAGTTCGGCGATCTGCTTGCCCAAACCGGCGCAGGCCCAGCCGAGGTGCGTCTCGAAGATCTGGCCCACATTCATCCGCGAGGGCACGCCCAGAGGATTGAGCACAACGTCCACCGCCGTACCGTCTTCCAGGTGAGGCATATCTTCGATGGGAAGAATCTTGGAGATCACGCCCTTATTGCCGTGACGGCCGGCCATCTTGTCGCCNNTTGACCATCTTCATCACGCCAGGGGGAAGTTCGTCGCCCCGCTGGAGCTTGTCGACCTTATCCTCGAAGCGACGGTCGAGGCGCTTGCGGGCGTCATCGAACAGGCGACGCATGGCCTCCAGCTCGCCCATGGCCTTTTCGTCGTCCACGGCAATCTGCCACCAGAGGCCGGGCGCGATTTCGCCAAGCTTGTCTTCAGTGATTTCACCGCGGCCGAGGCCCTTCGGACCGGAGACAGCGGTGCGGCCGAGCAGAAGATCGTGCAGGCGGCTGGTCATGTTGCGGTTCAGGATGGCGAACTCGTCATCACGGTCCTTGCCCAGACGGTCAATTTCCTCGCGTTCGATGGCCTGAGCGCGCTCATCCTTGTCCACGCCGTGACGGTTGAAGACGCGCACTTCCACCACGGTGCCGGCGACGCCCGGGGGCAGACGCAGGGAGGTGTCGCGCACGTCGGAGGCCTTTTCACCGAAGATGGCGCGCAGGAGCTTTTCTTCCGGAGTCATGGGGGACTCGCCCTTGGGCGTGACCTTGCCCACCAGAATGTCGCTGGGCAGAACCTCCGCGCCGATGGCGACGATACCCGCCTCGTCCAGGTTGCGCAGGGCTTCCTCGCCGACATTGGGAATATCCCGGGTGATTTCCTCAGGCCCCAGCTTCGTGTCACGGGCCATGACTTCGAATTCCTCGATGTGGATCGAGGTGAAGACGTCGTCNNTCCAGGGCATGAAGGCGACGAGCGCGTTGCGCCCCAGAGCCAGTTCGCCCAGATCCGTGGACGGACCGTCGGCGATGATGTCGCCGGCGACGATCTTGTCGCCCACGCGCACCAGAGGCCGCTGGTTGATGCAGGTGTTCTGGTTGGAACGCTGGAACTTGGAGAGGCGATAGATATCGACGCCCGGCTTGGTGGCGTCGGTTTCCTCCGTGGCGCGAATGACGATGCGGGTGCCGTCGATCTGCTCCACGACGCCAGGCCGACGGGCGACGACGACGGCACCGGAATCCCGGGCCACGACATCTTCCATACCCGTGCCCACCAGGGGCGCGTCGGTCTGAATCAAGGGCACCGCCTGACGCTGCATGTTCGAGCCCATGAGGGCGCGATTGGCGTCATCGTTTTCCAGGAAGGGGATCAGGGCCGCGGCCACGGACACCACCTGCTTGGGGCTGACGTCCATCAGATCGACGGTGTCTTTCGGCAGGAGCGAGGGCTCGCCATTGATCCGGCCGGGGACGAGATCATCGACAATCTCCCCGTCCAGCATCTTGATATTGGCCTGAGCGATGACGTGCTTGGCCTCTTCCATGGCCGACATATAGATGACCTCGGAGGTCATCTTGCCGTCCTTCACCCGCCGATAGGGGCTTTCGATAAAGCCGTACTTGTTCACCACCGCGTGGGTGGCGAGCGAGTTGATCAG
>PLFA01000201.1:0-5901 GCA_003136615.1 Caulobacteraceae bacterium | reverse complement strand
CTGCGAGGAGCCGAAGAACTCCCGCACCGCCGCCGCCGCCGGCTTGGCGTTGATCAGGTCGTGGGGCATGACCGTGTCGATATCGACGCTGGACATACGCTCCTTGATCGCCCGCTCCATGCGCAGCAGGCCGACGCGGTACTGGTTTTCCAGAAGCTCGCCCACCGAGCGGACCCGGCGATTGCCGAGGTTGTCGATATCGTCGATTTCGCCGCGACCGTCGCGCAGGCCCACCAGCGTCTTGAGGACTTCCAGCACATCTTCCTTGCGGATGACGCGCACGTCGTCGGGGCAATCGAGCTCCAGGCGGATGTTCATCTTCACCCGGCCGACCGAGGAGAGGTCGTAGCGCTCGGGATCGAAGAATAGGCTCTTGAACATGGCCTCGGCGGCTTCCACCGTCGGCGGCTCGCCCGGGCGCATGACGCGATAGATGTCGAAGAGGGCGTCCTCGCGGATGGCGTTCTTATCCACGCGCAGGGTGTTGCGGATATAGCCGCCCACCGTGATGTGATCGATATCCAGAACGTCGATGGTGGTGAAGCCGTGCTGCTCAAGGCCGGCGATGCTGGCGGCGTCAAGCTCGTCGCCCGCTTCGGCATAGATCTCGCCGGTCTCCATATTCACCTCGTCACGGGCGAGGTAGCGACCGACCAGGGCCTCGGGCGAGAGCAGAAGCGTCTTCAGGCCATTATCGGCCAGGCGCTTGGCCTGCCGAGCGGTGATCTTCGTGCCCGCCGCCGCGACTTCCTCGCCGGTGTCGGCGTCGATCAGCGGAAACTCGGGCTTCACGCCGCGCCAGCGCTCGGGCTTGTAGGGGGTGGCCCAGCCGCCTTCGGCGCCTTCGCGCTTCACGTAGGGCACGACCTCATAGAAGGTCTTGAGGATCTCCTCGCTGTCCATGCCAAGGGCATAGAGGAAGGTGGTCGCCGGCAGCTTACGGCGACGGTCGATGCGCACATAGACCACGTCCTTGGCGTCGAACTCGAAGTCGAGCCANNCCCTTGTCGTGGTCGAAGAAGACGCCCGGCGAACGGTGCATCTGTGAGACGATCACACGCTCGGTGCCATTGACGACGAAGGTCCCCTTTTCGGTCATCAGGGGGATGTCGCCCATATAGACATCCTGCTCCTTGATGTCCTTCACGGACCGGGCCTGGGTCTCCTCATCGGTTTCCCAGACGATCAGGCGCAGTTTCACCTTCAGAGGCGCGGCATAGGTCATGTCGCGCTGGATGCATTCCTCGACGTCGTATTTCGGCTCCTCGAATTCGTAGGAGACATATTCGAGCATGGCGCGCTCGTTGAAGTCTTTGATCGGGAAGACGGAGCGGAAGACCGCCTGGATCCCCTCCTCGCGGCGTTGCGCGGGGCGAACTTCGCGTTGCAGGAACTGCTCATAGGAAGAGCGCTGAACCTCGATCAGGTTCGGCATCTGGATCGCCTCGGGGATACGCCCGAAGGACATGCGGATACGCTTCTTGCCAGTGAACGACTGCGCCATATGGGCTCCCTTCAAGACGCGCGCCCGCCATCAGGCTTGCGCGTCATGTCCATGCGTCCACCCTCGACACGGCGCGCTGGGCCTTTAAAGACCCCGCGCGTCCGCCGGACGCTGGAGATAGTCCCACCGCTCATTTCCCAAAAGGAAACAACCGACGGAGCCCCTTCGCGGTGGTCGGAGGGCTGCGGACCACGCCTCGGGGCTGAAAAAAGCGCGCAACCCAACAGGGCGGCGCGCGCGTAGTACTGATTTGAATGAGACGCGGATATAGCGCGCCACGCGCCTCACCGCAAGGGCTTTGGGTCCAGGCGGTGAGACGTGATGTCGAAAACGGCTTAACTACTGGACGGTGACGGACGCGCCGGCGGCTTCCAGCTTCGCCTTGATCTCGGCGGCTTCCTGCTTGGAGATGTTCTCCTTCACGTTCTGCGGCGCGCCTTCCACCAGGTCCTTGGCTTCTTTCAGGCCGAGGTCGGGACGCACGCTGCGAACTTCCTTGATCACGTTGATCTTCTTGTCGCCGGCGCCGGTGAGGACGACGGTGAATTCGGTTTGCTCCTCGGCGACCTCGGCCGGGGCGGCCGCGGCGGCGGCGGGGCCAGCGGCCATGGCGACCGGCGCGGCGGCCGAAACGCCCCACTTCTCTTCGAGAAGCTTGGAGAGTTCAGCGGCTTCCAGAACGGTCAGGCTGGAGAGATCGTCAACGAGTTTTTCGAGCTTCGACATTGGGTTGATCCTTGGTTTCGTTAAGTTGGCGGTAAAGGGAGAGACAGCTCGCCGATCAGGCGGCGGCCTTATCGGCATGGGCGCTAATGACCCGGGCGATCTGAGCGGCGGGCGCCTGAATGACGCCGGCGATGCGGGTGGCGGGGGCGTTGAGAAGACCCAGCAGTTTGCCGCGCAATTCGTCGAGGGACGGCAACTTGGCCAGGGTATCCACGCCCTTGGCGTCAAGCACCTGGGCGCCCATCAGGCCGCCGATGATCTTGAGCTTCTCGTTTTCCTTGGCGTATTGCGTGGAGACCTTGGCCGCGCTGACCGCGTCAGGGCCAAAGGCGATGGCCACGGGACCGGTGAAGAGACTCAAGGCCCCCTCGCCCGCGCCATTCAGCGCCTTCTGGGCCAGGGTGTTCTTGACCATCTTCAGCTTGGCGCCCGAGGCGCGCAGGCGGGCGCGCAGATCCTCGGTCTCTTTGACGGTCAGGCCGTCGTAGTGGGTGACGACCACGGCGCCGGCGTCGGCGAAAACGCCCTTCAGGAGCTCGATCGTCTCTGACTTCTGCGAACGCTCCATGGCGTAACTCCACATCTCAAAAGGGCGGCGACCATGGGCGCAAACCCACGGGCCAGAATGAACAGGTCTGTCTGAAGGAAGGTCGGACGCGTCGGCGACGCGCGCCTCGCTCATGGCGAGGGGCGAGAACCTTGGCGACCCATCTCCCCGCGGCGGTTAAGAATTAAGCCCCGAAGGGCCCGCGGTTCTTCGACAGGATCGATGCGGCCGGGGCCACATCGGAACGGCGCATATATAGCAAGGACGCTTAGCGATCAAGCCGCGCACCCGAAGCACGCGCCTTGGAGCCATCGGCTCCAAGGTATTCCACCTCAGGCGTTCAAACTTCCCGCGTCCACCTTGAAGCCGGGGCCCATGGTGGAGGAGAGGCTGATGCGCTTGATGTAGGTGCCCTTGGCGCCCGACGGCTTGGCGCGCGAGAGCGCCTCCACCAGCGCCTTCACATTGGCGCTTATGGCTTCCTCGGTGAAGCTCGCCTTGCCGATGCCGGCATGGACGATGCCCGCCTTCTCCACGCGGAACTCGATAGAGCCGGACTTGGCGTCCTTGACCGCCTGGGCGACATTGGGCGTCACCGTGCCGACGCGCGGGTTGGGCATGAGTCCGCGGGGGCCGAGGATTTTCCCCAGGCGCCCCACCAGGGCCATCATGTCCGGCGTGGCGATCACCCGGTCGAACTCCAGGAAACCGCCCTGAATGCGCTCCACCAGATCCTCGGCCCCGACGATGTCAGCGCCGGCCGCCGTGGCTTCGGCCGCCTTGGGGTCCTTGGCGATGACGGCGACGCGCACGTCACGGCCGGTGCCGGAGGGCAGAGCCACGACGCCCCTGACCTGCTGGTCGGCATGGCGCGGGTCCACGCCCAGGTTGACCGAGATCTCGACACTCTCGTCGAACTTGGCGCTGGCATTGGCCTTGACCAGCTTGATGGCGTCGGCGAGCGGGTGAATGACCTTGCGGTCGCCGGTGCGGGCCTTCAGGCGCTTGGTTTGCTGCGTCATGGTGATCAGGCCCCCTCAACGATGCGCAGGCCCATGGCTTTCGCCGAGCCTTCGATGATCCGCGACGCCGCCTCGATGTCGTTGGCGTTCAGATCCTTCATCTTCTTCTCGGCGATCTCGCGAAGCTGGGCGCGCGTGATGCTGCCCACGAAATCGCGGCTGGTCTTGGCGGAGCCAGACTTCAGACCGGTGATTTCCTTGAGGAAGTGGGTCGCCGGCGGGGTCTTGGTGATGAAGGTGAAGCTCTTGTCCTGATAGACCGTGATCACGGTCGGTAGGGGCGTTCCCTTCACCATATTCTCGGTGCGGGCGTTGAACTCCTTGCAGAAGCCCATGATGTTGACGCCGCGTTGGCCGAGCGCCGGCCCGATCGGCGGCGAGGGCGTGGCGGCGCCCGCTTTCACCTGCAGTTTAATGTAACCCAGAATCTTCTTAGCCATGTGGTCCTCTCATTGCCGGGTGATCCGGCCTGAGCCGTGGTGCGGGGTGACGCCCCTCCCACGGGTTTGAAAAGGGGGCGGACATAGACCGTCCGCGTCCCGGTGAAAAGTGCATAAGCCTTAGGTGGTCTTCTCCACCTGAGCGTATTCCAGCTCCACGGGGGTGGCGCGGCCAAAGATGGAGACGGTGACGCGCAGGCGAGCCCGGTCTTCGTCCACCTGCTCGACCGAGCCGTTGAAGCTGGCGAAGGGCCCATCGATGACCCGAACGGATTCGCCGATTTCGAATCGGATGGTAGGCTTGGGACGCTCGACCCCCTCCTCGATGGCGCCGATGATCCGGGCCACTTCCCGCTCGGAGACCGGCATGGGTTTGGAGCCCGAGCCCAGAAATCCGGTGACCTTGGGGGTGTTCTTGACCAGGTGATAGGCCTCGTCAGAGAGGTCCATCTTCACCAGCACATAGCCCGGGAAGAACTTGCGCTCGGCGTTGATCTTGCGGCCGCGGCGGATCTCCACCACGTCCTCGGTGGGAACGAGGATTTCGGAAAAGGCCTCGTCCAGGCCCTGATTATGGGCCTGCTCGCGGATGCTCTCAGCCACCTTCTTCTCGAAATTCGAGTAGGCGTGGACGATGTACCACTTGTGATGGGGATTGGCGGAGAATTGAACGTCGCTCATCGTCATCTCTTATTCGGCATTCGCGAGTTTGAGAATGCCACGCATCCCCAGGCTCAAGACCTCATCGACCCCGAAGAAGAACACCGCGGTCATAACCACCATGATTCCCACCATCACCGAGGTGATCCAGGTCTCTTTCCAGCTCGTCCAGGTGACTTTGCGCGCCTCAACGCGCACCTCGCGCAGGAACTGCACAGGGTTGAAGGGCTTGCGCGGAGCCGCCACGACGGACGGCGCCGCCGTTACGGCGACGGGCGTCGGGCGCCTGGCCCCCCGCGAGACGATATTCTGATCCTTGGCCATGGGCGGCCTTTCAACTCTCTTCGTCTTAAATGGAACGAACGCCTCCAGGCCGGAGGCGCTCTCTCCAATGTCTATATAGTGGCAGGAGTGGGGGGACTCGAACCCACGACCCTCGGTTTTGGAGACCGATGCTCTACCAGCTGAGCTACACTCCTCCGAACAGCGCGGGTCCGGACGGGGGGCATATCACGAAATCCCCATCCCTGGGCGCCGAAAGCCTTTAAGCGTCGGCCAGAACGCGCCTCCCCTCGCGGAGAGACGCGCCCCTAAAGCCTATTCGACGATCTTGGAAACGACTCCCGAACCGACCGTGCGGCCGCCTTCGCGGATGGCGAAGCGCAGGCGCTCCTCCATGGCGATGGGCGTGATCAGCTCCACGTCCAACTGGGCGTTGTCGCCCGGCATGATCATTTCCACGCCTTCGCGCAGCTTGATGATACCGGTCACGTCCGTGGTGCGGAAATAGAACTGGGGGCGGTAATTGGTGAAGAACGGCGTGTGACGGCCCCCTTCGTCCTTGGTGAGGATATAGGCCTCGGCCACGAACTTGGTGTGCGGGGTGATCGAGCCGGGCTTGCAGAGAACCTGACCGCGCTCGACGTCTTCACGCTTGGTGCCGCGCAGCAGAACGCCGACATTGTCGCCCGCCTGACCTTGATCCAGCAGCTTGCGGAACAT
>PLFA01000149.1 GCA_003136615.1 Caulobacteraceae bacterium | reverse complement strand
TCCGGCGGCCATTGCCAGCTGCTGGAGGTGGCGGGGATCGGGGCCTACCGGCGCCTGGGAAGCACCATCGATGACGCGGCAGGCGAGGCGTTCGATAAGATCGGGGGCGCCTTGGGCCTGGCCTATCCCGCGGGCCCGGCTCTTGAGACGTTGGCAGCCGGGGGAGACCCGGCGCGCTTCCCGCTGCCCCGCGCCCTGCAGGGTCGTGCCGGGTGCGATTTTTCTTTTTCCGGCCTGAAGACGGCGGCGGCGCGAATGGCCGAGGGTTTGGCCTCGGACGCCGACCGACGGGATTTGGCCGCGGCGGCTCAAGCCGCCATCGCCCGCCAACTGGCCGACAGGACGGCGAGGGCCATGGANNAATGGCGCCATGATCGCCCTGGCGGGAGCGGAACGTCTGGCCGCGGGACTCACTGATGGCCTGGATGTCGTCGCACGCCCCCGGTGGCCGCTTGACGCCGAGGCGGCCCGCGTGACTCCGACCCACCTCGCCGGTCGAAAGGGCGCCAAGGCATGAAGACCGCCGGGATCATTGGCGCGGGCGCCTGGGGCACAGCCCTGGCCCAGGTGTGCGCAAAGGCCGGCTTCGAGGTCATTCTCTGGGCGCGGGAGGATGCCGTTGCGGAGAGCGTGAATACGGCCCACGAAAACCGGCTCTTTCTGCCCGGAATCGGCCTCCACGCACATGTCCGCGCCACCACCGAGATTGCGGATCTCGGACATGCGGACCTTGTCTTCGCCACGCCCCCCGCCCAGCATTTCCGCGCCGTTTTGGCGCCCTTCGCGGGAACGATTTGCGAGGGGGTTCCTGTCCTGGCCTGCGCNNCAGGCCATCGCCAGCCCCGTCTTCCGGCCCTATGTGTCAACCGACATGATGGGGGCGCAGGCTGGCGGCGCGATCAAGAATGTTCTCGCCATCGCCTGTGGCGTCGTGGAGGGCCGCCGGATGGGGGCCAGCGCCCGGGCGGCGCTGATCACACGGGGTTTCGCGGAGCTGACCCGCCTGGCCGTGGCCCTGGGCGGGACGGCGGAGACAGCCGCGGGGCTTTGTGGCCTGGGAGATCTCGTCCTCACCTGCTGCAGCGCTCAGTCGCGCAATACGAGCGTGGGCTTGGCCCTGGGGCGCGGCGAAAGCCTTGCCTCGGCCTTGGCCGGAAAGGTCTCCGTGGCCGAGGGCGTCGCCTCCGCCCCTGCCGTCGCGGCCCTGGCGCGAGGCCTTGGCGTGGAGGCGCCGATCTGCGAGGCGGTGCGCGCGATTCTCGCCGATGAAATCCCCGTGGACCGCGCCATCACCCAATTGCTGTCCCGGCCGCTGCGGGCGGAGACCTGAAGAAAGGAACACGACGCGTGCCCCTCTACGTGCTGACCTGTGTGGATAAACCCCAGTCTCTCGCCCTGCGTATGGCGACGCGCGAGGCCCACCTGGCCTATGTCCACGCCGCAACGGCTGGGATCCGCGCCGCGGGCCCTTTGCTGGACACAGACGGCCAGATGAACGGCTCGCTTTTCATCATGGACTGCGCTGACGAAAGCGCCGTGGAGGCCTTCAGTCTCACCGACCCCTACCGCCTCGCCGGCCTTTTCGAGACGGTTGAGATCCGGCTCTGGCGCCAAAGCATGGGCGCGCCTCTTTGACTGACGCCCGTCCGCCGGCGGGAACACGCCTCTGCGATCTCGCCGACCTACCCGACCCCGGCGCGAAGGGCTTCCAGTTTCGCGCGGGCGACGCGCTTTTCCACGGCTTCATCGTTCGCGCGGATGATCAGGTGCGCGGCTGGGTCGACCAATGCCCGCACGCGGGCCTGCCCCTGGCCTTCGCGCCCGATCGGTATTTGACGACCGCGGGCGATATGATTCTCTGCGGCTCGCATGGCGCGCTGTTTCGCCATGACGGCCTGTGCATCGGAGGCCCTTGCGCGGGCCAAAGCCTGATCCCCTGGGCTGTGAAGGTTGAGGACCAGACGGTTTTCGTCGCGTGACTCACAGGCTCTAAAAGGTCATGCCCTGAGCTACCGCCTTGAGGCGTTCCATGACCGACAGCTTGTCGGTGATGAAATCCTGGTCGATCCACCATGCCTCCACCTCTCGCAGCACCGCGCCGATCATCGGACCCTGCGGCACGCCGGCTGTGGCCACGTCGTCGCCGTTTAGAGGGAGAGTCGGCGGCGTCCAGGTTTGCCCCATGGAAAGCAGGGCGCGCCATTGAATCGCGGCGGCCGGGCGGTCCGAGGCCGCCCAGGCGAGCATTGCCCGGTCACTGAAAGCCTGAACGCCCAGGCGATAGAGGCTTTGACGCGTTTGGCGGGGGCTCATCCACGAGACAAGACGAGATTGGGGGCTGGGCTCAGGAGTCAGGGCCGCCGTCAGCCGGGACCGCTGGGTGTTGGAGAGGCGAAGCGCGCGCGCCGTGCGCGCGGCGCGCACGGGATCATCGGGCAAAAGCGCGGCCAGGCGGAGCAGCGGATCCTCGGTGAATAGGATTTCGGTCTCGATCTTGACCAAGGCCTCAAACCGGTCGCGATTTTCGGCGTCCGAGACCATCCGGCCCATGACGCCGGTGTCAAACATCAAGCCCACCGCGGCCCGAGGGTCTTCGGCCGAAAGAAGCTTCATGAGCTCACTACTCACTCTTTCGGCGGAGAGCCCGTCAATGAGCGCGGCCAGTTCGCGGCAGGCGGCGACGCCCGCCGGATCGGGAACTTCGCGCCCATACCAAGCCATGAAACGAAAGAAGCGCGGGATGCGCAGGGCGTCTTCGCGAATTCGCGCGACAGGGTCCCCAACAAAGACAATCGCGCCACTTTTGATGTCGGCGAGGCCGCCGCCGGTGGGGTCGAAGATCCGCCCTTCCCTGTCGGCATAGAGCGCGTTCAGCCGGAAGTCCCGGCGCGCGGCGTCATGCGTCCAATCCTTTGTAAAATCCACGACCGCATGGCGTCCGTCAGTCTCTACATCCCGCCGCAGCGTCGTGATCTCGAAAGCGCGCCCATCAGCCAACGCGGTGATGGTGCCATGATCAATGCCGGTGGGGATCGCCCGGAGCCCCGCGGTTTTCAGAGCATCGAGAACCCGGGGCGGCGTTAGAGTCGTCGCGATATCGATGTCCTTGACCGGCCTCCCCAGAAGGGCGTCGCGCACGCAGCCGCCCACAAAGCGCGCGCAACCCTCGCCACCCTCGACCTCAAGCGCGGACATGACGGCGATCGTCGCGGGAGCGGTCAGCCAGGGCTGAGCCGGAAGGGTCTCGCCACTCAAGGTTTGGGCGCTCCATAAATGCGCGCATGCAGGGCGCGGAGCATTCCAGCGGTCGCGCCCCAGATAAGGCGTCCCTCCCAGGGGATCGCGTAGTAGCGGCGGGCATCCCCTCCCGGCGTCCGTCCCTCCCGTGTTTCGTAGTTGGCGAGGTCCATCAGGAAGGCGAAGGGGGTCTCGAAGATATCGGCGACCTCATCCGGGTTGGCCTTCAGGACGACATCGGCGGGGGCGAAGCCCACCACGGGCGTCACATGATAGCCGGTCACTGTGAGATAGGGCGTCGCCAGACCGGCGAGGGTGACCTTCGCCGGCGGCAACCCGATCTCCTCGTCGGCTTCCCTTAGGGCGGCGGCCCAGGGTGTCTCGCCGGGATCACAGCGTCCGCCAGGAAAGGCCACCTGACCTGTGTGGCGACGCAGGGTGTCGGCCCGTCGCGTTAGAATCACTGACAGACCCCTCGGCCTCTCAACAAGACACACCAGAACCGCCGCTGATGTCAGCGCGGGCACGGTCCCGGGCGCGAGGGCTGGGTCGAGGGCGGCGGCGAGCCCTTCATCCGACCACGGCGCCATGGTGGCCCCGTCGGCGGTCAGGGGGTCCAATCGCGCCATGATCTGGGCCTTCAGGGCGGCTTCATTGAAAGACTGGGTCTCTGGCTCCGCGACCTCAGGCCCAATTTTGCGCGCCACGCTCACGCGCCGGACTCCAGCGCGGGGGGGCCGATCGGAAACCAGGCTCCGGACGATTCCACGGCCATCATGGGGCCTTTGGGAAAGTCTCGCTCCACCGCCATATCCGCCAGCTCGTAAAACACGGGTCGCGCGATCAGAGCCTCCAGTCCGCGCCGGACGTGCAGATATGGGCGCGGCGCGCCGTCCGCGGCGCCGTCCTCCACGCGGATCGCACAGTCAGGTCCCGCGTCCACCTCGTCGCCCACGTTCGTGGTGAAGCGCAGAACGGGGCGCCCGGCGCCGTCGGCGAGGCGATCAACCCGGGTGGCGATAAACGGGGCATCTTCAACCGCGATCTTCAGCTTTTCCACAGGCGTGACCAGATGGAAGCCGTCCGGATCCTTGCGCAGCACCGTGGAGAACAGGCGCACCAAAGCCTCGCGGCCGATAGGCGAGCCTTCATGAAACCACAGGCCGTTTCGCTTGATGACGATGTCGATGTCGCCGCAATGGGTGGGATTCCAGAGGTGAACCGGCGGCAGGCCTTTGGGGGGCGTCCCGTAACCGAGGTTCTGGGCGGCGGCCGCGATCACCCCCGAAAGTCCCAACACACGTTCGGCCTGGCTCATGGGACTAAGAGTTAGGCCCGCGCGGGGTCCGGCTCAAGCAGCGGCGGTGACGAGGCCGTCCAGGTCATCCGCCGCGCCAGGAACCAGGGCGCGCGCCATGACCCGGCGTTGGTCCACGGGACCTGGCATGCGCACCTTGGCGGCTTGCGCCGCGGAAAAGCCCAGAGGGCCAAAAAATGGCTGATCGCCCACGAGAAGAATGAGCTCAGCGCCCATCGCCGCGGCCTCGCTGACCGCACGCCGCACCAGATCCGCGCCCAAGCCCCCGCGACGCCAAGCCGACTCCACCGCGATAGGGCCTAAAAGCAGAGCCCCGGTCTTGCCGATCCTCACCGACCACAGCCGCACACAGCCCACGGCCTCTCCGCCGCGCCAGGCCACAAAACTCAGGGTCAACAGGGGCCGCCTTCCCTCGCGCAGGCGCTCCGCGGCCTTGGCGTACCGCCCCGGCCCAAAGGCGCGATCAATCAGTCCCTCCACCACAGGGGCGTCGGCAGCCCGTTCAGGGCTGATCACAACAGGATTCGTGCTGGGAGTGGCGCGCGCGGTCATGAGGCGCGCGGCGTTATGGGTCCCGCCGCCATAAGTCAACGGCGAGATTGCGCGGGGAGGCCCCCGCTTGTTATGGCCGACCATGAGTGAAGCCGCGACATCCCCGCAGCCCGGGCGGGCCCTGCTCCGCGAACATGACTATATGCGATTCTGGGCCTCCCGTTGGATGGGCAGCCTCGGCGCCCAGATTCAGAGCGTCACCATGGGCTGGCAGATCTATGCCATTTCGCGGGAGACATTGGACGTGGGCGCTTCGGCGCTCAATGTCAGCCTGATCGGTCTGATCACCTTTGGGCCGCTTCTGCTTCTCGCGCTTCCCGCTGGCGAGACAGTGGACCGCCATGACCGGCGGAAGGTTCTGCTGTTGTGTTATGCCGGGGAGGCCACGGCGGTCGCCCTGCTGGCTATCGCCGCATTCACCCATCGCGCCAGCGTCGCCCTTTTACTCGCGCTTGCCCTCGCATTCGGCGCCTCTCGCGCCTTTTTCAGCCCCGCTACCGCGGCCTTGGGGCCCATGCTGGTTCCCCGGCCGCTCTTGCCCCGGGCGATCGCTTGGAATTCCCTGGCCTGGCAATCCGCATCCATTGCCGGGCCCGCGCTCGGCGGCCTTCTCGTGGCGGTCTCTCCCGGCGCGGCCTACGGCGCGACGCTCGTCCTCTATGCCGGCGCGGCGATCTCACTCCTCGGCATTCGTCGTGACACGCGGCCGCAGGTTCAGCCCGGATCCCGGCTGGAGCTCGTCAAGGAAGGCCTCGCCTATGTGTGGACGCACCGGGTGATCTTCGGGGCGATTTCCCTCGATCTGGCGGCGGTGATTCTCGGCGGCGCCGAGGCCCTCCTCCCGGCCTTCGCCCGGGACGTTCTCAAGGTAGGGGCGCCGGGGTTCGGCCTTCTGCGCGCGTCCCCGGCCATCGGCGCCACGATCGTTGGCATTGTCCTGGCGACACATCCCATCCGGCGGCGCGCCGGTCTGACCATGTTCATCGGCGTGGGCGTTTTCGGCGCGGGGACGGTGGTCTTCGGCGCCTCCCATTGGCTTTGGCTGTCCTCAGCGGCCCTGGTCATATTGGGCGGCGCGGACATGCTGAGTGTGTTCGTGCGTACGACGCTTGTTCAACTGATGACGCCCGACGCCATGCGCGGCCGCGTCGGCGCGGTCTCTGGCCTCTTCATCGGCGCCTCCAACGAACTGGGCGAATTCGAAAGCGGCTTGGCGGCCAGATTTCTAGGGCTGGTGAGAGCAGCCGTGTTTGGCGGAATCGGCGCCTTGGCGGCCACGGGCCTTTGGGCGTTGTGGTTTCCGGGGCTGCGAAAGGCGGACCGGCTCGAGTAGCCCCCGCGCCGCGGCCTTGCCTTAAGCTGAGCGCCTCGCATAAGCAGGTTTCAAACAAGCGCCAATGACGCATTGGGCGCTGGAGGAGGCAATCAGATGGGCGTTCTCGACGGCAAGGTCGTTCTCGTCACCGGCGGCGGAAATGGCATTGGTCGCGAGTGCGCCCTGATCGCGGCCCAGGAGGGCGCCAAGGTTGTCGTCAATGATCTTGGCGCGAGCCTCGCGGGGGGCGACGAGGGCTCCGCCGGGCCCGCCGAAACCGTCGCTCAGGAGATCCGCGCGGCCGGGGGTGAGGCGGTTTCAAATTCAGAGTCCGTCACTTCAATGGCGGCCGTGCACGGGATGGTGCGCCAGTCCCTCGACGCATTTGGCGGCCTGCATGCGGTGATCAACCCCGCCGGAATCCTGCGCGACGGCATGTTCCACAAGATGAGCGAGGCCGATTGGGACAGGGTCATTGAGGTGCACCTCCGCGGAACCTTCAATGTCTGCCGCGCCACAATCGAGCATTTCCGCAATCAGGGCGACGGCGCCTACGTGCTCTACACCTCCACCTCCGGGATCATCGGCAATATCGGCCAGGCCAATTACGGCGCGGCCAAGATGGGTATCGCCGGCCTCTCGCGGATCATCGCCATGGAAGGCGCGGCGAAGAATGTGCGCTGCAACTGCCTGGCGCCGGTAGCCTGGACCCGCATGACGCAGTCGGTTCCTGTGAAGGACGAGGCGCAGGCCGCCCGACAGGCCCAGATGGCGGCGAGCATCCGCGCCGACCAGCCGGCTCGGTTCTCCGTCGCCCTCCTGGCGGACGCGGCCAGGCACGTCACTGGCCAGATCTTCGGCTCAAGCGGCGATAATATCATTCTCTATAGCCAGCCGCGGCCTATCCACACCGAAAGCCACCCCGAGGGTTGGACCATCGAAACGATCCTGTCGGAGGTGCTGCCGGCCATGAGTGACAAGTTCTATTCGCTCGAGCGCCTGCCCTTGCCGCCGACCCCTGTGTCAAAAGCCGCCCCCGTGATGGCGGGCTGATGGCGGGTCGTCTGAGTGGCCGGGCCGCGATCGTCACCGGCGCGGCGAGCGGCATTGGCAGAGCCAGCGCACAGCGGTTCGCCGCCGAAGGGGCGCGGGTCGTCTGTTTTGATCGCGCCGAAGCCGTGCGCGAGTCCGCCGAGATGATCATCAAGGCGGGCGGCGAGGCTATCGCGATCACCGGCGACGCCGGGGACGAAGCGGCCGTCAAGGCGCTGATCGATCAGGCTGTCACGACATTCGGCGCGCTCGACGTCATCTACGCCAATGCCGGGGTGAGCGGCGGCTGGACGCCCATGGAAGACATAGACGCTGCCTTCTGGGTGGAGGTGCTTAGGGTCAATCTGATCGGCCCCTTCCTGGCGATCAAACATGCCAGCCCGATCATGCGTGCGGCGGGCAAGGGCTCGATCATCTGCACCGCCTCTGTGGCGGGTCTGCGCTCTGGCGCGGGCGGGATGCCGTATAGCGCCAGCAAGGCCGGGGTGATAAATCTCGTCCAGACGGCGGCCAATGTTCTTTA
>PLFA01000129.1 GCA_003136615.1 Caulobacteraceae bacterium | reverse complement strand
GAGATCGACTTGTCGCCCGGCGCGCGCACGCGGCCCTTCAGGCCCGAAATCGGACTGGCGGTGAGCCCCAACTGCGTGTTCGCCTCGGCCATGATGATCTTGACGAAATTTCCTCAGGCAAAAAGGNNGCGTGGCAAGGGAGCCGCCGCTTTTCAGGGCGAGTCTTGAGTGTCCCCGCCCAAGTGCTCTCTCCAGAACCAAATTTTCCCTAGAGGTCGCCGCATTGGCAAATCCCCTACTGGGCGCGAAACAGATTTGCCCAAACTGCTCGACGAAGTTCTATGACCTGACGCGTCGTCCCGCGGCTTGTCCCAAGTGCGGAACCGAGTTCGACCCCGAAGAAGCTCTTCGCAACCGGCGTGTGCGCGCTCGCGTCACCGTTCCGGACGACGATGGTGAAGAAGAAAAGGTTGTGGCGCCGGAAGTCGAGGACGGCTTCGAGGCCGAACCCGACGACGCCCCCGAGCTGGACGCGGTGGTCGACGATCCCCCGATCCTGGCGGACGACGACTCCGAGGATGTGGACCCGGCCGCCCCCAGCAGCCCGGCCGATGATCTGGGCGTCGACTTTGCCGAGGACGACGAGCTCGCCGAGGCCGATGACGACGAGGTTCCGTTCATTGAGGATGGCGACGACGACTTCCCCGAGGACGAGATCGATGGCCTGGGCCCGGAGGGCGAGCCGGAAGATCAGTGAAGCGGCCCCGCGCCTAAGCGGCTTTTCGGCCCTTGATCGGACCGGACACCCGCACTAGGTTCCGCCGCCTCGCGCGAGGGGGACCCCGAGGGGATCTCTTCGAGGCGAACCCGAATTGGTTTCGGGGCTATAGCTCAGTTGGTAGAGCGCTTGAATGGCATTCAAGAGGTCAGCGGTTCGACTCCGCTTAGCTCCACCATTTCAATAGGTTGGGGCACCGGAATTCGGCGGTCGACCCCAGGGTAGCAACGGGTAAGCAACACGTCCCGAGACGCGACCTAACGCTCTGCCAGCGGAGTGATCGTTCACCAGCCGCCGCGTCCGATGGCCGTTTGCGACCGAGTCGGGACTTAATTGGGCCCATGACTATCCAGGCCCCGCCTCCGATAACGAGTACCCACGGCGCCAGCACGGCGACCACCGTAATCATCACTCCCAAAGTCTGGCCGACTAGCAAAGAGGAGCGACCGAATGCGTCCACAACTGGGGCCCACGTGCCGCCGAACCCTAGGCCGGCAGCTGAGGCGTATCCAATTGTGATAACGGAGCTGTCCAGTCGCTGGCGCATCATGGCCATTTCCGACCGGGTCTTATCCAGGTCACCCTGAACGTTGGCCAAATTCGTCTCGACCTCCAGCAAATCGGAAACTTTGGCGGGTCGGCTATCGAGTATGGACTGTAGGCGATCGCGAAGCGCAGTCTTGGCCCTGATCTCGGCCTGAGTGTCCACGACCTGTCGGGACAAGTCTTCGGACGTCGCATTAGCTTGGGTGACCCTCCCGCCGACACCGGAAGCGTCCTTCGCGAGCCGATCGCGAAAGGCGGCCAGCCAGGATGGCGAGGCCCTAAGAGTTAATGAGCCCGAGACCGCATCGCGCCCACGGCGCTCCAGGTCGGAGGCGACCACCTGGCAAATCGAAAGACCGGCAGCCACACAAGCGGCCTCCTGCCGGGCGAGGAGGGTAGGCACGGCCACAGGCGGAGCCTCAATCTGATAAGAATAGGCGTAGGCCAGCATCGGTGCGGAGGCAGGCGGAGGGGCGCTCGCTGGCGCTTTCCAATTTAGAGGTGTTTTAGCGACCGGGGCGGGTGCCTTCTCGTCGCTATAGCTCTGATAGTTCGCCGGCTTGGAACAACCGACGACCAGAACCGTACCCAGGAATGCGAGCTTGGCCAGCCTGCGCATCAACAGATCTCCCTAGTCGCGAGGGAAAGGTATCACGAAATCGTGAAGCGCCTAGTTCCTTTGTTCCAGGCGCCGCACCTGCACAATCCGAATGCCGGGCGACCGCCGCCTTTAGCCTTTCCCCCCGCCTCGCGATCCCCTAGCGGTCCCACGCTGATCGCTTCGCGCTTCGGCGCGGAGGCAAAAACGTCAAGCGAGAGAAACGCCATGAGGATCACCGCCGCCGTTCTGGATAGGATCGGCGCGACCGGACCCTTTGCGCAGTCCAAACCGCTGCGGCTGGCGGAGGTCGATCTGGCCGATCCGAGGCCCGGCGAATTGCTGGTGCGGATCGACGCGGCGGGGCTCTGTCATTCCGATCTCTCCGTGGTGAACGGCGATCGGCCCAGGCCCACGCCCATGGCCATCGGGCACGAAGCCGCCGCCACCGTGATCCAAGCCGGAAATCCCGACAGTGCGTTCAAGGCCGGCGACCGGGTGGTCCTCGCTTTCCTGCCGGCCTGCGGCGAGTGCGTGGAGTGCGCCTCTGGCCGCGGATATCTGTGCCCGCCCGGCGCGGCGGCCAATGGGGCCGGCGTCCTGCTGCGCGGTGGGCGACGCTTAAGCGAAGCCGGCGGCGAGGTGAATCACCATCTGGGCGTTTCGGCCTTCGCGACCCACGCGGTGATTGACGAGCGCTCGGCGGTGAAGGTTCCCGGCGACATCGATCCCACCATCGCTGCGCTCTTCGGGTGCGCGGTGCTCACCGGCGTGGGGGCGGTCTTCAACACCGCCGCGCTCCGGCCCGGAGAGACCCTGGCGGTCTATGGTCTGGGAGGTGTTGGGCTTTCCAGCGTACTGGGGGGCCTGGCGGCGGGCGCTCAGACCGTGGTCGCCATCGATCCCGTGGCGGCGAAGCGCGAGCTGGCCCTGGAGCTTGGCGCCACGGCGGCCATGTCGCCGGAGGAGGCGGCCGAAACGCTCGGCGCCTTCACGCAAGGCGGGGCGGAGGTGGTGATTGAAACGGCGGGGCGCGCGGATGTGCTGGCCGCCGCCTATAAGGCGACCCGGCGGGGGGGCCGCACGGTGACGGTGGGTCTCCCCAATCCCGCCCAGATGCTGTCGATCCCGGCCGTCTCGCTGGTGGCGGACGCCAAGACCCTGATGGGGAGCTATATGGGCTCGGCGATCCCTCGCCGCGATATCCCCCGCTATATCGGGCTATGGCGGGCGGGCCGTCTGCCTGTGGAGCGGTTGCTCACCTCGGTCAGTCCCTTAAGCGACATCAATCGGCTGCTGGATGAACTGGCGTCCGGCGCCGCCATCCGCCAGATCGTTATTCCTTAAGAGCCCCCAGGCGTCACGCCGGCGCCGGGATCTGGAGATTCGTCATGACATCACCCCTGAAGGACCGGGCGCTCTCGAGCGCTCCGACCGCGCTGTTCATCGCCGGCCGTTGGATGGCCGCCGAGGACGGGGCGACCTTCGCCGTCGAGGATCCAGCCACGGGGGAGACCCTGGCCCAGGTTCCGGACGGCGGTCCGCGGGAGGCGGTGCTAGCCATGGACGCCGCCCAGGCAGCTCAGAGCGATTGGGCCCACACGCCGCCTCGGCGTCGAAGCGAAATTCTTACCGAGGCCTGGCGCCGCGTCCTAGCGGCGGAGGAGGAACTGGCCGCTCTGATGACTCTCGAAATGGGCAAGGCGCTGGAGGAGTCCCGGGGCGAGGTGCGCTATGCCGCCGAATTTCTGCGCTGGTTCGCCGAGGAGGCCGTGCGCATTGACGGCCGCCATTCCCTGGCCCCCGACGGGTCGAGCCGCCTGATCACCCAGCGTCAGCCGGTGGGTGTGTGCGTCCTCGTCACGCCGTGGAATTTTCCTTTGGCCATGGGGACGCGCAAGATCGGCCCGGCCCTGGCCGCCGGCTGCGCCATGGTGATCAAGCCCGCCGCCCAGACCCCCCTTTCCATGTTGGCCCTGGCCCGGATCTTCCAGGAGGCGGGTCTGCCGGACGGCGTGCTGAATGTGGTGACCGGCGAGCGCGCTGGCGAGATCGTCACGGCCTGCCTCGATCACCCGGCGGCGCGAAAGATCTCGTTCACCGGATCCACCGCCGTGGGACGACTTCTGGCGCGCCAGGCGGGCGAGCGGCTGCTCCGCATGTCCATGGAGCTGGGGGGCGATAATCCCTTTCTGGTCTTTGCCGACGCGGATCTGGACGCCGCGGTGGACGGGGCCATGCTGGCCAAGATGCGCAATATTGGCGAGGCCTGCACGGCGGCGAACCGCTTTCTGGTGCACAAAAGCCTGGCCAGCGCCTTTGCGGAGAAAATGGCCGCGCGCATGGGCGCCCTCTCCGTGGGCCATGGCCTATCGGGCGCGCAGGTCGGTCCCCTGATTGACGCCAAGGCCCGGGACCGCGTGGCGAAACTGGTGGATGACGCGGTCGCGGCGGGCGCGCGGGTCCTGGTGGGCGCCAATCGCCCCGAAGGCCCCGGATACTTCTATTCCCCCACAGTGCTGACGGATGTCGCCGCGGACCTCCCCGCCCTCAAGACCGAGATATTCGGCCCCGTGGCCCCGATCCAGGCCTTCGAGACGGATGAGGAAGCGATCACGCTCGCCAACGACTCGGAGCTGGGCCTCACCGCCTATGCCTATACGCGCGATCTCAAGCGGGGCCATTTACTGGTGGACCGCCTGAACGTCGGGATGGTGGGCCTCAATCGCGGCCTTGTCTCCAATCCGGCCGCCCCATTCGGCGGGGTCAAGGCTTCGGGCATGGGCCGCGAGGGAGGGCGCGAGGGGATCGATGAATATCTCAGCGTGAAATACGCCTCCATCGCGCTCTAGGCGTTCGCCCCGGCGCCTTGAATCGCCGCACCCGCGTCGCCAAATCTCTAGTTGAGGCCGCAACGTCGCCAGTTCGGGACGTCGGGGCTTTGATGGGTCGCTTGATGAAGGGCTCGCTTAGGATCTTATGCCTTACTTCGACAGTCCATTGCTGCTCGGCTTCGAGCATACCCGCGCGCTTCTTGAGCGGGCCTCTCGCGGCGCCCCTGAAGGCTATCCGCCCTACAACATCGAGGATTGCGGCGAGGGACGAATCCGAATCACCCTGGCGGTGGCCGGGTTCAGACCCGACCAGCTTGAGGTCCAGGTGGGTGAAAATCAGCTCACCATCGTTGGACGTCGGGAGCCGCAGGAGGGAGGCGTAGGACGCGAGGTCATTCACCGGGGTATCGCCGCGCGCGGTTTCACGCGGGTGTTTGTTCTCGCCGACGGCATGGAGGTGAGAACGGCGCGATTGGGGGATGGTCTGTTGCATATTGATGCGGAGAGACCGCCGCCCAGGCGTTCGGCAAGACAGGTGCCCATCGAAAGAGTCGGCTGACGTCAGCGGCTCCCTATATAGGTTAAGTCAAAGGAGATGGTCGTTATGACATCCACCCTATCCACCGAAGATTTTGCCGCCCTGGGCGGACCGAACCTCGTCTATGTGCGGCAGATCAAGGCTGCGGAGATTCTGGCCGACACGCCGGTGGAGGAGATACGCGGTTTCGATTTGAAGCCCGAGCAAATTCTCTATGCCGTCCACCGCGCCGACGGCGCCCGCCTCGCCGTCATGAGCGATAGGGACTCGGCGATCGCGGCGGCGCTCGCCCACGAACTGGCGCCCGTCTCAGTCCATTAAGGCGGTTGTGGCGGCCATCAGGCCGCGTTTGGCCGGGCGTCCAGAGTGAGCAGCGCACGCACGGAATCTGGCGTCGACGCCTGACGCAGACGCTCGCGCAGCTCGCTGGAGCGCAGGCTGCGCGCCACCCGGGCCAGCGCTCTGAGATGATCCGATCCACATTCCGGTGGGGAAATCAGGGTGAACAGCAGGTCCACCGGCTCGTCGTCCACCGCCCCGAAGTCGATGGGTGGGCGCAGGCGCACGAACACCCCCCTCACGCGATCTAGACCGGCCATCTGGGCATGGGGAATCGCCACCCCATGACCCACCCCGGTGGCGCCCAGGGCCTCGCGCTCCATCAGGGCGTCGAACAGAGGCGTGACCTTCAGGTCGAAATGGCGCGCGGCGATCTCTGCGGTCACCGCCAGGGCCTGACGTTTGTCAACGGCCGCGACGCCCAGGGCCATGGCCCCAGGGCTCAAAAGGTCGCCAATAAGGTGGGTGGCGCCAGTCAAGTTGGGGGCGAATGCGGTGTCCAAGCTCAAATTAGCCTCGAGGGAGCTGATTCGCCCGTTAAGCGGGCGCGCATCGATATTAAGACTCTGGTTACGAAAAGGGCTCCCAACCACAAGCCGCACGCGGCCTTTTAGTGCGAAGAGGCCCGGGTTCGCTCAGGATCTATCCACCCAAAATTTCCATCTGCCCGCCGATATACCACGGACAATCCGCCATGGGCGGCGTTCTTGAACACAATCGCTTGAGCGCCGGTCAGGTCGAGCTCCATCACCGCCATGGAGACCGTGATCGTCTTCAAGGGCGCCTCGGTTTCGGCGATGATCATGGCGGCCGGCGGCCCACCCTGGGCAGCGTCCTCCCAATCCTCATCCACATCTTCGGCGGGTGCGCGCAGGACATAAAAGGCGGCGGTCTCGGCCGCCTTGGCGCTGGCGGCGAGGCTGTGACTCTTGAGGCGCCCCTTGTAGCGGCGGATGCGCGCCTCGACCTTGGCGAGGGCCTGGCTGAAGGCGGAGTGGGCGTCGCCGCCCAGACCGTGGCTGAGAAGCTGCTGTCCGGTGGCGAGCACCACCGCGCAGTCAGCGCGGAGACCATGGCCATCCTTGCTGAAGACCACCTCCGCGTCGCCGCCGCGCTCAAAGTATTTGCCGATGGCGCCCTTGATCTCGCCATCAACCTTGGCGCGAAGCGCCTCGCCGACGGCCATGTGTTTTCCGGAAACCTGGACTCTCATAAAACCAACAACGCCCCCGCGCCGAGTTGGTGTCAAGCGTCGCTGGAATGACGCCTGTCCAAGCCGATCACGTCGGTCAGCCGAAGCGGTCGCCCAGATAGACTCTCCGCACCTCAGGGTCGGCCAGGATCTCCTCGGGCGCGCCTTCGAACAGCACCTCGCCCGCATGGATAATGGAGGCGCGGTCGATGATATCCAGGGTCTCGCGCACATTGTGGTCGGTGATCAGAATTCCAATCCCGCGGGCGCGCAGATAACCAATGACGTCGCGGATGTCGGCGATGGCCAGGGGGTCGATCCCGGCGAATGGCTCATCCAGGAGCATGAAAGCCGGCTCGCTNNATTTCCACACGGCGCCGCTCGCCCCCGGACAGGGAGACCGCCGGCGAGTTCTTGAGGTGATCGATATGCAACTCTTCGAGAAGGTTCTGGGTGATAGCCCGGATCTTGTCGCGCCGCCGCTCGCGCATCTCCACCACCGCCATCACGTTCTGCTCCACGGTCATGCCGCGGAAGATGGATGTTTCCTGAGGTAGATAGCCCAGGCCCAGGCGGGCGCGCTGATACATGGGCTGGTTTGTGATGTCCTCGCCATCCAGCCAGATCGCCCCATAGTCCGCGGCGATGAGTCCGGTGATCATATAGAAACATGTGGTCTTGCCGGCGCCATTGGGCCCCAGAAGGCCCACGACTTCCCCCCGGTCGAGACGCAGGCTGACGCCCTTGACCACCTGGCGGCCGCGGAAGGATTTGCCGATCCGGTCAACGATCAGGCCGCCGGCCCCGGCGGCCAGGGCCGACGGATCGACCACGGATGGCGCGGCGGCGGCTGAGGATCGCAGAATCTCGGTCATTGGTGTTGGCGCTTCCTGCCGATTAGCGCGGTGCGGGCGCGGACGCCGGGGCGGGCTGATCAGGGAAATAGACCCCGCGCACGCGTCCAGCCTTGCCCGCGCCCGTCACGTCGGAAACCATCCGCGCCTGGTGGCTGGCCACATCGATAATCAGCTTGTCGCCGCGGGCGACGTTATCGCCTTGGACCACGATCACGGAGCCGGTCATGACGATCTGGTCGTCGGCGGCGGTATAGACCGCGTGGTCGCCCCGGGCGTTGCGATCNNTCGGCGCGGATGCGTGAGGCGTCCTGAATAGCCTCGGCGGCGCCGCGCCAGATGGCCATGCATTTCGATTGGATCACCTCCGCCTGATCGGCCGTGATGTCGATGGGCCCCTTGGACTGGGCGGAAAGTTGGGCGCGGACCGGGGCCGAGAGGCCCCCCGCGATCAGGATCGCGACCGCCCCGCCGATCAACGCTTTCAGGCGTCTCATGTGATCGCCATCCTTTGTATCGCGGCCGAAGGCGCCACCCTNNGCGCATTCAGCCGCGCGTGAACGCCGCCCTTCATAATCACGCGATCGCCCTTATCCTCCACCTCGAAGGTCTTGGATTGGATGGCCCCCTGCAAGGGGTCATTGGCTAGGGCGCGGGGCCCGGAGACCTTGCCCGTGCGGGTATCCACCACCGCTTCGTCCGAAGCGAACTGCACGTTCTTGGCGTCCACGCCCCGGACATGGCCGGTGAGCACCAGGATCCGCGTATCTTCTTTATAGACACCCTTGTCCGCGGTCAGACGCGCCGGGCGCGCGGCTCCAGTATCCAGGACAATAAGCGGCCCGCTGAGCAGGACACGCTGGAAGGAGGCGGGATCGCGGGAGGCTTCCCGCGCGCTCAGGGTATAGGGGCGATTCTGAGTGTCCCGACCGAAGAAATGAGGATTGACCATGTGGATGGGGGCGGTGACATCCAGACGCGTCGCCTGTTGGCGGCGAATGGCGTGCATAACCACCAGCCCCGCCAGGGCGGCTATCACCCCGAGCATCGTCAGGGGGAGCAGCAAACGTAGCGCGCGGACAATCTGGCTGTGAACACGGGGCTTCCCCCGGGGCGGGGGACCCGTTGGGCGCATGACGGGCGGGCGGACGACCACCGTTTTCGTCTCGGCGAGCTCACTCATGGGCGAAAATATCAAACTCGTCCCACCCGGCGACGTCCAGGGCGGCCCGCACCGGCAGGAAGTCAAAGCAGGCCTGGGCCAGAGCCATCCGCCCCTCCCGCACCAGCATCTGGTTCAGCCGCTCGCGGATCTGATGAAGATGCGCCACATCGGAGGCGGCATAGGCCAATTGTTCAGGCGAAAGTTGGGCGGCGCCCCAATCGGAACTTTGCTGGGCCTTGGAGATATCGACGCCGAGCAGCTCGCGGGTGACATCCTTAAGGCCGTGCCGGTCTGTGTAGGTGCGGACCAGCTTGGAGGCGATCTTGGTGCAATAGGCGGGCGCCGTGGTCACCCCCAGGTGAAGCAGGAACATGGCGATATCGAAGCGACCGAAATGGAAGATCTTCAGGACGCCAGGATCCGTCAGGAGCCGCTTGAGGTTGGGGGCGTCATATGTGGTCCGATCAAGCTGGACGAGATGGGCCTCGCCGTCGGGCCCCTGGAGCTGTACGACGCAGAGCGGGTCACGGCCTAGCCGCAGGCCCATGGTCTCGGAATCAACCGCCACCGACCGCGCGCCGTCGAAGGTCCCTTCGGGCAGGTCGCCCTGGTGCAAGGTGACGGGCAAAAACGCGCTCCGAGCGGGTGATGACTCGTAACGGCGTAAGCCGCCCCGCGTCTGCGACAGGCACTTAAGGAGTCAGGTGCGCAACGGCAAGCATCACAGCCGCGTCGTGAGTTGATGGTGCCCAGGAAAGGACTCGAACCTTCACGGCCGTTAAGCCACTGGCACCTGAAGCCAGCGCGTCTACCAATTCCGCCACCTGGGCCCCCGTCGGGCGAGGCCCGCCGCGAGAGGCGCGGAGCGATAGGGCACCGTCCCGCGCGCGTCAACGGTCTCGCCGCGCAGGGGGTGGAAAGGCCGCCGCCGCCCCATTGAAGACCAGTTGCGCGCCGCCCGCGCGCGCCACGCGGTCAATCAGGACAGAATCTTGAGCGGAGTTGATCCCTGCAACGCAATTTGACAGGCGCCTGGGTTGTGCCCCGTGAAGCTTCCAGCGCATATGCCAGCCGCCGAGATCAAGGGGTGTTGATGTCGCTTTCCGCAGCTCTGGATCGTGTATGGGCCGCCCTCGAAGCGCGCTTCCCCGAACGTCACTTCTACATGCGCACGGACGGCGAAATGCGCGGTCTGGTGCTCACGACAAAACGCCAGCTCGCCCTGGCGGCCGGGGCGGGCGCGCTAGGACTTTGGACCGCGACGTCGCTTGTGGCCACGGTCATGGCCATGGCCGCGGCCCCGCCGCCTGGGCAGGATCCCAGATCTCTGATGCGCGCCATGGCTGAGCGCATCGAGACTCGGGAGGCCAATCTGGAGTCGTTGTTCGCAACCGTCACCTGTCCCGCGGCGTCGACTGGGGCCAACACCGCCGCCCAAGTTCCCGGGCTGAAGCTTGAGCCCAGCGCGCCGACCGGCATTCTCAAAAGCGTCAGCGGACGGCAGGACAGACTTTTGGGACGGCTGGAAAACATGGCCGACCCCTGCGCGGAGCGTCTGAAGTCCGCGTTTCGCCAGGCGGGCGTCGACCCTTCGCGCTTCGGACCCGCGCCGGACCCAGGTATCCTCGCGCCGCCTAAGAGTGTCGCGGCGGTCAATTCCGACACCACCTTTTCGCTCCGTCTTGGCGCCCTTGCCCGGTCACTGAGTAGACTCAGGATTCTAGAGACGGCCACGTCCCAGGCGCCCTTCGCCAGGCCCACCAATACCAGCGCGCAATCCAGCGGCTTTGGCCTGCGGACCGATCCCTTCACAGGCCATCTGGCGCCCCATCCGGGCCTGGACATCCCCGCCCCACGCATGACGCCTGTCTTTGCAACCGCCGAAGGTGTCGTGGCCTATGCGGGCCGGCGTGGAACCTACGGCAATATTATCGAGATCGATCATGGCCATGGCCTTCGGACCCGCTTCGCCCACCTGGCGGCTCTGTCGGTCCGCGTCGGCCAGCGTGTGGATCCGCGCCAGCAGATCGGCGCGATCGGATCCACCGGACGATCCACCGGCCCGCATCTCCATTACGAGGTGTGGGTCGATGGCCAACCCAAGGACCCAGAAGCCTTTCTGAGAGCTGGAGACCATGTTCACCAAACCGGATAGAGCGGGCCATGCGCCCCACAGTTTCGACACCGGCCACAGGCCGGACGCCCCCCGGAAGTCCGCCTCGGGGGTCCCCTCGCTGATTTCCAGCGATATTCGCATCCAGGGCGATCTGACCGGGGAGGGCGAGCTTCATGTCGACGGCGAGATCATCGGCGACGTGTCGGTGAAGCGGCTGGTGATTGGCGAGAGCGGCAGCGTCGAGGGGGCGATCACCGCGCAATCGGTGGAGGTTCGGGGCCGCGTGACGGGCTCGATCAGCGCCCAGCAGGTTCGACTCCACGCCACGGCGAAGCTGGACGGCGACGTCGCCCATGAACAACTCACCATGGACGCGGGCGCCCAGTTCCTGGGCCGAAGCATGCGCTATGCCGCTCCGGCGCCCGCTCTGATCACCAGCGGCGAGGTGATCGAGATGACCGCCGCCGAATAGGGCGCCCGCGCGCCGCGTTGCGTCCAGGACCCCGCTCCTCTAAGCGCAAGGCCGACTGAAGGTGTGAAGGATCGCGGCGCCCATGCGGGGTCTGGTGACGGTTTTCGGCGGCTCGGGCTTTGTGGGCGCCCAGGTCGTTCGCGCCCTGGCCAAGAGCGGCGCGCGGGTCCGCGTGGCGGTCCGAAACCCCGGTCGCGGCTATCGCCTGCGAATGCTCGGCGATGTGGGCCAGATCGAGGTGGTCCAGGCCAATATTCGCGAACCGTCCTCGGTGAGCCGGGCCCTCGAGGGCGCTGAAGCCTGCGTCAACGCCGTCGCCGTGCTCTATGAAAGCGGCCGCCAGACCTTCGAGGCCCTGCATGTCGCGGGCGCCCGCATCATCGCCGAAAGCGCCGCCGTCCACGGCGTGGCGCGCTTCGTGCATATATCGGCCATCGGCGCTCGCGCGGACTCTCCGGCCGCCTATGCGCGGACAAAGGCGGCCGGCGAGACGGCCGTGCGCGAGATCATCCCGGGGGCGGTCCTGCTACGGCCATCGGTGATTTTCGGTCCCGAGGACGCCTTTTTCAACCGCTTCGCCGCCATGGCGGGCCTCTCTCCCGCCCTGCCCCTGATCGGCGGCGGCGCCACACGCTTTCAGCCCGTCTATGTCGGTGACGTCGCCCAGGCCGTCGCGGGGGCCCTCGCCCTGCCGGAGGCGGAGGGTCGGACTTTCGAGTTGGGCGGACCCCAGGTCTATAGCTTCCGGGACCTTATGGCCTTGATGCTGGAAGTCATTCAGCGGCGGCGCGTCCTCGCGCCCATCCCATTTCCCCTGGCGATGCTTTTGGGCCGCTCGGGCGACTTCGCCGCCGCGCTAGGCCTTACCCCGCCGATCACGACCGATCAGGTCGCCCTCCTGAGGGCCGACAATGTGGTGTCGCCAGGCGCGCCAGGCCTTATGGAGCTTGGCGTGACGCCCAGCGCCCTGGAGCCGATCCTCCCCACCTATCTCTATATCTATCGCCCGGGCGGACAATATGCCGAGCGTGACCTGACCGCACAGGCCCCGCCGCCGGCTTGACCGCGTACGCGTGGCGCTTGAGCTTTTCGCTGGCCCCTGCCCCTGATAGTGACCGCCCACGACAAAAGGGTTGGGAGTGACAACGGCGATGGACAACGATCTGGCTCTGCCCAGGGGCGAGCTGATGAAAGGCAAGCGCGGCCTGGTGACCGGCGTCGCCAACCGCAACTCCATCGCCTGGGGCATCGCCGCCCAGATTGCCGCCCAGGGCGGCGAGGTGGCTCTGGCCTATATGGACTCCAATGAAAAGCGCGTGCGGCCCTTGGGCGAAAGCATTGGCGCGAAGCTCTATGTGCCGATGGATGTGGCGAGCGACACCTCTATGGATCAGGCCTTCGAGACCCTGGGCCAGGCTTGGGACAGCCTGGATTTCCTGGTTCACTCCATCGCCTATGCGGGCCGGGACCAGATCAAGGGCTCTTTCGTGGAAAACTGCACCCGGGAGGGATTCGCCCAGGCCCTGGACATCTCGGCCTACAGCTTCGTGGACTGCGCCCGTCGGGCCTCGCGCCTGATGAGTCGGGGCGGATCCATGATCACCATGACCTATCTCGGAGCCGAACGGGCCATCCCCAATTACAACACCATGGGCGTCGCCAAGGCGGCGTTGGAGGCGGCGACGCGCTATATCGCCCGGGACTTGGGACCCAAGGGCATCCGCGTGAACGCCATTTCCGCCGGCGCCATGCGCACCCTCTCTCTGGCGGGTATCTCAGGAGGCCGGGGCATGCTGGCCGAAGGCCGGCGCCTGAGCGCCATGAAGGAGGACACGTCCATGGAGGGCGTCGCCGGCTGCGCCCTTTGGCTGCTCTCCGATCTTGGCCTCTCCACCACCGGCGAGATTGTTCATGTCGATGCGGGCTTCCATATGATGGGTCTCCCCAGTGGCGAGGATGAGACCGAATGACCCCCAGCGCCCGCAACACCCCGGCGGACGCCGAGATCGTCGCGGATGTCGTGATCGTTGGCGCCGGCATGGCCGGCGCCACCCTGGCCCTGGCCCTCGCCGCGGGGAATCTCAGCTGCGTCCTCGTGGACTCCCGGCCCTTTGAGGCTCTGACCGCCCCGGATTTCGACGGCCGGGCCAGCGCCATTTCCTTCGCCGCCTGGCGCGGGTGGCGTGTGCTCGGCGCCGTCGGCGCCCTCGAACCCCACGCCCAGAGGATCGAGCAGATCCTTGTCACCGATGGGCGAGCGCCAGGCGCCTCGGTGCGCCGGCCTTCCGGCGCATGGCTACGCTTTGACTCCGCGGAGATCGCGGGCCGCAACGGCGGCGAGCCCCTCGGGTACCTGATCGAGAACCGCCACATACGCGCGGCCCTGGCGCAGGCGGTTCTGGCGTCCCGGGTCCAGGTCATCGCCCCGGGCAAGGCGGCCCAGATCTCGCGGGAGGCCGGAGGCGTCACCGTCACCCTGGAGGATGGCCGCCGGCTCAAGGGCTCCCTCCTGGTGGGGGCGGACGGCAAAGCCTCGAGAGTGCGCCAGGACGCCGGTATCGGGACGGCGGGCTGGAACTATGGGGATACAGGCGTGGTGGCCACGGTGCGCATCAACCGTGACCACGAGGGCGTCGCCTATGAGCACTTCCTGCCGGGCGGCCCCTTCGCCATTCTGCCCCTCACCGGGCGTCGGGCCAGCCTGGTGTGGACGGAAAAGAAGGCGCGCGGCGCGGCGCTTATCCGGGCGAGCCCCGAGGCGTTCGAGGCCCATCTGCGCCGGCGTTTTGGCGCATTTCTGGGACAGGTGGAGGCTGAGGGCCCGCGATTCGCCTATCCTCTAGGTCTGCAGATCGCCGACAGCCTCACCGCATATCGCACCGCGCTCATCGGCGACGCCGCTCACAGCGTGCATCCCATCGCTGGCCAAGGGCTGAATATGGGCCTCAAGGACGCCGCGGCCCTGGCGGAGGTACTGATCGAGGCCGCGCGCCTCGGCGAAGATCTGGGCGCCGCGGTGGTTCTGGATCGTTACGCGCGCTGGCGCGGCGTGGACAATATGGGCGTCGCCCTCGCCACCGACGCCTTTACGCGCCTCTTCGCCACGGACCACCCCCTCGTCCGCACGGTGCGCGACGCCGGCATGGCCGTGGTCAACCGCATTGGGGCGGCGAGGCGCATGTTCATGGCCGAGGCCGGGGGCGCAAGTGGGGACCTGCCGCGTCTGCTGAGGGGCGAGAGCGTCTGACCGCCAAAGGTTGAACGGCCCAAGCAAGATTGACGGATCTGATGGGCGCGCGATCCTGGCGTGATCAGCGAGATCGTCCCCGCCGCCAAGGCTGCCTGGTCCAGAGTCAAAAACTCTTTTGGCAGTATCGGAGGGTCAGGCGCGCGGCAGGCGCAGTTCGAAACAGGCGCCCTCTGGCCCGGTATCGATGAGGACGAGTTCGCCGCCGTGGCCCTCGGCGAGTTCGCGGGCGATGGCGAGGCCAAGGCCCGCGCCGCCCTGACGCCCCGAGGCTGTGAAGGCCTGGAAGAGACGCTCCTTCACCCGCTCGGGCAGGCCAGGGCCGTTGTCTGTAAGGCGAAGGCGGCTGTCCTTATCCGTCTGAAAAAAATGCGCGAGGACGCGCCCAGGCGCAGGGCGCGGTTCCTGGCTTTCGATAGCCTGCCGGGCGTTTCGAAGCAGATTGACCAGGATTCGGTAGAGCTGTTCCGGATCGGCGCGCACCTCGGCGGCAGGGTCCATGTCGGTTTCCAGCCGCACCCCCCCTGGGCCGAGGCCCGCATCTCGGGCCGCTTCCTCCAGGGCGGCGAGGAGCGGAGTGGGGCCGGTGTCCGGTGGCGGCTCGTCGCTCTTGCCGAAGGTCAGGACATTGGAGGCGAGGGTTATGGCGCGGTCCAGGGCGCGCTCGAGCCGCGGCAAGGCGCGGGTCACCTGAGGATCGCCCGAGCCCGCCAGATTTTCAGAGGCGATCTGGGCGCTGGTCAGCATATTGCGCAGGTCGTGATTGATCTTGGCCACTGCCTCCCCCAGGGCCGCGAGTCGGGCCCGCGAGGCCAGCGCCGCGCGCAGATCGGCTTGCATGCGATCAAGTTCGCTCTCGGCGCGGCCAATTTCGTCGCGCCGCCCGGAAGGGTGGATTGCGGCGCGAGGGTCGGTGGGATCGGCGCGGAACCGCTCCATGGCGCGGGTGATCCGTTGCATCGGCCGCACCAGAAAAAATGTCAGAGCGAAATAGACCACCGCCCCGGCTAGCAGAGAGGTGAACAGGGTTTCGACCATCAGACGACCAAGCTGCGACAGCAGTTCACGTTTCAGGGGGGCGTCGGGAAGCACGACCTCCACGAAGGCGCCGGGTCGAAATCGCGGCCGGGCCATGACCCGCACCATGCGGTCGCCCCCGCGCAACAGGGTCTCAACCGGCGCCCAGAGGGACATCGGACCGCCGCCGCGAAGGTCCAGGAGATAGGGGGTGCGCGCCAGGCGCGGCGCCTGGAGGATGAGACGCCGCTCGCCCCGGATCTGGAAGGCAACCGAAACGACGCCGGCATTCGCGAGAATGTCCGAACGCACCCGGTCGGTGACCACGCCGCCGGGAGCTGTTTCCTCGATCAAGGTCGCCAGTTCGGCGGCCCGCAAGCGGTCGAGCAGCCAGGATTCCTCGTCTGCGGCCAGGCTCGGCGGCAAGATCAGAAGATTGGCCGCCACCACAATGAAAACCGTCAGCAGCAAGAGGCGAGCCGACAGCCCCTGGAACCAGGAGAAGCGGCGCTCTTGGGGTGCGGTGGGCTCATCCAGGGGCGCGGCGTCCGCCATAATCCTCTGGTTACCCCGAGCGGCGGGGCGGAGCAACGAAGGGCCTAAATACCCCCGGTCGTCAGACCGTCCCGACCGCCTCGGCGAGCGTGCGGAATCCATCGGCGCGCAGCCGGGCCGCGAGATCCGACTTCAGCCGCGCCACAAGCGCCGGCCCTTCATAGACCAGGGCCGTATAGAGCTGGATCGCGCTCGCCCCAGCGCGGATCTTGGCATAAGCGTCGGCCGCCGTGGCAATTCCGCCGACGCCAATAAGGGTAAGGCGACCCGTGCTCGCCTCCCGCGCCCAGCTCAGGACGCGCGTCGAGGCGGCAAAAAGAGGCGTCCCTGAAAGGCCTCCGGCCTCGTTCCGCGAGGCGCCACTGAGACTATAGGGGCGAGACAGGGTGGTGTTGCTGATGATCAAGGCGTCCACACCGCCGGCCATGGCGACCTCGACAATGCCCTGGACATCGACCTCAGTAAGGTCAGGGGCGATTTTCAGGAAGATCGGCCTTGGACCATGACGCCCCGTAAGGTCACGCCGCGCCTCGCCCACCGCGCCCAGGAGGTCCTCCAGGGCTGCCTTGCCCTGCAGGTCCCGCAGCCCAGGCGTGTTGGGGGAAGAGACGTTGAGGGTGAAATAGTCGGCCAGACCCCAGAGCCGCTGGAGCCCCATCACATAGTCCTGGACGCGGTTCTGGGAGTCCTTGTTGGCCCCCACGTTGGCGCCCACGACGCCCGGACCACGTGGCGCGGCGAGGCCCGAGGCGAAGGCGTCCAGACCGGTATTATTGAAGCCCATGCGGTTGATCACCGCCCGATCGGGCGGCAGACGAAAAAGGCGCGGCCGGGGATTACCGCTCTGGGCTAGGGGCGTCGTGGTGCCGCACTCCACAAAGCCGAAACCCGCCCTCAAGAGGGCCGCCGGCGCCTTGGCGTCCTTGTCGAAACCCGCTGCTAGGCCGATGGGGTTGGCCAGGTCGAGGCCCGCGAAATTCACCGCCAGGGCAGGGTCGGGGGGCGTGCGATCCACCGGGCCCAGACCGAGCGCCAGGGCGGCCAGGGTGAGACCATGGGCGTCTTCTGGATCCAGCAGGCGCAGAGACGCCGCCGCCAGATCGCGCCAGGATTTCACGACGAAGGGCTCATGGGGCAACCGGCCCCAGATCGGGAATCCCGTCGGCGCCGAGGGGCGCGGCGCGGACCTCCACCACCAGATCGGTGGGAAGATGCGCGTAGAGATGGGGGAACAGCGCGCCGTCGCGAGAGGGCTCCCAGCGCAGCGCCGTCCCAAGGGACGCGGCGTCCACCGCCAACAGCAGAAGATCATCTTGGGCGGCGAAATGGCGGCGGGCGGTTTCGCGGGCCTGATCGGCGGCTGAAAAGTGGATGTAGCCGTCCGCCAGATCGATAGCGGTGCCCCCAAAGGCGCCGGCCGACCGCGCCGCTTCCCATTCCGCGCGCTTCAGGATCTTGTAGATTCGCGTCAGCTCCCCTCTCCCTGGGACTCGTCCCACGTTTCCACGAAGGGCGGCGGGGCATAACGCGGATTGAACAGGTTCTCCAGGCGCGGACCAGTCGCAGCGCTCATGTCCAGCACGGCGACTGTAGCTGTGGGAAAGCCGGTGGCGATCATGTCGGCGTCAGGGCTTGCCGCTTCGCTCAAAAGCCTCACCGCGACCTCCTGCAGCCCCGGATTGTGCGCGACCACCATCACGGTTTCCGCTTCCGCCGCCACGCGCGCGATCACGGCGATGATATCCTCGGGCGAGGCGTCATAGAGATCATCCTCCAGAACCGCGCGGCTCGCTGGCGTCAGATCCTTCACGCCGTCCCAGGTCTCCCGGGTGCGCAACGAGGGGGAGATAAGGACCAGATCAGGCGCATAGCCGTTGCGGATCATCCAACGGCCCGAGACCGCGGCGTCCTCGCGCCCGGAAGCGGTCAACGCCCTATCGGGGTCCCCAGCACCCGGCTGCCGTGGGGCGGCCTTGGCGTGTCGAAAGAGAATCAGGCGGCGCATGATTGGGAAATGTTCCAGAACGGAGGCATAAGAGCGAACACAAAGCTTGAGTTTGTACGAGGCATCCTTACGGCCCGATTACAACGCGCGATTGACAGGTCCCACAGCGAAACCCGCTTCGTCCGCCACGCGGTGTCTATTGATCGGCCTCCGCGGCCGCGCGAGCTTCCGCCTTGTCCCTCAGACGCACGATCAGGGACTGGCTGGCGGTGGCGAGGAGGCGCCCATCTTGGGCATAGAGCCGCATGGCGCCGTGGCCGATCCCCCGATCAATGCCAACAATGGTGATGTCGCACAGGACCCACGAGGTCGGGACGATTTCCATAAATCGAATTGTGTTGTCGAGGCTATTGCCCCCGGCGTCTCGCCCCAGGGCCGGGCCGATGGCGGACGGCACATGATCGGCCATGATGGCCAGCATGGCGGAGTCCACGACCTGGCCGCCACGCGGCCGAATCCAAAGCACCAGGCGGCCATCGGGGCTCGGGCCCGCGGCGGGATTTCGGCCGTGGACGCCATGAGCGATGCGCGCCTCGATCTGGCTATGAAGATCGGCGACATCCGATCGCCAGCGCGTGCTTTCCGGGCAGGTCTCGGGCGCTGGCGCCTCGGGCGGCTGAGCCCATTGTAGCCTTTCGCCGTTCGGCCGCGATCCCAGGGCCGCGTTGACCGTGAGGATCTCGGTGTCGCCCACATGGGCCGATACGCGCGCCTGGGTCGTGTGTTTCCCCTCGGCGGCGATCCGCACGTCCAGATCCACCACGGACGGCGGCCTTGCGTAAGAGAGATACTGAGCCGTGGCCCAGATCACCGGTCGCCCGCAAGTGCGCTCCAGCGCCGCGATCGCCGCGCCCATTCCCACGCCGCCGAACATGAATTGCCGCGCTGGGGGTCCCACGCATAGGGCCGGCGTGAGAGGAAGGAACCATCGGTGTGGATTGTGCGTCGCGCGAAGATCGAAGAAGTGTTCGTCCATGTCCCGTCCCGCCGAGGCCACACCCGCTCCTATAACAGCCAGCGGCGTCGGGGCGAGCCGATCGCCAGAGGGGATTGGGCCGGAAGGCGTGGGACCACGCCTTGACGCTCTCGGCTCCTCCGTCCGCCTGTGGGCGCTGATCGTGCTGATTTCCTTAGGCGGGGTCTTTGAGTTCTACGACCTGATGATGACCGCCTATGTGTCACCCGGACTGGTGCGGGCGGGGGTGTTTCAGAGCGGACGGGCCGGGCTCTTTGGCCAAAGCGATCAGGCCGCCTTCGCTTCCGCCACCTTCCTCGGCCTTTTCGTTGGGACCCTCGTCTTCTCCCGCGTCGCCGATCGCTTCGGACGCCGCGCGGTCTTCACCGTCTCGCTGATCTGGTACGCCCTGGCGACCCTGGCCATGGCGAGCTGCCACACGGCCATCGGCCTGGACATTTGGCGTCTGATTTCTGGCGTCGGCATCGGCGTAGAGCTGGTGACCATTGATGCCTACATCAGCGAACTGGCCCCCGCGCACCTGAGGGGCCGGGCCTTTGCCCTTAACCAGGCCATTCAGTTCCTGGCCGTGCCAGCCGTGGCCATCGCCGCGTGGGTGTTGCTTCCCGTGTCACCCTTCGGGCTCGCGGGCTGGCGCTGGGTGATGATTCTTGGCGCGGCAGGTGCGGTCGTTGTGTGGGTGATTCGGGCCCGTTTGCCGGAATCTCCGCGTTGGCTGGAGCGTCAGGGGCGCCTCGCGGAAGCCAACGCCGTCGTCTCGCTTCTGGAGGGACAGGGCCCCCCTCAGGCGCCGCCGCGGCGCCCCGCGAGGCTTCCGCCCACCGCCCGCGACGTCCATCTGGCGGAGGCTTTCACCCCGCTCTACCGTCGGCGCACCCTCATGCTGGTGGTGTTCAACATCTTCGAAGCCATCGGCTTCTATGGTTTCAGCAATTGGGCGCCCACGCTTATCGCCGCCCAGGGCCAGTCAGTCGTCCATAGCCTCGCCTATTCTGCGGCCATCGCCATGGCCTACCCGCTAGGGCCGCTGATCTGTGCGGCCTTCGCTGATCGTTTCGAGCGGAAACACCTGATCATCGCAGCCGCCTTGACGACCGGTGGGGTGGGCATGGCCTTTGCCGGTCAGCGGGCCGGGGCCGCGATCATCGCTCTGGGCGTGATCCTGACCTTCTCGAACAACCTGCTGTCCTTCGCCTATCACGCCTATCAGGCGGAGCTCTATCCGACCCGCATCCGCGCCTCCGCGGTGGGCTTCGTCTATGCCTGGAGCCGCCTCTCCACCGTGGTGTCGAGTTTCATCATCGCCGCTCTGCTGACCGGCTTCGGATCAATCGGCGTCTTCGCCTTTATAGCCGGCGCAATGGGCGTGGTCATCTTCGCGGTGGGCCTGTTCGGTCCCAGAACCGCGGGGCTGACCCTGGAAACCACGGCAGGCTGATAGACGAAGAGCCGCGCCTAGCCTTCCGCCTTGTCGTCCTTGGGCGAGCCGGCGCGCTCGGCGATCCGCGCGGACTTCCCACGACGGTCGCGCAGATAATAGAGCTTGGCCCGCCGAACCGCGCCGCGACGACGCACTTCGATGGACTCGATCATCGGCGACATGACCGGAAAGACCCGCTCCACGCCCTCGCCAAAGCTGATCTTGCGAACCGTGAAGTTTTCCTGAAGGCCATGGCCCGAGCGGGCGATGCACACGCCCTCATAGGCCTGGACGCGCTCGCGCTCGCCCTCCTTGATCTTCACATTGACGCGGACGGTGTCGCCCGGCTGGAAGGGGGGGATGCTTTTGCCGGCAAGAAGGCGGTCGGCCTCTTCCTTTTCCAGCGTCTCGATCATGTTCATCGTTCAAAGTCCTTTGATACTTGGGCTTTAATCGCCCTTTGCCTGTTCATTGGCGAGGTAGGCGGCCCACAAATCCGGGCGCCGTTCCCGCGTCGTCGCTTCCCTCTGGGCCTGGCGCCACCTGGCCACCTCACCATGGTGACCCGACAGCAGGACCGGAGGAATCTCTCGTCCCTCGAAGAGCCTCGGTCGCGTGAACTGAGGCTGCTCGAGAAGACCGTCCTCGAAACTCTCTTCCCGCAAACTTTCGGCCTCGCCCAGAACNNAGACCTCCTCGAACCCGCGCGCCTCGATGATGCGCTGATCCACCCCCTCGAACCGACCACAGAGAACGACGAGACCCGCCGCCCGCGACCAGCTTCTCACCCGCGCCTGGGTCAGGGGCCGTCCCCGGGCGCTCATGTAAAGAAGCGGGCGACCCTCCGCCGCGACGCTGTCCAACGCCGAAGCGATAATATCCGCCCGCATGACCAATCCTGGACCGCCCCCCGCCGGGGGGTCGTCAAGGAAGCCGCGCTTATCCTTGGAAAAGGCCCGAATGTCCACAGTCTCCAGGGACCATAACCCAAGCTCCCGCCATGCGGTCCCGATCAGGGAGACGCCTAACGGGCCGGGGAAGGCCTCGGGACACATGGTCAGGACGCTGACGGCATAGGTCATCGCCCTAGACTAAGGCGCAGGGAGCGCCTTGGGGAGTGCGCCTCTACAAACGCTCGATGATGGTGACGTTGGAAAGACCGCCGCCCTCGCACATGGTCTGCAGACCATAGCGCTTACCTCGGGCCCGCAACGCGTGGACCAGGGTCGCCATCAGCTTGGTTCCCGAGGCGCCGAGAGGATGGCCCAGCGCAATGGCGCCGCCATTCACATTCAGCCGGTCAGGGTCGGCCTTGGTCTCCTTGAGCCAGGCCACGGGCACCGAGGCGAAGGCCTCGTTCACCTCGAAGAGATCGATGTCGTCGATGGAGAGACCGGTCTTTCCCAAGGCACGCATCGTGGCGGGAATGGGCGCCTCCAGCATGATCACCGGATCCCCGCCGACGACGGTGAGATGGTGGATGCGCGCCAGGGGTTCGACGCCGAGCATCCTAAGTCCCGCCTCGCTGACGATCATGACGCCCGAGGCGCCGTCGCAGATCTGACTGGAGGTCGCGGCCGATAGCTTCCCATCTTCGCGCAGGAGCTTGACGCTCTTGATAGCATCCAGGGTGGAGTCGAAGCGAATGCCCTCATCCACCGTATGAAGGGAGCTGCCGCCCTCTTCATCGGTGATCGTGATCTGAACNNCCCATGAACTGGCTGAACTGTATGTTGGGATAACGCGCCTTCTGGTGGGGGCTCATGGGAGAACCCAACCCGTTCTGGGCTGGCAGGATCACCGGCGTGCCCATGGGAACGCGTGTCATGCTCTCGACGCCGGCGGCAATGACAATATCCTGAGTTCCACTCATTACGGCCTGGGCGGCGAAATGGAGCGCCTGTTGGGAGGAGCCGCACTGGCGATCAACGCTGGTGGCCGGTACGCTTTCGGGAAATTTCGAGGCGAGGACCGCCCCGCGGGCGATGTTATTGCCCTGTTCGCCGGCCTGACCGACGCAGCCCATGATCACATCTTCAACGAGGGCCGGATCCGCCCCCGTGCGATCAACCAGGGCGTTGAGAACTTCGCCGGCCAGATCCGCCGGATGCCAGCCGGCTAGCTTGCCTTTTCTCTTGCCCCCCGCGGTGCGAGCGGCGGCGACGATATAGGCCTCGGCCATGACGGTGATCCCTTTTGAACGAAGATCATTCCAATTTATTCACCGGACCCCGCGTCAACCAATAGGCGGCCCAGCGGCGAATTCGCGTCCTGGTCGCGCGCCGGACCAACTCCAGACGGCCGGCGCGCTCGTAACGCCCTATATCTCTATAACGTATCCATACCTCAACCTGAGAAAGTCGTTTATCTCGGCTTGCCGATGTACGCCATAAATCTCTTTACGGTTTGCCACACAGTCTATTCTTGGCGGATCTCCACCCAGAAAATGACGTAGTCTACAATGCGTGCCAAAGTTGCGCGAAAAATCGTGTTTCGCGTGAATGACATCGCCGATGTATTCAAATGAAAAATCCAGGGCCAGGTCCAGAGGGGCGAAGCGGATTCCATCGGCCTCCAGCGCCTCGCGCATATAGACGCACACCTGAGTGTCTTCGGTATGATGCGCCCAGGGCCAATCCATCTCGAACAGGGCCGACGGATCGCCAGCGTCGCCAAAAAGGTGCGGCGGCGTAATATTCATCGTCAAGCCCAGACGGCGGGGCGCCGTGAGCAATCGTTGGCTGCGGAGTGAAAGGCCGCCATTATAGACCGGCAGGAGCTGGACATCCGATCGACCAACGAATTGTTGCCATGTAAACCCGTTGTAAATCGTACGGGCGCCCTGCGAATCCACAGTCATACCAGAGACTGACGGCGCTCCTAAATAGTCATAATCAAAGAATTCGGGCCGCCAGTTATCGGCATTAAGAACCCACCCATCTTTCTGAACAATTAATGCGTAATCAGTATCAATAAAATTCGCAAGGCAATAGAGAACAAAAACACTATAACCAATATATCCAAATGGCTTAACTCTGTAATGTCTATTATTGCCAGGCAGTTGTTGGGGTCGATCCGGGCTAATCATCAGCGCCCGCGAGCCCGGTAGCTGGGCGGAGCTGTGGACGAGACTGGGTACAGCCGCCGCCCCGCCCGCGCCGGCTTCGCCCGTGACGGTTACAACTGTTACATTCGAGAAATCCGCAGGCATGAAGGGCACCTAAGGCCCCTGCGCCTCCGGCGCAACCGTGGTCGCTCGGAACGGGCGGGCGAGGCGAAGCAGCCTTGCGTGGCTAAAGCCACGATCAATTTGCTTTCTTGAGCAAAATCAATGCTGCTAAGAGTCATAAGTCGAAGCGAACCTATGAAGTTTTGCTGAGGCTCGACGGGGTCCGCGCTGCGCGCTAGATCAGCGGCCTTATCGCGCGCTAAGCTCTTGGAGGCCGCCGCCTTGCGTCTGCCCCAGGCCCGTCTTGAGCAACTCATGGATCGCTTTCACGAGTTGGAGGCGCGCATGGAGAGCGCCAGCGCTGGGGTGGAGATTGTCCGCCTCGCGAAGGAGCACGCGGAGCTCCGGCCCGTGGCGCAGGCCGCCCGCGCCCTGATGGACGCCCGCGCCGGGCGTGAGGAGCTGGAGCGGCTGAGCGCCGACCCCGACCCGGATATGGCCGAACTGGCCAGGGCCGACCTAGAAGACCTCGACGCGCGCCTGCCAGGCCTTGAACGGGAGATCGCTCTTCTGCTCGCGCCGCGCGACGCGGACGAAAAGGCCTCCGCCATTCTGGAGGTCCGCGCCGGCACGGGAGGCGACGAGGCCGCGCTGTTCGCCGGCGACCTCTTCCGGATGTACCAGCGCTACGCCCAGGAGCAGGGCTGGAAGGTCGAAGTCGAGAGCGTCTCCGAGGGGGAGGCGGGGGGCTTCAAGGAGATTATCGCCTCCATTGAGGGCGAAGGCGTGTTCGGGCGGCTCAAGTTTGAGAGCGGCGTGCACCGGGTGCAGCGCGTGCCGGCGACCGAGGCCCAAGGGCGGATTCACACGTCCGCGGCGACGGTCGCGGTTCTGCCCGAGGCGGAAGACGTGGATATTGAGATCAAGGACGGCGATCTGCGCATCGACACCTATCGCTCGTCCGGCGCCGGGGGCCAGCACGTGAATAAGACGGACTCGGCGGTGCGGATCACCCATCTTCCGACCGGCATCGTCGTCACCTCATCGGAAAAATCCCAGCACCAGAACCGCGCCCGGGCCTTGAAGGTGCTGAAGGCCAGGCTCTACCAGACCCAGCGCGAGGCCCTGGATTCCGAGCGCTCCGAAGCGCGCAAGACCCAAGTGGGCTCGGGCGACCGCTCCGAGCGCATCCGCACCTACAACTTCCCGCAAGGCCGTGTCACCGATCACCGGATCAATCTCACGCTCTACAATCTGCCTAAGATCATCGAGGGTGAGGCCCTGGACGACGTCATCGGTCCCCTCATCGCCGAGGACCAGGCGGCGCGGCTGGCGAGCCTGGAGCAGAGCCTATGAAGGCTCGCGGCCGACCTTAAGGCGCACGGCGACGCAGCAGGTCCATCAGTCGGTGGGCGAAACGGTGGGCCAGGTCCCGCGCCTCGTCGGCCGATAAGGTAAAGGCCTTGCCCACTGTGTCCGCCACCCGCGCCCCGCGCTCGCCCAGGGGCGCCGGAGGTCCCGTCGTGGTGTCCAGGGCCGTCTGGTGCTCAATCTCGGCGTTGAGCTCCGCGCCCACCAGAAGGATCATCAGCGAGAACCAGACCCAGAGGAGAAACCCAACCACCGCCCCCAGCGAACCATAGGTGGCGCCCAGGCGGGTGAAATGATCAATCACGAAGGAGAAGATGAGCGAGCCGATCATCCACAAAAGAGCCGCGGCCGCGCCGCCGATGCTCACCCAGCGCCAGCGAGCGCGACGGCGGCTGGGCCCAAAACGATAGGCGAGGACGAAGACGACGGCGGCGATCAAATAGACGAGGAGCCAGCGCAGCACGCTCCAGACCACCATCAATCGGTGAAAGCCCAGAGCATTGAGCCAGACGGGGGCCGCAACGGTCAGAAGCACGAAGGCCGCCAGAAAAATCACCGCCGCCAGGGTCGCGGCATATGTGAACAGCGTGCGTTTCAGATAGGGGCGCGACTCGGTCTCCGAATAGGCGATGTTCAGACCCACCACCAAAGCCTTCATCGCCGCATTGGCGCTCCAGACGGAGACCAGGGTGCTCACGGCCAGTGTCACACTCAGCACCTCATGCTTTTGATTGGCTAGTCGGGTCATCTGATCGCCAATCAGCTCAAGGGCGTCATCGGGCAGGATCGCGGAAAGCCCATAGAGGTGACGGGCGATCATCGCGGGATCGAGGAAGAACCCGTAAACCGAAATGAAGGCGGCGATCGCCGGGACAACGGCGAGAAGCACATAGAACGCCACGCCGCCGGCGACGCCAGAGAGGCCGTCGCGGCCGAGATTTCCGTAGGTGCGCCACAGAATATCCTTCCAGCCGAGGGCCGGAATCCGCCAGGGCGCGTCGGCCAGGCGCCCGCGGCCGGGCTCGGACCGATCGATGGACTGCGGTGTATCCACATGCGCGGGGGTCAGCCGACGCCGGCGCCCCAGGATGCGCTTCCAGCCGCGCGTCAGAATGCTGGTGAGCGTGGTCATCTACAGGGGGCCCGGCGCGACGGCCTAGACCTAAACACTTTCGGCGGCCAAATCGACGCCGGCTAGCGCCTTCTCGATCAGGGCGATGGTCTCGGCCAACCCGAAGATCGCGACGAAGGAGCCAAACCTGGGCCCCTGGCTCTGCCCGAGAAGCACCTCGTAGAGAGCCGTGAACCACGCGCGGAGCGGTTCGAAGCCAGCGTCCTTACCCGCGCCATAGACCTCGTTCTGGATGAGCTCCCCATCATGGCAGTCCGTTGGCATGGCTTTAAGCCGCACGAGCAGATCTTGCATGGCCGCCCGCTCACGCGGGTCTGGCGCGCGGAAAAGCTTGGTGGGGGCCACGAAGTCCTCGTAATAATGGAGTGCATAATCGGTCAGCCGATCCAGAAGGGGTTCACTTTCCGGCGTGGCGCCCGGAAACTGCCGCGCAATGAATCCCCACAGGATCGCCCTCTCCGAGGCATTGGCGGCTGAAACAAGATTCAGCAGAAGGCCAAAGGACACGGGCGATCCACGTTCCGGCGGCGCGCCCCCGTGGATCGACCAGACGGGATTATCCAGGGGATTGGCGATGCGGGCCTCGTCTCCCGACGGCGGCGCCTTGGGCGAATTATAGGCGTCAAGCTGCTGGAGATATTCGTCCGTCGCCTTGGGAATCACGTCGAAATAGAGCTTCTTGGCCGAGCGGGGCGACTGAAAGAGATAGTAGACGAGGCTCTCGGGTGGCCCATAGCGACGCCACTCCTCCAGGGTCAGGCCATTACCCTTGGACTTGGAAATCTTCTGGTTGTCCTGATCCAGGAACAGCTCGAAGTTGAAGCCTTCGGGCGGAACGCCGTCCAGGATCGTGCAGATTCTCGAAGAGACCTTCACCGACTCGATGAGATCCTTGCCCGCCATCTCATAGTCCACTCCGAAGGCGGCCCAGCGGCAGGCCCAATCCGGCTTCCATTGTAGCTTGACGGCGCCGCCCGTGACGGGGGTTTCCTTAAGCGAGCCGTCTTCGTCCTCGAAAACGATGGCGCCGCGATCAGGATGGCGCTCAAGAGTCGGGACTTGCAGCACGCGACCGGTCGTCGGGCTGATGGGCAAGAAGGGAGAATAGGTGGCGCGACGCTCAGGCCCCAAAGTCGGAAGCATGACCGCCTGTACCTGATCGAAGCGCTCCAGCATCAATCTGAGGGTGGGATCGAAGCGCCCCTCCCGATAGCAGGCGGTGGAAGACAGGAACTCATAGTCGAAGCCCTGCTCATCCAGAAAGGCGCGCATGCGGGCGTTATTGTGGGCGCCGAAGCTGTCGAATTCGCCGAAAGGGTCGCGCACCTGAGTCAGGGGCTTGCCCAGATCCCGCGCCAGAAGTTCGCGGTTGGGGACGTTCTCAGGAACCTTCCTTAGACCGTCCATGTCGTCGGAGAAGGATATCAGGCGGGTGGGAATCGCCTCCTCTGTCAGGGCGCGGAAAGCCGCCCGCACCATGGTTGTGCGCGCCACCTCGTTGAAGGTGCCGATATGGGGCAGGCCCGAGGCGCCGTAGCCGGTCTGAAACAGGACTGGCTTACGTAACGCGGGAAGAGCCGTGAGCGCCTGGTCGATCTTGCCCTCCGCGATCAGGCTGGCGGCCAAGTCACGCTCGCCGCCCGACAGCCTCACGCGCAGGAGTCGCGCGAGCAGGTTGCGCGCCTGTTCGAAAGACCAGGGCTTGGCGACGCGCGCAAAGGAAGACAGGCCAGTAAGCATGGGGCAAAGCCGGTAGCCGCCCACCCACGCAGGGTCAATCGAGGCGCGCGGGCGCTCCCTACCGACGCGCCGCTGCCGTGGTGTCCCGAATCGCCTTGAACTCCGCGCCCGGCTTCCACGCCGGCCACTCGCGGCTGTCGGCCAATTGCATGCCGAGCTCATAATAGAGCGCGAGATCCAATACAGCGCCGGCATAGTCCCAGTTGGGATCCCACTCGTCGGCGGGCTGGTGGTAGCGATGGATGTTGTAGTCACGATAGGCCGCCTCGCCAGCGGCCTGGCCGCCCTTCACCAGATCCAGGCCTCCATGGGCGGTGATCGCCGGAACGCCAGCCGCCGCCAGCGAGAAGTGGTCGGCCCGGAAGAAGCCTCCCGCCTCGGGATGAGCCTCGGGCGTGAAACGCCGGCCTTGCTTCTGGGCGAGGGCGGCGATGTCGTCATAGAGATCGGAATTGGCCTTTCCGGCTATGGTGATATCCCGAGCCAACCCATTGAGGTTCAGGCCGTCCAGGTTGAGCAAAGCCGTGGTGGTGGCGAGCGGCGTTACGGGATGCTCGGCATAATATTCCGAGCCCAGAAGATTCTTCTCCTCAGAGGTGAAGGCGATGAAATAGAGGCTGCGTGCGGTGCGGGGCGACTCGGAGAACAGGCGGGCCAGCTCCAGCATTCCCGCGACGCCCGAGGCGTTATCCAGGGCGCCGTTATAGATTCTGTCGCCGCGCGCATCCGGGGGCCCGACGCCCAGGTGATCCCAGTGCGCCCCGAACAGCACCGCCTCGCGGGGCCAGCGGGTTCCCGCCAGCTTTCCGATGACATTGTGGCTGATGATCGTCGATGTCTCGACGGCGTAATCCGCGTCGAAGCCTTCCCCCACCAGCGTCACGGGATGAAAATCCTCTGACTGCGCCTTCCTTTTCTCCGCATCGAAATCCAGGCCGGCGGTCTTGAACATGGCGACGGCCACGTCACGCTGAATCCAGCCCTCGATGAGGGGATGCGTCGCGCTCGGCTGTTTGCGCGGAATGTCAAACTGATCCGCGGAAAAGGAGTTCTTCACGGTGTTCCAGCCATAGGCCGCGGGCGCGGTCTCATGGACGATGAGCACGCCCAGCGCGCCCAGCTTCGCCGCCTGCGCGTACTTATAGGTCCAGCGTCCGTAGAGGGTCTCCGCCTTGCCGTCGAACCGGCCATAGAGAGGGTTGGCGGGGTCCATCTCGAAGTCGGGATCATTGACCAGGACGACGGCGATCTTTCCCTTCAGATCCACGCCTTTGAAGTCATCCCAATGGCGCTCCGGCGCCCTCACGCCATAGCCAATGAAGACGAGGGGCGCATCGCGGACGCTCACATGGCGGGCCGGCACGCTCGTGTGCACGACGACATCCTCAAGCTCCGCTAGGGGCCGGGCGGCCCCGTTCGCCTCAAGACCCACCTGGATCGGCCCGGGGATATGAAAACGCATCAGGGGCACATCCTGCAGATAGCCGCCGTGGTCCCCTGCGGGGGCGAGACCGAGGGCGCGGTACTGGGCCTCGATATAGGCCACCGCCTTGGTCTCGCCCGGCGTCGCCGGGCCTCGCCCCTCGAAGGCGTCGGACGCGAGGGTCTTAATGTAGGCCGAGAGCCGCGCGCCGTCCGCCGAGGGCGCCGAGGTCTGAGCTTCCGCCATGCCGGCCACGCTTAGACCCATCACCACTACGACCCATGCCGCCGTCCGTTCCCATCTCACGATCAGACCTCCTCCCTCATCACATACAAGCCGGCGCCCGGGCGCGCGCGCTCCAGCATCACGACCTCATCACCGCGATAGAGGCCCCGAGCAAAGGCCCTATAGCCGAGCTTATCCGCAAGCTTCAGCGATGGTGCGTTCAGCGGGTCGATAATGCAGGTTGTGCGCGCCGCCTGCAGAGTCTCGTCCGCCCACCCCAGGATCGCGCTCACCGCTTCTCTGGCATATCCCCTCCCATGAGCCTGGGGCGCCAGGACCCACCCCGCCTCAGGATCCGGCCCCAGAGGCGGAGTTATGGCGCGGCGGAAGTCCGCCAGCCCAGCTTCGCCCACGAACGCGCCCGTGGCGGCCTCGTGGATCGTCCAGAAGCCGAAGCCCAGCAACGCCCAATGGCCGCTGTAACGCAGAAGCCGGGCCCAGACCTCCTCAGCTGTCGCCGTTTTGCCCCCGATGAACCGCACGACTTCTGGATCGGACCACAGGGCGAGGCTGCTGTCGAAATCAGCGACACCATGGGCCCGGAGGGTCAGACGATTGGTCATGAGTGTCGGACAGCTCATGGCGCCGCCGAATCGGCCGCCGGAGGGCTGAGCATGAAATGGCCGCTGAGGAAGGCCACGGGCAGATCGCGCGCCTCCTGCCAGGCTTCAACATGAACATTGGCGATGCGCCGGCCCACCTTGCGCACATTGGCCCGGGCATGGACCGCGAGGGGCCGGCCAGGTCGCAGATATTCGATAGTCACATCGATGGCGCGCGGCAGACGGCGATGCGGCTCCAGCAGCCAGAGCTGGCAAACCGCGGTCATTTCCAGAAAGGCGCCGATCACCCCGCCATGAAGCGCGGGCAGCATCGGGTTTCCCACCAGATGTGGCGCGAACGGCAAGCGGCCCGTCATCTCATCGCCGGCCAGCTCGGCCTGCATGCCCAGAAACGACATATAAGGCACTGTCTCCAACAGACCGGCAAGACGCACGGCCAAGCTCTCGCCCGAGTTCTCAGTCGCTTCGCTCATTTGGGCGCCGGCGGCGGGGCGAGAGCGAAGGTCGCCTGCGCCGTGGCGATGGGGTTGGCCTCGTCGTCCTCAAAGGCCGCGGCCCGCACGAAACCGATGGATGATGTGAGCTTATAACAATGCGCCCGCGCGATGATCTCACGCCCGAGTTCCGCGCCGCGCATATAGTCGATCCGCAGATCCAGGGTGGCGAGACCGGTGAGCCGGTTTTCCGCCTCGGCGAGACTGGCCACCGCCATGCCGCAGGTTTGATCCAGTAAGGTGGTGATGACACCCCCCGCGATGACGCCGCTATGCGGATCGCCCACCAGATCGGCGCGCCAAGCGACCGCCATACACGCAACCCCCGCCTCGGCGGACATGGGGCGCAGCCCTAGAGCGCTCGATTGCGGCGTCCCGCGAGTCATGCGGGTGACCATATCCGGCAGGGTGTCGGGCTTTGCGCTCACCCAAGACTTATAGGAACAAAGCCCTCCTCGCGCCTATATTTAACGGCATGATCCGGCCCCAATCCGTGCTGACGCCGCGCCCGGCGGGTCTCTATTGCGAGCCCGGCGATTTCTACATCGATCCCGTGCGCCCTGTGGACCGCGCCGTGATCACTCACGGCCATGCGGACCACGCCCGGCCTGGACACGGCGCCGTCGCCGCGACGGCCCCAACTCTCGCGATCATGGAGGCCCGATATGGTGCGGACTTCGCCGGGTCGGTTCAGCCCCTGGCCTATGGCGAGAGCTGGTCCCGGGACGGAGCAGAGGTGAGCCTGGCGCCCGCCGGGCACGTGCTGGGCTCGGCCCAGGTGGTGGTGCGCTATCGCGGCATGACCCTCGTGGTCTCTGGGGATTATAAGCGGCGGCCCGATCCCACATGCGCGCCCTTTGACCCTATTGCCTGCGACGTCTTCGTCACCGAAGCGACCTTCGGCCTACCGGTGTTCCGCCATCCCCCGGCCCAGGAAGAAGTGGCCAAGCTCCTGAGCTGCGTAGCCCAGTTCCCAGAGCGAACATGTCTGGTGGGCGCCTATGCGCTGGGCAAAGCTCAGAGGGTGATCGCCCTTCTGCGCGCGGCCGGTTGGGATGAACCGATCCCCGTGCACGGCGCCTTGACCCGGCTGAATGAACTCTATGAGGACTTCGGCGTCGCGCTGGGGCCCCTCGTTCCGGCTGCAGCGACCTCGGGAAAGGACCTGTCGGGGGTCATCGTTCTCGCCCCTCCGTCCGCCCTCGCCACGCCCTGGGCCCGGCGGTTTGCGGACCCCGTGAGCGCGTTTGCTTCGGGCTGGATGCGCGTGCGGGCCCGCGCGCGCCAGCGAGCGGTGGAGCTGCCCTTGATCATCTCCGACCACGCGGACTGGGACGAGCTCACCGGAACCATCGCCGAGCTGGCGCCCGGCGAGGTGTGGATCACTCACGGCCGCGAAGAGGCCTTGGCCCGCTGGTGCGCCCTGGAAGGAATCCCCGCCCGCCCCCTGGCCCTTGTCGGCTACGATGAGGAGGAGGATTAGATCAAAGCCTTCGCCACCCTCCTAGACCGCCTCGCCTTTACCGCCTCACGCAATGCGAAGCTTACCCTCGTGCGCGACTTTCTTGGGCTCACCCCTGATCCCGACCGGGGTTGGGCGCTGGCGGCCCTGACCGGCGCCTTAAGCTTTCCGGCCGCCAAGCCCGGGGCCATCCGCGCGGCGGTGGAGGCCCGGATGGACGCGACCCTCTTTGCCTGGTCTTACGACTATGTGGGCGATCTTGCCGAGACCGTGGCCCTCGTCTGGCCAGCGGCGCCAGGGCCCAATCGCGCGCCAGACCTGTCGGAAGTCGTGGAAACCCTCAGCCGGTCCTCCCGCACCCAGGCCCAAAACCGGATCGAAACCTGGCTGGACGCCCTCGACCCCACAGGTCGATGGGCGCTGCTCAAACTTATAACGGGAGGCCTGCGCGTGGGGCTGTCAGCGCGCCTCGCCAAACAAGCGGCGGCTGATCTGGGCGGTGTTCCCGTCTCGGATCTGGAGGAAATCTGGCACGCCCAGAGCCCACCTTATGAAGCTCTGTTCGCCTGGCTGGTCGGCGGCGCCGAGAAACCCGCCACGGCCGCCCCAGGCCGATTTCGCCCGGTCATGCTGGCCCACGCCCTGGACGAACAGACCGACTTCGTAAAGCTGGACCCCGCCGACTATGCGGCGGAATGGAAGTGGGATGGCATCCGCGTTCAGGCGGTGAGCGAGGGGGGTGAGCGGCGTCTCTACAGCCGCACCGGGGATCTGATCTCGGGCTCCTTTCCCGATCTGCTCACCGCCCTGGACTTCGAAGGCGTAATCGATGGGGAGCTTCTGATCCTGCGCGATGGCGCGGCCGCCTCATTCGGCGAGCTTCAGCAGAGGCTGAACCGCAAGACCGCCGACGCCGGGATGATCGCCGCGCGCCCGGCTGGCCTTCGCGCCTATGACCTTCTCATGGATGGATCCGAGGACGTGCGCGCCTTGCCTTTCGCGGAGCGCCGGGCGCGGCTGGAGCGGCTGATCACCGGCCGCGGGGGTGGCCGGATTGATCTCTCGCCCCTGGTGGATTTTTCGAGCTGGGATGAGCTGGCGGAGCTTCGGACCGATCCGCCCCCCGGCGACGCCCTTATGGCCGAGGGTTTCATGCTCAAGCGGTGGGACTCGACCTATCTGGCTGGCCGGCCCAAGGGGCCCTGGTTCAAATGGAAGCGTGACCCCTATCTGACGGACGCGGTGCTGATGTACGCCCAGCGCGGCCATGGTCGAAGGTCGAGTTTCTATTCGGACTTTACCTTCGGCGTCTGGCGGGAGGACGATGCCGGGCGCCGCGCCCTGACGCCCGTGGGGAAGGCCTATTTCGGCTTCACCGATGAGGAGCTGAAGGCCCTGGACGCTTATGTGCGAGACCATACCGTGGCGCGCTTTGGGCCCGTGCGGCAGGTTCAGGCCGAAGACGGCGAGGGCCTCGTTCTGGAGGTGGCATTCGAGGGGCTGCAACGCTCCTCGCGCCACAAGTCCGGACTCGCCATGCGCTTCCCGCGCATCCACCGCATCCGTTGGGACAAGCCCGCCAGCGAGGCCGATGATCTCTCGAGTCTGGAGCGCCTGCTCAGCCGTTAAAGCCGCGGACGGCGTCGATGACGCCGTCCTGAACCTTAGGCTTCAGGTAGGCGTGCATGGGGAGCGCAATGACCTGATTGGCCTTGGCCTCCGATACGGGAAGACCGCCGGGCCCGCGGGGGTAGCTCGCATAGGGCTTTTGTCGGTGCATGGGCACCGGATAATAGATGGCGGTGGGCACCTCGGCGGCCTTCAGATGGGCTGCCAGGCCATCGCGGTCGCGATGCTCCACGACATATTGCGCCCAGGTCGACCGCCCGCCGGCAATGACCGTGGGGGTCCGTAGGCAAACCTCGCCAAGGCCCGCGCCATAGCGATCCGCCACCGCCTGCCGGGCGAGGATCTCCTCCTCAAAGATGGCCAGCTTTTCCAGCAGGATCGCGGCCTGGATCGTATCAAGGCGGGAATTCATCCCCACGCGGGCATTGAGATATTTGGGGTCATGACCCGGAATCATGCCGTCGGAGGGCGTCGCTTTGCCATGGATGCGTAAGGAATCCAACCGCTCCCAGAGGTCGGGATCATTCATCAGCACCGCTCCGCCATCGCCATAGGCGCCCAGCGGCTTGGCGGGAAAGAAACTGGTGGTGACCACATCGGCCCAGGCCATGGGATGGCGACCATGGAGCGTGCACCCAAAGCCTTGGGCGGAGTCCGCGATCAGCTTGAGGCCATGCCGGCGGCAAATCTCGGAGAGGCGCGGATAGTCCGCGGGCTGGCCGAACAGGTCGACGGCGATGACGACGCGAGGGCGCAGACGGCCCTCAGCCTGCACGGCTTCTATGGCCGCCTCGAGGTGATCAGGATCGATCGTGTAGGTGTCGGGGCGGATGTCCACGAAGACCGGCTCGGCGCCAACCCAGGGCGCCACTTCCGGCGTGGCGGCGAAGGTAAAGCTTGGGCAAAAGATGGCGTCGCCAGGACCGATGTCCCAGGCCATCAGGGGCAGGGCAAGGGCGTCGGTTCCATTGGCGCAGGAGAGCGCCAGACGCGCTCCACAGAAGGCGGCGAGGCGCGTTTCCAGGTCTCGCACCTCGGGACCCATGACATAGGCGCCGTGGGCGAGAACCTTGGCGATGGCCGCATCAATGCGCGGGCCCAAACGGTCTTTCTGGGCCGCGAGATCGATAAAAGGAATCATGCATTACGCCCTTATGGCGCGCCGGGGCTCCAGGCCAGACAAACCCTGTATCGGTTCATTTCAGCACTCCGAGAACAACCAGGCACTGCTCGAGGTTCCCACCGGCGAAAAGCACGCCCGTGACGCCGCCGCGAGAGGCCGCCGTCATATCGGACTCCTGGTCGCCGACGAGGATTACCTGGGCCGGATCCAGCCGCCATTCCGCCAGGGCCCTCAGGACCATCCCGGGATTTGGCTTGCGGTCGGGGTGATCGGGGTGGGCATAGGCGGGGACCGTGGCGTCTGCGTGAAACGGGCAGACATAGAAGGCGTCGATATGGGCGCCGATTGACGCCAGATCAGCTTGCATGGCGGCATGAACGCGGGCGACGGCCGCCTCATCGAAATAGCCTCGCGCCACGCCAGACTGGTTGGTGGCCACCAGCACCTTCACCCCGGCCTCATTGAAACGCCGCACGGCGGCCTTGGCGCCCGCCATCCACTCCAGACGCTCCACCTGGCCCACATAGCCGTGGTCGATATTGAGCACGCCATCGCGATCAAAGATCACCGCGGATATGTGGCTTTTGGGTATATCGGCCATGCGCGAGGAGCCTTAAATGGGTGAGGCGCGTATGGCGTAGGATAGATGCCTTTGACAGCCAGACCAAAGTTCGCCGAGACGCCGCACCTGCTAGCCTCCGCCTCGCGGGTGGTGGCGGCGGAGATCGAAGGCCTTCGGGCCTTGGCCGGCGCCTTGGACAATGGCCTGGGCCGCCCGTTCGGCGCGGCGGTGGCGGCCATGGCCGCCGCCAAGGGTCGGGTCATTGTCACCGGCATGGGCAAGAGCGGCCATGTGGCCCACAAGATTGCCGCGACCCTCGCTTCCACCGGCACCGCGGCGTTTTTCCTACACCCCGCAGAGGCGAGCCACGGGGATTTGGGCATGATCTCGCCGGGGGATGTGGCCCTGGCCCTCTCATGGTCCGGAGAGACACCGGAGCTTCGGGACGTCATCGCCTATTGCAAGCGCTTCGGCGTTCCCCTGATTGGGGTGACCTCGGAGCCGGGCAGCACTCTGACCGGCGCCGCGGATATCGCCCTGATCCTGCCCAAGGCGGAGGAGGCGTGCCCCATTGGCCTCGCCCCCACAACGTCCACGACCATGCAGATGGCTTTGGGCGACGCCCTGGCCATCGCGCTCTTGGAGGGGCGCGGCTTTTCGGCGCGGGAGTTTCGCAATTTTCATCCGGGCGGCCGTCTCGGGGCGCGGCTGATCACTGTGCGCGAGATCATGGTGACGGGCGAGCTTCTGCCGCGCCTGACCGCCGAGGCGACCCTCTCCGAAGCGATCTTTGAAATTACCCGAGGACGTCTGGGGGGCGTCGCCGTGGTCGATGGGGCCGGACGGCTGCAGGGCGCCTTCACCGACGGGGACCTAAGACGAGCCCTTCCTCATGCGGGTCTTACCGCCCCCGTGGCGGACCATATGACCCGCGCGCCCGTCTTCGCGGAGCCATCCCTCTTGGCCATCGAGGCCATGCGGATCATGACCGAACGCCCCAGGCCGATCCTCCTGATGTTTGTCTGCGAGGGCGACACCTTGGTTGGCGCCGTGCACATGCACGACCTGCTCAGGGCCGGCATCGCCTGACCTCGCGGCCCGGGCGTTTTGGCCCTTTAGAAGCCGGGTGATTTCCCTAAAGGCGACTTTGCTTTAGGGGGACGCGGGCTATGACCCTCAACCTCGAAGATATTCAGGCCGCCGCGCGGTGCATCGCCGGGCATGTGGAGCGGACCCCCTGCCGGCCTTCGCGAACTCTTTCGCGGATTACCGGGGCGGATGTGTGGGTCAAGTTCGAGAACCTCCAGTTCACGGCCTCCTATAAGGAGCGCGGCGCCCTCAACCGACTCTCGCAGCTCACCGACGAGGAGCGCCGGCGCGGCGTGATAGCCGCCTCAGCAGGCAATCACGCCCAGGGCCTGGCCTATCATGGCGAGCGCCTCGGGATTCCGGTGACCATCGTCATGCCGCGCGGCACGCCCCAGGTGAAGGTCCAGCAGACCCAGGAATTCGGCGCGACGGTGGTGGTGGAAGGCGAGGGGTTTGATGCGGCCTATGAGCGGGCGCTGATCCTGCGAGAGGAGCGCGAGCTGGTCTTCGTCCACCCCTTCGACGATCGCTTCGTCATGGCCGGACAGGGCACCGTAGCCCTGGAAATGCTGGAGGACGCGCCGGATCTGGAGGTCCTGCCCGTTCCCATCGGCGGCGGGGGCCTGATCAGCGGCGTCGCCACCGCGGCCAAGGCCCTGAAGCCCGACATTCACGTGATCGGCGTCGAGCCCGCCATGTATCCCTCCTTCACCGCCAAGATGCGCGGGCTGAATACCCCGAGCGGCGGCCAGACCATCGCCGAGGGCATCGCGGTCAAGGCGGTGGGAAACCTCACCTACGCGGTGGCCAGGCCTCTCATTGATGAGGTTCTGCTCCTGGAGGAGCCCTATTTCGAGCGCGCCGTGGCCCTCTATTGTAATGTGGAAAAGACTGTCACCGAGGGCGCGGGCGCCGCGTCCCTGGCGGCTCTGCTGGCATATCCTGATCGTTTCCGTGGCAAGCGCTGCGGCCTGATCATCTCCGGTGGGAATATCGATCCGCGGCTCCTGGCTTCGGTCCTGACCCGCGAACTGGTGCGCGCCCAGCGTCTGGTCTCCTTACGCATCGTGGGCGATGACCGTCCGGGCCTGCTCGCGACGGTCTCGGCGACGATCGGCGCGCTCGGCGGCAATATTCTGGAAGTGGCTCACAACCGCCTGGCCCTGGACGTGCCCGCCAAGGGCGCCGAGTTCGACATCATGATCGAGACCCGGGACGCCCAGCACACCCAGGAAATCATGGACGCCCTGCGCGACAAGGGCTACCCGCCCCGCGCCGTCTAGGCGTTGGAGTTCAAGCGCTCCAAGGCCCAGTTCGCCGCCTCGCGCACGGTGGCGCAGCGATCCGACAGCCGGGACTGCGCCGCAGGTATCAGCCGCGCCTCGCCTGAATTGCCGATGGCGTAGACGACGTTTCGCACAAAGCGGTCGCGGCCGATCCGCTTGACGGGAGAGCCTGAGAACAGGGCCCGAAACGCGGCTTCGTCCAGGCCGGCGAGATCCTCCAAGGCTGGCGCGCGCAGGGCCTCGCGGGCGTGTAGGGCTTGTTCCCGGGCAAGGCTCGCGAACTTGTTCCAGGGGCAGACCGCGAGGCAGTCATCGCAGCCATAGATCCGGTTACCCAGCGCCGCCCGATACGCCTCGGGGATCGGCCCCTCGTGCTCGATGGTCAGATAGGAGAGGCAGCGCCGGGCGTCGAGCTCGTAGGGCGCGGGAAAGGCCTGGGTAGGGCAGACGTCCAGGCAGGCGCGGCAGGCGCCGCAATGATCTTCCGCTGACGGATCGGGCGTGAGCTCCAGGTTTGTGAGAATGGCCCCCAGGAAGAGCCAGGAGCCGAACTCCCGGGACACGAGATTGGTGTGCTTGCCCTGCCAGCCAAGTCCCGCCTGGGCCGCCAGAGGCTTTTCCATCAGGGGCGCGGTATCCACAAAGACCTTCACCTCCACCCCATCAAGCCGGGCGATCGTGCCGGCCAGCGTCTTCAGGCGGCCCTTGATGAGGTCGTGATAGTCCCGGCCCTGGGCATAGACCGAGATGGCGCCCTTATCGCGATGGTGAAGGACGGCGAGGGGATCGGCGTCCGGGCCATAATTCATCCCCAGCACGATGGCGGACCGNNAACCGCGCCAGCCGCGCCGCGGCGGGCCAGGGAGCGTCGACGGATGTAAAACCACAGACATCGAACCCGACCGTCCGAGCACGTACGGCGATGGCCTCGCGAGGCGACTTAGAAATCGAGATCGTCATAGAAACTGGCCGGCGCGAGGCCCGGCCAGCGGTCGGCGAGGAGGGGCCGAAAGGCCGGCCTGGACTTGATCCGCATGTACCAGGTCTTCACCGCGGGAAACTCCCGCCAGGGGATATCACCAAAATAGTCGAGCACGGAGATATTGGCCGCTCCGGCGAAGTCCGCGAGGCTGAGGCGCCGCCCAGCCAACCAGTCGCGGGCCTGCAAAAGCTGTTCCATATAAACGAGATGCTCGCGCAGCGCGTCGCGGCCCTGGCGCATATTGTAGAGGTCCGGCGCCCCGAGCTTCAGGAGACGCTTTTCCAGCTTCTCGTGCAACAGATAGGCGTTCACCTCATTGTCGAACTTGCGATCAAACCATTGCATCAGACGGCGGGTCTCGGCGCGGTCGGCGGGCGCGGCGCCCAGGAGATCGAACTCCGGCGCGGTCTCCTCAAGATGTTCGAGGATCGCCCTGGCCTCGCAGATCACCACCTGACCTTCGCCGGTGCGCTCTACCAGAACGGGGGTCAAGCCGGAGGGATTGAGAGCGGTGAAGGCCTTTGGCTGCTCCCAATAGCGGACAAGCACATCCTCGAAGGGCAGCCGTTTTTCCCCCAGCGACAGACGAATCTGTCGCGAGGCGGGGTCGAGGGGGAAATGATGCAGTGTACGGACGAGGCTCATGGGGCGTGAGGGCGCTATAGGCATATTCGCGCGCGGCGACAAAATCGGCTCATGAGGTGGGACCGGTTCTCGCGACGCCCTCGACGCGTTCGGCAAAGGCCCCGCCGTGGGGCTCGGCGCGGCCGCGGGGGTCCGGATGGATAAGAATATCCGCCGCGGGGAAGGCCGCCAGAATTCGCCGCTCCGCGGCGATCACCACCTTGTGGGCCGCCTCAAGCGTCAAGGCGGGGTCCAGGTCGGCGTGAAACTGAATGTGAGTGATGGGTCCGGAGGCGCGGGTGCGGAGCTGGTGAACATCGGCGATACGCGGATCTTCCTGCACCAGGGCGACGATCCGGGACCGCGCCGTCTCAGGCAGTTCGCGGTCCATGAGCTGGTCTGAGGCTTCGCGAAACACCGCGATGGCCCCCCAGAGGAGGATGGCGGCGATGATCAGGCCGGACGCCGCGTCGATCGCGGGTCTCGCCAGAGCCAGGGCTGCCGCCACCCCGGCCAACGCAACGAGGTTGGAGAGCAGATCGGTGGCGTAGTGAGTGCGGTCGGCGGAGATGGCGACGGACTGGGCGGATCGTAGCAGCCGTGTCTGCGCCATGACCAAGCCGCCGGTAAGGACGATCGACAGCACCATGACGCCAAGGGCCAGATCCGGGTGAGAGGTTGAGCGGGAGACGAACAGCCGGCGGATAGCCTCCTGTCCCACCAGGGCGGCGGAGGCGAACACAAGACCGGCCTGGATGAGGCTGGCGAAGGCCTCGGCCTTGCCATGGCCAAAGCGATGATCCTCGTCGGGNNGTGACGCGGCGGGTGAGGGCCGAGGCCTGGGCGAGGGTGAGTTGCGGCTTTGACACGAAGCCGTACTCTAAGGGTTCACGCGTCGATTCCCAGGCCCTTTGACCTGGATCGTCTAAGCCGCGAGGCGCGGCCCCACATATACGGATTGGGGACGAATCAGGCGCCCGCCCGCCACCTGTTCGCGGGCGTGGGCAATCCACCCGGCGACACGACCCATGGCGAAGACGCAGGTAAAGGCCGAGGGCGGAAAGGCCAGGGCCTCCAGCAACAGGGCCGTGTAGAGTTCCACATTCGTGGCCAGCGAGCGACCGGGCTTGCGCTCCGCCAGGATCGCCAGCGCCGCAGCCTCCACCGCCTCAGCCAGGGCGAGACGGCCGAGGGATGAGCCCGCGGCGTCGGCCAGTTCGCGGGTCACGGCCTTGAGGGCGTCGGCGCGGGGATCGCGCACCCGATAGACCCGGTGGCCAAAGCCCATCAGCCGGTCGCCCCGATCCACGGCGGCTTCCAGCCATGCACGGGCGTTTCCCGGGGCGCCGACCCCATCCAACATCTCAATTACCGGCCCTGGCGCCCCGCCGTGTAGGGGACCCTTGAGGGCGCTTAACCCAGCGAGGACCGCGGACGTCAGTCCCGCGCGCGTGGAGGCGACCACCCGGGCGGCGAAGGTCGAGGCGTTGAGGCCGTGATCGATCACGGTAACGAGGTAGGCGTCCAGGGCGCGGGCCTCAGCCGGGCTGGCGGGGACGCCACGGATCATTCGCAATATATCGGCGGCGTGCCCCAGGGCCGGATCGGGAGCGATGGGCGCCGCGCCAGCGCGGACGCGGAGGGCGGCCGCCGTGAAGACCGCGGGCGCGGCCACGAGGCGCAGGGCGGTGGCCAAATCGTCGCCGTCGCTTAAGCGGGCTGTCAGGGCCCGCATGGCTTCAATCGGCCCATGCGCGGCCAGGGGCGCATCCAAAGCGACGATCTCGCTGAAGACCTCCCGCCGCGCCCGCCCCAAGACGGTCGCGATATCCCCGGGCAAATCGTCGAAGAACCCCGCCCAGAGGATTGCGGTCACCTGCTCGAATGACCGGCGCCCCGCGAGATCATCCAGGCTGTAGCCGCGAATCAGCAGGCGGCCCGCCTCGCCATCCACTTCGGAAAGCACCGTGCGGGCGGCCACCACGCCCTCAAGGCCGTCGGTCCATTCGCTCATCGCCATGATCTCCTGAAAAATCTCCAACGCGGCGACCGCACGCTTGATCCGGAGGGCGGACGAGATCAAGATTGATCAATATGATCAATGTTCGATGACAGAATGGATTGATGCGCCCGAGGCTTTGCGGAGGCTGGGGGTCAAACCCCAGACCCTCTATGCCTATGTGAGCCGGGGAAGAATCCGCGCCGCGGCCGATGCGGGTGATCCTCGGCGCGGGCGCTATGCGGCGGCGGACGTGGATCGCCTGACGACCCGCAAGGCCCGGGGCCGGAAGGCGGCGGACGTAGCTGCCGACGCGATCGCCTGGGGCGAGCCGATACTTCAGTCCGCGATCACCACGGTTGCGGAGGGCCGGCTATATTACCGTGGACAAGACGCGGCTCTTCTGGCCGAGACGGCCACCTTTGAGGGGGTCGCCCGGCTGTTGAGGGGGATCGAGGCTTCACCGCGCGAGAGCCGCCTGCGCCCCGCCCCGCCCAAGGGCGCCTCGATGCGCGAAAGGCTGTTCGCCGCCCTCGCCATGGGCGCGGCGCGGGGCGCCCCGGCTTGGCGGCAGCCGCCGGAAGTTCTCGCGAATGACGGCGCGACACTGCTGGACGAGGCAGCCGATGCGGTTTGTGGACGGGTGGAAAGCGGACCGATTCATCAGCGCCTGGGCCAGGCTTGGGGTCTGGGGACCATGGGAACGGATCTCATCCGTCGGGCTCTGGTGCTCCTCGCCGATCACGAGCTCAACCCCTCGACCTTCGCCGCCCGAGTGGCCGCTTCCACCGGCGCATCCCTGGCGGCCAGCGCCCTGGCGGGCCTCTCCACCCTCAGCGGCCCCCGGCACGGCGGGGCCTATGAGGCGGTCGCGCGCCTGGCGGCGGACGCTGAGCGCCAGGGCCCCAAGGACGCCGTGGCGGCGCGCCTCGCCTTCTGGACATCGACCCCCGGCTTTGGCCATCCGCTCTATCCGGACGGTGATCCACGGGCCCGGGCTTTGTTGAACGCCTTCACGCCGCCTGGCGCCTATCAGGACTTAAGCGCCGCCGTCGCCGACGCCACGGGGGCGCATGACAATGTGGATTTCGCCCTGGCCGCCATGACCCGCAGCCTCGCCCTGCCGCCGGACGCACCCTTTATGCTTTTCGCGGTCGCCCGTTGCGCCGGCTGGGTCGCCCACGCCATGGAGCAGGCCGCCACCGGAGCGATCATCCGGCCCCGGGCGCGGTATGTCGGGATTCTACCCGCGGGCTAATCACGATTGGCCTCAAGACGGGTGACCAACGGTGACGTCGCCCGAGCCTGAGATATGCTTGGCGACGAGGCCCGTGACCTTGGCGGCGGAGATGTCGCCTGAGCCCGCGATGCTGGCGTCCAGGGATTGGGCGACGCCGCCGAATCGCACATCGCCGGACCCCGCCACCACAACCTTCATCTCGCTCACCGCGCCCCCGCTCACCTTGACGTCCCCCGATCCGCTGACACTCGCTTGGAGAGGACCGTCCACTTCGTCGGCGGTCACGTCACCAGACCCAGAAATCCGCGCCGTCAGACCCCCGTGGGCCGTTCGCATGAAGACATCAGACGAACCCGAGAGGGAAATCTCCGTGGTCGCGGCGGTCCCGGCGTGGACGTCGCCCGATCCAGCCAGGGAAAGATGGAGGGGACCCGTCTGGTTGGCGACCGCCCAGTCGCCGCATCCGGCATTGGCGAGCGTTACGCCCGCCCCCCGACCGATGGAGCCAAATACGGCGCCGCCCGCCTTCACTGACACCAGACGGGGTGTGTGAACTTCCACCACCGGCATATTGGCGTCATTCACCGTTCCCAGACCGATGACCGTCACCTGACGACGCCCGAACATGCCGTTGCAGTTCACCGATCGCCAGCCGAGATTGCCGGACACCATGACCTGATCGCCCATGCGGGACACCGACAATGGGAAGGCGCCGTTGCTCCGAACAACCTGAACAACGATATCGGAGCGATCCTCGGGCACGATCGTGACGCGCGCCACCGCCTGCTTGATCTCCAGCGTTGGCTCAGCCGCAGCGCCGGTCGCGGCTAGCAGAGCCGCACAGGCGGCCACGCCGCCAAAAGTCATCAGAGTGCGCATGGTCAAATCCCCTCATTCATTCAGCAACTGGGAGGCTAGCGTGTCCGGGCGGCGTGAGCAGGTTAATTCGCGGTTAGGTTCGGCAGTGTGGGTCGTGGG
>PLFA01000141.1 GCA_003136615.1 Caulobacteraceae bacterium | reverse complement strand
CAGCGTCTCCTGGCGGAAGATGCGTAAGCGCCCCGGGTACCAGTCGGAGTCCTGACGGCCGGGCCGCCAGCGCCAGCAATGGTTGCCGCGGTCGATCATCCAGGTGGGGATGTTTAAGGCCCCGGCCAGGTGGATCAGGGCGGAATCCACGCCGACCACTAGATCGAGCCCCGCGATCATCTCGGCCGTATCCAGCATGTCGCCGGGCGCATCGGCCCCGTCCTCGGCGAAACGGTCGGTCCAGCCGGTCGCGCGGGCCATATCGATGAGATAGTCCGGGCGCCGATCCTTCTGAAGGATCGTCCAGACGACGCGCCCCCGCAGCTCGTCCGCGAACATCAGGGGCAGAACCTGGGAGAGGTCCAGGGAGCGTTGGGCGTCGATCCTGGCAATATCGAGCGGCCCGTCATGGTGGCCGCCGGCCCAGAAGATCCCAACTTTCAGGGGCGCCCCCTCCGCCCGCCCCGCCGGGCGCGGAGCGTCGAGACGAATATAGGGAAGACCCTGGGGCAGTGTGTCCTTCAGGGTGTCCGGCGTCGTGCCGAAGAGGGAGGGCAGGGTCATGAGCGGCGCCCAGAGATCAGCGTCCATCGCCCGTGTCATATCGTCGGTGACCCGGTCGATCCCGTCCACCCGCGCCAGGAGGCGCGCGAGCGGCTTTGGCGCCCCGAAGATCACCTTGGCGGCGCCCCTCGCTTTCAGCAGGGCCGCATATCGGGCGAACTGGATGTGGTCGCCGATGCCCCATTCGCCCAGCACCAATATGGCCTTGCCCTGCAGCGGCTCGCCCAACCACCGCCTGGCCTGAGGCGGCGGCGCGACGGGCAGGGAACCTCGCCCCTCGAAATAGGGCCACGCTTCGGGCCAGCGTTCCTGCGCCAGCAGTGCGCCGGCCAGGGAAAACCGCGCGCGGCGGTTGTCGGGATCACTTTCCAGAACCGCCCGGCAGAGCCGCTCGGCCGCCGCCGGCCGTTGGGTGTCCAGATAGAGACTGGCCAGATTGAGCTTCGCCTCCTTGAAGCTCGGGTCGATGGCCAGGGCCTCCGCATAATGATGCTCGGCCTCCAGATGCCTCTGCCGCAGGTGGGCCATGCCGCCCAGTTCGCTCAAGGCCTGGGTGTCGCGNNGTGGTTCGGGTCCAGCTCCAGCCCGCGTTTGAACGCCGATTCCGCGCCTGCCTCATCGCCCGCGTCCATAAGGATCACGCCCAGGTTGTCCAGAAAGGTCGGGTGCTCGAATAGGGCCACGGCCCGGCGGCTGAGTGACGCCGCCTCGTCGAGATGTCCCAACTCGCGTTCCACCAGAGCCAGCAGGTTCAGGGCGTCGGCATGATCAGGGTCGCGACTGAGAACGGCGCGATAGCCAAGCGCCGCGTCATCCAGCCGCCCGGCCTGATGGGCTGCGAGAGCGGATTCATGAAGGGCCTCGACCGATGTGGACGTGTGGGTCATCCTCCTCACGTCCTAAGCCTAAGGGGGGCCTACATCCAAATGCGCGTCGCTGGCGATTTTAACTACGAGGCGCTCGGTCCCGGCTATGGCGCTCAGCGGCGGCCTGATCCGCGCATCGCGGCCTTCATCCATGAGGCCCTGGGCGGCGCGCGCAGTGTGCTGAATGTGGGGGCGGGGACGGGCTCCTACGAACCCGACGCACGCTATGTCCTGGCCGTTGAGCCCTCCGCTGCGATGCGCGCCGGCCGGCCGCGCGGGACGGCGCCGGTCATCAACGCCGTGGCCGAAGCCCTGCCGCTGGATCATGACTCAGTGGACGCCGCCATGGCCGTCGCGACGGTTCACCAGTGGCCGGATCTCCTGGGCGGCCTTTCGGAAATGCGCCGCGTCTCCCGGGGCCCGGTGGTCATCGTCGCCTTTGATGGCGACGCGCTGGATCACTATTGGCTGAACGACTATGCGCCGGACCTGATCGCCGCTGAAAAGCGCCGTTATCCGCCCATCGACCGCATCGCGGCGCATGTGGGCGCAGAGCCGCGCATCGTTCCCATACCCATCCCGCTGGATTGTAGCGACGGGATCATCGAGGCTTTTTACGGTCGCCCTGAAAGGCTGCTCGACCCCGCCGTCCGCCGGGCTCAGTCATCCTGGGGCTTCATCGATTCGGCCGCCGAGTCGCGATTCGTCGCCGCCCTCTCCGCCGACCTCGCCTCCGGCCGGTGGGACGAGCGCCACGGCGCCCTGCGCACCCAGAAAGCCTATGAGGGGTCGCTGCGATTGATCGTGGGGGAGAAACCCGATCACACCACCGCGCAGACCGTCTTCCATTCCAGATAGCTGTCCATGGCCAGCTGACCCGAATCCCGGCCCCAGCCGGATTGCTTAACCCCGCCAATGGGGAGCGAGGCGTCATACATGGAGTGGCAATTGATCCACACCGTCCCGGCCTTCACGGCGCGGGAGAGGCGGTGGGCCTGAGAGAGATCCTGGGTCCAGATGCTGGCGGCGAGCCCGTAGCTCGAGTCGTTTGCGAGCGCCGCCACGTACTCGACATCGGTGTCGGCGAATGTGGATACGCACAGCACGGGTCCGAAGATTTCCTC
>PLFA01000067.1 GCA_003136615.1 Caulobacteraceae bacterium | reverse complement strand
ATCTGGAGCGCGTCGAGGTGCTATCTGGTCCCCAGGGCACCCTCTATGGCGCCGGCTCCATGGCGGGCACCGTGCGCTTCATCACCGCCAAGCCCAGCACCAGCTCCTATTTTGGATCGGCTGAAGGCACGGTGTCTGGCACCTATCATGGATCGGTGAATGACAGCTTCCGGGGCATGGTGAATATCCCCGTCATCGAGGACAAACTGGCCGTCCGCGCCACTTTCTATCAGGGCGAGGATTCCGGATTCATCAACGACATCGGTGATCGCTACAAGCCCGATGCGAACTTGGATCGCACCACCCAAGCTCGGGTGGCCATCCGTTATACGCCGACCCCCAAGCTCACCATCGACTTTAGCTATACCTATGAGAAGAGCCGGGCCTATGGCACCGATCAGGGCTTCTCAGGCCTTGCGCCCTACACCATCTCCACCAACGGCTCGCAGGGCGACCGCGACGACTTCAATCTTTATAATCTAACGGCGGATTACGATCTCGGCTTCGCCGACCTGATCTCGTCAACATCTTATACATGGCGCCGGATAGGCTATCAGCTGAGCACCGAATCGACGATCGGCTACTTCTTCCAGAACTATCCAGAATACGGATATTTTGGCGGCCTATTCAACGCCCCGGCGACCAACAATCAGACAGTGGACGACGAACTTCCTCGTGAGCAGTTCGATATCACGCAGAAGATTCATGACTACATGCAGGAGGTTCGGCTGGTCTCCAAGCCGGGCGGTCCGGTCACGTGGACGGTGGGCGCCTTTGGTGAATATCAGAAGCGGAATCTGTATCAGGACATTCCGACGCCGGGCTTCGATAGTCTGTCCTATGAGAATGCCTTCTATGGCCCCTTTAACACGCCCAATGGCCTCTACAATTCCCAGACCGTCGACGGCGCCTTCAACCCCAACGACATTTTCTCAGGCCTGCAGAACATTCACGAATATCAGATTGCTCTGTTCACGGATGACACCTGGCACGCCACGTCTAAGCTGGACCTGACCGCCGGCATCCGCTTCTTCCATTTCCACGAGGACTATTATCTGTTCGAAAGCGGCGTTTATGGCGTGGTCAATCACGTCCCGCTCACCCAGAACGCCACTCTGTCTTCCACCGGCGTCAATCCGCGCTTCAACATCGCCTATCACCTCAATGACGATCTGATGGTCTACGCCTCCGCCGCGCGGGGCTTCCGCTACGGCGGGGCCAATCAACCCGTGCCTATCGGAAGCACCGGTGTTGCCGGGGAGTGCGCCGCGGACCTCGCCGCCTATGGCTACACCTCGGCTCCGGCGACCTTCGGACCGGACAGCCTGTGGGACTACTCGGTCGGGGAAAAAGCCAAGTTGGACGGCGGCAAGCTGACCGTCAACACCGACGCCTATTACATCATCTGGTCGAGCGTCCAGACGCGTCTGGGGCTGAACTGTTCTTACTTCTTCACCGAAAACCAGGGTTCGATCCATAGTCGGGGCGTCCAGCTGTCCACCCGTTATCGCCTGACGCCTGACTTCAGCATGGGCTCCAACGTCTCCTATAATGACTCTCAGACAGCGGGAAATATTCCGACGGTGGGCGCCTTCGATGGCGATTTCGCGCCCTATTATCCGCGCTGGATCGTGGGCGTGTCCGCCTTCTATGACCGGCCGATCCTCAGCGGCTCCCTGCACGCCCAGGCGAACTATCAGTTCCGGGGCGACGAGCAGACCACATTCAACCCGGAGGCCACCACCGTGGTCGGGGGCTCGCTGGTAGCCACAGGCCCCAACGCCCTGTTCTCCGTAATTCCGTCATCGGTCAATGTCAGCGCCTCGGTGGCCTATGATTTCGGTCGCTACGAGATCGGCATATTCGGCGACAATCTGACCAATGGCGTGAAGATAACTGATGTCGGTAACGCCACCTATTTCGCGAACTACCAGGCGGGCGCGGAGGTCACCTATGCCCGCCCCCGCACCGTCGGCGCGCGGATCAAGGCGACGTTCTAGGGCGCGCACCTTAGTCTGGAGATGTGCTTGGTCCGTCATTTTGCGGTCGTTCTGGCTCTGGTCCTGTCTGGAAGCGCGCTCGCCGAGCCGCCAAGCATACCTGGCGTAGATGCGCCGCAACTGGCGGCTCTTGGTCCGGATCCCGTCGGGATTGAGAGCCTGACACTCGTCCAGGCCAATCAGAACGACGTGCTCGCCTATGACGCCAAGACCAAGACCCTTCCGAAGGCCGACCGCGTCCTCCCCATCGATGTCTGGTATCCGGCGAAGACGGCGGGCGGAGCAGCCGTAGTCTATGATGGCGCCCTTACGGGCGAGGACGGCAAGGATGTCGCCTTCACCATCCCGGGGATCGCGGTCCGTGGCGCCGCGCCCAAGGCTGGCGCCTTTCCCCTGGTGATCCTGGCCCATGGCTATGGCGGCACGCCGGTCGCCATGTCCTGGGTCGCGGAGAACCTCGCCTCAAAGGGTTACGTTGTGGTGGGACCGCATTTTCGCGATCCGCCCTATGGTGACATGGGAGGTCTGGTAGGACCTTTAACCCGCCGGCCTCTGGACATCGCCTTTGTGGCCGCCACCGCCCAGGCCCGGGCTCGCGCCCATGAGGGGCCCTTCGCGAACGCAGATGCGAGCCGCACCGTGCTCATCGGCTACTCCATGGGCGGCTATGGGGTGCTGACCGCCGCCGGCGGGGCGCTTACGCCCATGCTGGGCCCCCTGACCCACGGCGCCCTGGCGCCCTATGCGGCGGGCGGAGCGCGGGCTGGCGATCTGAAGGTCAAGGATCTCGCCGCGGTGGTGGCCATCTCCCCGGCCGGACTCTTCAGCGGGGCCAACAGCTGGGGCGCGCATGGGCTGGAGGGCGTCACGGCGCCGACCCTCGTCCTCGTGGGCGGCGAGGATCATGTGGTGGGCTATGACCCGGGCGTGCGCACCCTCTGGAGCCAGGAAATCCACGCGCCGCGTTATCTTCTCACCTTTGAGAATGGCGGCCATTCCATCGGCATGGACGGGGCGCCCCCGACCATGACTCATCGCTTGTGGGACCTGGACTGGTGGGAAGACCCGGTCTGGCGAAAGGACCGTGTGATTGGAATCGAGTTGCACATGATCACCGCCTTCCTCGATCTCAAGGTGAAAGGCGTCAGCACCGACAAGGCCTTTCTCGACGTGCCGACGGTGGAGTCCAACGCCGGTGTCTGGCCGACAAAGTCCGGCGAGGCCTATGATGCGCGAAGCCCCGGCGTCGCCCCGATCACCGTCTGGAAAGGCTTTCCCCGCGCCCACGCTGTGGGCCTTAAGCTGGAGTTTTCTCCGGCCGTTCCCTAATCCATACGGCTGATCGCGTGGCGCCAGCCTGTTGCAAGGTGCTCGGAATAGCTGGGCAGACAATAGACGTCCGCGGCCGCATCCGTGACGACGTCTATCCAGATGGCGGCATGGTTGAGGATCGTGGCGGCGACGCTCCCTGGGGCAAAGGCTGGGTTTTCGACGTCGAAAACCGCATTGATCGTGAGCAGTTCGCGCCAGCGCGCCCCTTCCAGGCGAAAACGGACGAGGCCGCCGGTCAGGACGATCACGGCGCCATGGTCTCCCGCCAGGCCCGCCAGCCAAGTCCCAGCCTCGGACTCCTGCGGCATGGGCGCGCGGAGAAGCCACGCGGCGGGTTCAATCCCGATAATCCGGCCTTGAAAGGCGTCCAGCGCATGGCCGGCATTTGGCAGGACGCCATCAGCCGGGCCGGTCCAAAGATCTAACCGCAATAGGGCCTCTGGCGCGCACGCCGTAACCGTCACTTCGGGATTGAGCGCCGCCACGTCATTCACGGTATCGCGTCCCTTCAGGATCGTGGAAGACCGGGGAAACCACCCGGACCAGAACGTTTCGGCCACGGCTCGGCGATGCGGCAATCAGGGTTTCGCCCAGCCGCTCGGGCCCCGCCTTCAGGAGACTCAGCGCGATACCCGCGCCGCTTCCGTCCAGCCTGAGGCCCGCCGAAGTCACATGGCCGTGCGGACGGCCGGCCGCCTTCGTCAGAAGCATAGCGCCTTCGGGAATCGGGGCGCCGGACACGGCCTCCAGACCGACGAAACGCAAGCGCTGGGGATCGGTGAGCGCGGGACGCGCCAGAGCGGGGGCGCCGACATAGCCGCCTTTGCCGCGTAGCATCCGTTGGAGGTCGAGGTCCCCCGGCGTGCGCCGCCCGTCAATCTCAGCCCCTGTCTCGATATGTCCCTTCTCGATGCGCAGAAGTTCGAGGGCTTCGAGCCCGTAGGTCGTCCCGCCCTCACTGGTGATGGCGGTATCCAAGCGACGCCACAGGTCCGTCAATTCGTGGGCCGGCGCGTAGATCTCGAAGGCGCGTTCGCCGCTATAGCTGGCCGCCAGGACGAGAACCTGACCCGCGTCCACGCTCCCGCGCGTCAGGCCCATATGGGCAGGCGGCTCCAGCCCCAGGCTCCTCACCACGGCCGCCGCCCCGGGGCCGGCCACGGCCACCGCGCCCCACCGCTCCTGCACGCTGGCGAAGGCGACCTTGAGGCCCGGATCGAGAATGTGGCGCACGTAGGAGAGCAGGGCCGGCATCCGGTCGGCGCCGCCCGTGGAACTGGTAAGAAGATAGCGGTGCTCATCCAGCCGCCAGAGGGTGCCGTCATCGACGACCATGCCATCTTCGCGCAGCATGAAGGTGTAGCGGCCCCGGCCCACGGCCAGCTTCGCCACGGGAGTGGCGCAGATGCGCGCCAAAAACGCCGCCGCGTCGGGCCCGACGATCTCAAACTTGCCGAGGGTCGAGATATCGGTCATCCCGACGCTTTGGCGGACGCATAGCGCCTCACGTAGGCCCGCCGCCGCGAGGCTTTCGCCGGGGCGCGGATAGGCCCTCGGCCTTTGCCAATAGCCCACCGGCTGCCAGGGCGGACTGAGCGCGGCGTGGACCGAGAAGAGCGGCGTGCGGCGTAGCGGCGCCATGTCCGCCCCCGTGGCTTCCCCGGCGAGGGCGCCGAGCGTTACCGGGGTAAAGGGCGGGCGGAACGTCGTGAGGCCGACCTCGGGCACGGTTCGCCCCTCGGCCGCCGCCAGGCGGGCCAGGCCCAGGATGTTGCTTGACTTGCCCTGGTCCGTCGCCATGCCAAGCGTAGTGTACCGCTTAAGATGCTCCACCGAGCGGTAGCCCTCCCGCCAGGCCAGATCGATATCGGCGGCGGTGACATCGTTCTGGGTGTCCACAAAGGCCGTCTTGAGATTGACCCCGGGCGCCGTTTCGAAGCGGGCGAGGGTGTGGTGCGGCGCATCGAAGGCCGTGGCGGCGATCGGCGCCTCGCGGGCCGTTCCGCTGCGGAAGCCCAGGGCTGACGCAGCTTCGCCACCTGCCCGGGCGCCGTCGGCCAGGACCTCGGACAGACCCTCGCGTCTCGCCGCCGCCCCCGCGCTGATCTGTCCTTGGCGACCGGCGCCGGGGGTGAAAGCGCCGCCCGCGTCATTCCAATCGAGCGCGCCCCCGGCCTGCATGTGAAGGTGGACCAGCGGTGTAAACCCACCCGAGACGGCGATCAGGTCGCCCTCCACACTGATCGTCCGGCCCGCCACCACGGCGGTCGCGCCGTTGACGCGCTTGGACCCCAGGGCGGCAACCAGACGGGCGTCCAGATGCGCGCGGAACTTCGCCCGGGCCGCCTGGCAAATGGGACTGTCCGCCAATGGACGGCTATCCAGAATTGCCACGATTTCCGCGCCCGCCTCGGCCAGATCCAGAGCCGTCCGATAGGCGTCGTCATTATTCGTCGCGATGATCGCCCGGCGGCCGGGCAGAACGCCAAACCGGCGCCGATAGGACCGTGCGGCCTGGGCCAGCATGACGCCGGGACGGTCATTGTTGGAAAAGAGCACGGGCCGCTCACTGGCGCCGGCGGCGATGACGACCTTGCCCGCCCGCACCCGCCAGAGGCGTTGGGCAAGACCTCCAGGCCCCGGAGTCTGGCCCGCCTCAACTCGCCGCTCGATGAGGGTGAGCTGGTTATGGTCATAGTAGCCCATGGCCGTGGTGCGCGTCAGTATTCGCGCGCCCAGGGTCTTAAGCCGCGCTTCAGCCTCAGCGATCCAGTCCAAGGCCGAGAGGCCGTCCAGCGTGGCGGGATCTCGCAGCAGGGCGCCGCCGAGCCGAATATCTTGCTCGGCCAGGATGACCCGCGCGCCCGCCTCGGACGCCGCCAGGGCCGCGGCGAGACCCGCCGGCCCAGAGCCCACCACGAGCACGTCGCAGAACGCCGCCCGGTGCTCGAAGGCGTCGGCTTCGGCGGCGTTCGGCGCCGCGCCCAGGCCCGCGGCCTGGCGAATCACATGCTCATAGATTTTCCACAGCCAGGGCGGCCCGATGAAGGTCTTGTAGTAAAAGCCCGCCGGGATGAAGCGCGCGATCAGGCTATTGGCGGCGCCGATGTCTAAACCAAGACTTGGCCAGCGGTTTTGGCTAACGGCCTTCAGCCCCTCGTAGATGAAGAGGTCGGTGGCGCGGGTGTTGGGCTCGAACCGCCCCCCCGTTCCCACCCCCACCAGCGCGTTGGGCTCCTCGACTCCCGCCGCCATGACCCCGCGCGGCCGGTGATATTTGAAGCTGCGCCCCATCAGGTGGACGCCCTGGGCCAGGAGCGCCGAGGCCAGGGTGTCGCCGGGATAGCCCTCGTACGTGCGGCCATCGAAGGTGAAGGCGATGCCCCGATCACGGTCGATCATACCGCCGGCGGAGAGGCGTGCAGGTGTGCTCACAGTCTCGCCCCAACCGCTTCGATCTCAGCGATCTCGTGGGTGGTTCTGTGTCGGCGCATCCGGATCCAGCCCCGGCAACCATAGGCATGGCGCCACAGCTCCCAGGCGAAATCTCTAGGGTTGGCGCGTGTATAGAGCGCTGCGAGGGTCTCTTGTGGCGTCCCGTCGGGGTAGGCCACGGCCTCCTCCGCGCGCTCATAGACGAACTCCGCCTGGGAACGGGGGCCGCAGTGAGGACAGGCAATCAGGAACATGTCCGGCGCCTATCGCGACTGGGGTTGTGGGCCGCTGGCGGCCTCGTCGATGGTGGCGCCAGAGGCGAAACGCTCCAGGCCAAACGGCGCATTCGCCGGATGGGGCGCGCCTGTGGCGAGGGTATGGGCATAGACAAAGCCGGAGCCCGGAGTCGCTTTGAACCCACCATAGCACCAGCCGCCATTGAGATAGAGGTTCTCCACCGGCGTCTTGCCGATGATCGGGGCGCCGTCGAAGCTCATATCGGTGACGCCGCTCCAGCAGCGCAGCATGCGCAGGCGTGAAAGGGCCGGGACGAGGCCTATAGCCTGGCCAGCCACCTCCTCGATGCGCATGGGAATGCCGCGCTTCGAATAGCTGGGATAGAGGTCCGGATCGCCACCCAGAACGATCTCGCCCTTGTCCGACTGGCTAATATAGCAGTGGATCGACCGCGACATGATCACTGTATTGATCATGGGCTTCACCGGCTCGGAGACGAAGGCCTGCAGCATGTGGGATTCGATGGGCAGGCGCAGGCCCGCCATGGCCGCCACGGTGCTGGAGTCGCCGGCGACGCAGATGGCGACCCGGTCGGCGCCGATGGCGCCCTTTGTGGTCTGCACGCCAACGGTCTTTCCGCCCTGGATATCGATGCCCGTGACCTCACAGTTCTGGATCACGTCGACGCCCAGCGCGTCCGCCGCCCTGGCATAGCCCCAGGCGACGGCGTCGTGCCGCGCCGTCCCGCCACGCGGCTGGATCAGGCCGCCGTGGACGGGGAACCGCGCGTCTGGCGACATATCGAGGAGGGGCACGAGGCGGGCCACCTGCTCGCGGCTGAGCCGCTTGGCGTCGATACCGTTGGTGAGCAGGGAGTCTCCCAGCTCGGCCAACCGTGTCATGTCGGAATCTGAATGGCCGAGCAGCAGCGCGCCGCGCTGACTGAACATCAGATTATAGTTGAGCTCCTGGGAAAGGCCCTCCCAGAGCTTGAGGGAGAGTTCCAGAAACGTCTGCATCTGGGGCAGCCGATAGTTGGAGCGCACGATCGTGGTGTTACGCCCGGTATTGCCGCCCCCGATCCAGCTCTTTTCCAGCACGGCGACACGGCGCACTCCATGGACCTTGGCGAGGTAATAGGCCGTCGCCAGACCGTGGCCGCCGCCGCCGACAATCACCACGTCATAGAAGGCCTTGGGTTCCGGCGCGCGCCAAGCGCGAGGCCAGGATTTGTGGCCGTTAAACCCGCCCTTCAGCAGCGCGAGCGCCGAATAGCCTTTCATGGCGCCAGGCATATCCGCGCCGAGACTCCGGTTCTGGCCATTGAAAGGCTTTCTAAAGACACAGCTCTGGCGACGTTCAGGATGCGGTCAAGGTTCTGAAGCGCCCTTGCCTCTCGCGCCAGCGGCAAAAAGAGATCGCACACTCAGGAAATTAGATTCGCCAAATGGGACCATAATGTCCTGTTGGCGTCCGCCCAATCTGGAGACCATGGCGTGAAATCGGCCGGCCCTCATTTCATCCTCATTCTGAAGTGCCCCGACCGCAAGGGCGTGGTCGCGGCGGTGTCCGGCTATCTGGCGGACCATGACGCCTCGATCACCGAATCCCACCAGTTTCATGACCCTATGACCGGCGAATTCTACATGCGTACGGTCTTTCGACCCGATGGCCCCGCCATGCCGCCGCTGGACGCGCTGCGCGAAGGCTTTGGGCCAATCGCCGGACGATACGCCATGTCCTGGGCCCTGCATGATGGAGAGGTGAGGCCCCGGGTTCTGATCGCCGTCTCCAAGTTTGGCCACTGTCTCTATGACCTCATGCACCGCTGGCGCAGCGGCGCCCTGCCGGTGGAGATCGTCGGCGTGATGTCCAATCACGAAGACATGCGCTCCTTCGTCGAGTGGAGCGGCATCCCCTTTCACTACTTGCCCATCACCAAGACGACCAAGCCCGCGCAAGAGGCGCAGTTCCTGGACCTGATCGCCGAGCTCAACGCCGATCTGGTCGTGCTGGCGCGCTATATGCAAATCCTCTCGCCAGAGCTCTGCGCGGCCCTGAGCGGGCGGTGCATCAACATCCACCACTCGTTCCTTCCCAGCTTTAAAGGCGCCAAGCCCTATCACCAGGCGTTCGAGCGGGGGGTGAAGATCATCGGCGCGACGGCCCACTATGTGACCACCGACCTTGATGAGGGGCCGATCATCGAACAGGGTTCGCAGAGGGTGGATCACAGCCAAATGCCCGACGATCTGGTACAGATCGGCCGCGACGTGGAATGCCAGGTTCTGGCCCGCGCGGTCCTCTGGCACGTGGAACGCCGGGTTCTGATCAACGGGCACAAGACGGTGGTGTTTTCATAAGGAGGGAGGAAGGCCGTGCCGCCTGAGCTCGCCGCCCTTCTGGCCAAGGCGCGGGGCTTGCTCGGCTCGGAGCCCGGTGCGGCGGCGGCCATGGCGCGGGAGGTTCTTGCCTGGGCGCCGGCGCAGCCCGAGGCGCGACTTCTTCTGGGCGCGGCTTTGCGACGGTCTGGTGATCCCGGGAACGCGGTAGCCGCTTTGACGCCCCTTGTCCGTCAGGCCCCGGCCGCTTGGGGCATACAATTCGAACTGGGCGCCGCCTTCGCCGCCCTCGGCGAGACCGCTGCCGCCATCGCCCATCTTGGCCGCGCCGCCGTGCTCAACCCGCAATCGTCCCTGGCGCTGCACGCTCTGGGGGACCAGTTGGCCATTCAGGGCGATCACAAGGGCTCGGCCGAGGCCCAGGGCCGCGCGACGCCGGGCTCCTTAAGCGACGCTTTCTTCAGGCGGGGTGTCGAGGCTTTGATTGCGGGCGATCAAGCAACGGCGGAGTCCATCCTCAAAGGGCGCTTCGACTTGCACCCCACCGACCCGACGGCGGTACGTCTGCTGGCCGACGCGGCGCTGAGCCTAGGGGCTCTGGCCAGCGCAGAGGCGTTGTTATGGCCCCTGTTGGAGAGCGCGCCCGAGTTCATGGCCGCGCGCCAGGCTTATGTCCGTCTGCAACTCCTTCAAGGCAGGCCAACGGAGGCCCTGAGCCACGCAGAGCGTCTCCTCGTCCAGGCGCCGGGGACCGGCCTGTTTCTGGGTTTGCGCGCCGAAGCGAGGCGCCAGAGCGGCGACCATGACGGCGCTAAGGCCGATTTCGACGCCGCGCTGGCAGCCGACCCTCACCAACCCCGACTCTGGCTAGGCCAGGGTCATGTCCTGCGCGCCCTGGGCGACCAGGCCGGCGCCGTGGCCGCTTATCGCCAGAGCCTGGCTCGGGCTCCAAACCTGGGTGAGGCCTACTGGAGCCTGGCCGATCTCAAGGTGTTCCGCTTCTCAGCTTCCGAGCGTTCAGCCATGGAGGCCGCCTTGGCCGCGCCGGCCTCCGACGACGACGACCTCGCTCACCTTCACTTCGCGTTGGGCAAGGCGTTGGAGGACGAAGGCGCCAATGGTCCTGCCATGGACCATTATGCCAAGGCCAATGGCCTGCGCCGCGCTCGGGCGCCCTACGACTGGCAGGCCAACCGCGCCTTCGTGCGCCGATCCATTGAGACCTTCACGCCCGCATTCTTCGCCGCCCGCAATCGTTTCGGCGACCCCTCGCCTGATCCCATTTTCGTCGTGGGGCTTCCACGCTCCGGCTCAACCCTGATCGAACAGATCCTGGCGAGCCATTCGGCCGTGGAGGGCCTTTCCGAGCTGCCCGACCTGATGACCATCGCGCGTGGACTCACCGCCGGCGGGGATGCGGCGGCGCACGAGGCCTATCCGGCTCTATTGGCGGATTTGCCCGGCGAGACCTTAGCGGCGCTCGGGGGTGACTATATGCGCCGAACGCGCGCCTATCGCCGGACGGGCCGACCCTTCTTCGTGGATAAGGCGCCCAATAATGTCATGCAGCTCGGTCTGATCTGCCTCATCCTGCCCCGGGCCAAGATCATCGACGCCCGGCGCGATGCCATGGCCTGCGGGTTTTCCATCTTCAAACAGCACTTCGCCCGGGGCGCGGCCTATGGCTCCGATCTGGCGGATATTGGTCGTTACTACCGCGATTATTCAAGCCTGATGGCTCACTTCGACGACGTCTTGCCCGGCCGGGTTCACCGCGTGACCCATGAGGATCTGGTGCGGGAGCCACAGGCTGAGGTCGCTCGGCTGCTGGCCTATTGCGGCCTGG
>PLFA01000160.1 GCA_003136615.1 Caulobacteraceae bacterium | reverse complement strand
TCGAGATGCACTTCCTGCCGGACGTCTATGTCACCTGCGATGTCTGCCATGGTCGACGCTATAATCGCGAGACCCTGGAGGTCATGTTCCGGGCCCACAGCATCGCTGATGTTCTCGACATGACGGTCGAGGAAGCGGCCGAGCTCTTCAAGGCCGTGCCCCCTATCCGCGACAAGATGGAGACCCTCAAGCGGGTGGGCCTGGGCTATATCAAGGTCGGCCAGCAGGCGACGACCCTCTCCGGCGGCGAGGCTCAGCGGGTGAAACTCTCCAAGGAACTCTCGAGGAAGGCCACCGGCCGCACCCTCTATATCCTCGATGAGCCCACCACGGGTCTGCACTTCGAGGATGTGAGAAAGCTGCTGGAGGTGGTCCACGAGCTGGTGGACCAGGGCAATACCGCCGTGGTCATCGAACATAATCTGGATGTGGTGAAGACCGCCGATTGGATCCTCGATTTCGGTCCCGAAGGCGGAGATGGCGGCGGCCAGATCGTCGCCCAGGGCTCCCCCGAAACCATCGCGGCGACCCCGGAAAGCTGGACCGGTCGCTACCTCGCCCAGCTCCTTGAGCGCCGACCGCCTGCGGCGACACCGCGTAAGAAAGCCTCGGCTTAGAGGGCGGAGCGACGCCCGTGCTTCGAAGACTAGAAACCCGGCATTCGCCTGATATGGGCCCCTGTGATGGCGCGGAAGGCCTGGGCCTGGGCGGCGCAGAAGAGCACCGTGGAGGCGACCCAGGAGACAGCGAAGAGCGCCGCATAGGTTCCGGCCATGGCCAAGAGCGCCGCGCGTCGCGCGGGATCGGCCCCCTGAGGCGGACCCACCAGGGACTGGCCCGCTTCCAGGGCCGCCGTAGCCCCACCCACCAGGGCCCCCAGAAAAAGGAACATGACGAAACACGCCCCATAGATCAGGACCAAGTACCAGAACCGGCCCCGCGCCAGGGGCCAATAGGCGCTGAGGTGAAAGCGGCCCTCGGCGAAGGTTTCCACCGCGATAAGCGAGAGCCTCACCCCTACCCAGACGTCAACGCCGATGGTGGCCAAGGCCCCTATCCCAGCAATGTAGCGGATGAGATCCGGCGCGGCTTGCATGAAGGGACTGGCCAGGGCCAGGAGCAGAAAGGCGGGCACCGCGCCGAAGATCAGGATCAGCAGGAAGGTGACGAGGCTCATGACCGCCAGCCGCAGCTCATCGGCCCCAAGCCGCAGATAGAAGTAGCGCCGCTCATCCGGCTGCAGCACGGCGCGAAAGGCCGCCTGGGTCGTCGCCGCCCAGGCGATCAGAAAGATCGTCATCAGGATCACGGCGAAGGGGCCGAACCTGGCGCCGAGCCGGTGATAGACCGTGGGGTCGGTGGGGACCGCTCCACCGAAGGCCACCAGCAAGGCCGCGACGCTCACCGCCGCCAGCCAGATGCCGATCCAGGCGGCAAAGGCCCTGGGTTCGCGCTGGATCAGGCGCACCCCCGCCGTGGCGGCGTAAAGCGACGCGGCGACCTGACGGCGCACGGCCCGCAGGCCGTCAACCGCGCCAAGGGCTGGGGGAAAGCCGGTCATGCGAGGGCCGCCTCGGGCTGACCGGACGTGAGGTCGCTGTAGAGCCGACCCATCAAGCCGATGGTCAGCGGAAGCCAAAGTCCGGCGATCACAAGCCCCCTGGCCAAGGCCAGACCCAGCGGCGCCGGACCACGGGCGGGGTGGGCGGCGATCAGTAGCGCCGTGAGGCCCGCGGGAACGAGAAGCGTAAGAACTTGGGCCAGGGCGATGGCCCATGCGCGGCCCCGGGTGAGGGGCCAGGTGGCGATCATCAGCACCTTGCCCTCCGCCACGGTAGCCGGCGCGGCCAGGGAGACTCGCATGGCCGCCCAGGTCCAGGCCAGGGTGCAGACGATCGCCACCACGCTGACCACCCATCGCCCTCGGCTATCAACCGCCGGCGCCCAGGTGGATATCTCCGAGGCCACAAAACCATGCCCCGAGGCGGCAGCCGCATAGGCGAAGCAGAGCACCAGGACGAAGACCAGCAGGAACAGGACGAACAGGAAGAGAAAGCTCAGCCCCGCGACGGCGAGAAGGCGAAGCTCCCTGACGCGAATCAGGAGGTCCCAGCCGCGTGGCGGCTCGATCTGTCCCATGGCCGCCGGCCAGAGCCGGCCTGAGGCGATCAGCGTCATCAGAACGCCGAGCAACAGCCAAGGGCCTACCAGGCTCCGTGAGCCGAACGCGAGGCTCAAGTATGCGCTCGCGCACAGCAATGACGCCCAGGCTTGCCGCCAAGCGGGGACCAGAAATCGCCACGCCGCGCTCACGCCGCCCATCACCACGCCACACCTCTTACAACCGTCCCCACTCAGATGCTTCGCCCTATGGCCAAGCTCAAGGCGTCTCGCCTCGCGGACGCCTCTTTTTCTTAGTTGATCCGCAGCTTAGAACGTCACGGCATGTCCGGACAACCGATCCATATTGTCGGCGGGGGCCTCGCCGGTTGCGAGGCCGCCTGGCAAGCGGCGGAGAGCGGCGCGAGCGTCGTTCTGCACGAAATGCGCCCCCTGGTTGCGACCGCGGCCCACCAGACCGAGCTGCTGGCCGAACTGGTCTGCTCAAACTCCTTCCGCGCCGACGACTGGGCCCACAACGCCGTGGGCCTCTTGCACGAAGAGATGCGACGCCTGGGCTCGCTGATCATGGCCTGCGCCGACCGCGCCCAGACCCCGGCCGGGGGCGCCCTGGCGGTGGATCGCGACGCATTCGCCACGGCCGTGACAGGGGCCATCACCAACCATCCGCGAATCACTTTGGCGCGCGAGGAAGTTGCCTATCCCCCCGCCGACTGGGCGAATGTGATCATCGCCACCGGCCCGCTCACCTCGCCGGCCTTGGCGGAGGCGATCCTCGCGCGCACCGGGGAAGACGCCCTGGCCTTCTTCGACGCCATCGCCCCTATCGTGAATGTGGACAGCATCGATATGGGCGTCGCCTGGAAGCAGTCGCGCTATGACAAGGCGGGACCCGGCGGCGACGGGGCGGACTATATCAACTGCCCCCTGGACCGCGCGGGCTATGACGCCTTCATCGACGCCCTGCTGGCTGGCCCCAAGACCGAGTTCAAGGCCTGGGAGGAAGCGCCCTATTTCGAAGCGTGCCTGCCCATCGAGGTCATGGCCGAGCGCGGCCGCGAGACGCCCCGTCACGGGCCCATGAAGCCGGTGGGCCTGACCAATCCGCATAACCCGACGGTCAAGCCTTATGCCGTGGTCCAGCTGCGCCAGGACAACGCCCTGGGGACGCTCTGGAACATGGTCGGCTTCCAGACCAAACTGAAGCACGGCGCGCAAACCGAGATCTTCCGCATGATCCCGGGCCTGGAGCACGCCGTCTTCGCGCGCCTGGGCGGCATTCACAGAAACACCTTCCTCAATAGCCCCCGATTGCTGGACGGCGCCCTACGCCTCAAGATTGATCCGCGGCTGCGGTTCGCGGGCCAGGTGACCGGGGTGGAGGGCTATGTGGAAAGCGCCGCCATCGGTCTTCTCGCCGGGCGGATGGCGACAGCTGAGGCCTTCGGCTGCCCGTTCACGCCCCCGCCCTTCACCACGGCCCTGGGCGCCCTTTTGAACCACGTCACCGGCGGGGGCCTGGCCGGCGTCGGCCAATCATTCCAGCCCATGAACATCAATTACGGCCTCCTGCCGCCGCTGGAGGAGCCACCCTCAGCCGGGGGCGCGAAGCGTGGCGGCCGGGGCGAACGCGGCCGGATGCGCAAATACGCCCTGAGCCTGCGCGCTCTGCGTGACATCGACGCCTGGCGCGGCGCGGAGGTTCTCGCCGCCTAAAGCCGGCCCCGCGCCACCGCCCAGGTCAGATGCAACCGCCGCGAAAGTTCGGACGCGCCCGCATACCGCGCCAAGGCGCCGGCGGCCACGGCCGGGAAGGCCTGGGCGCTGATCGTGGTGATGACGCGATTGGCGCCCTCCCGTGTCTCCGCGACGAGCTCGGCCATCCCCTCAACGCTCAGCCCAGATCTTGCCAGCATGGCCAGGCCCGTCAGCCGACCCGCCAGACACACGGGGGCCTCGGGAACGGCGGGGTCCAGAATGCGCGCCGCCAGCCAGGCGGCTGAGCCCGCGACGTCATCGGCCCAGGAGATGGCGCCGGCGCGGTCTGCGACGGGGGTGAATAGGGCCTCGCGGCGGGCGCTGATAATGGAGTCTAGCGGTGCCTTGTCGAGGCCATAGGCGGCGATAACCGAGGCCATGGCTTGAACCACGGGGTGAGCGCGAACGGACCCGCCCGCGGAGATCTCATCCAGGGCCTCGCTCCACCAGGCCAGGCGGATGTCCGCCGTCATGGGAGAGGTGGTCACACGCGGCGCGCGGGCCAGTTCCAGGTCAAAAGCGTAGAGGACGACCACCGCGTCACGCCGCGCCGGGTCGCCGATGAATCGGCTCGCCAGCCAGCGGTCGGGATCTCCTTTTCGGACGGCGTCATCAAAGCCGCCGTCCGTCGCCGCCATGCGTCAGCCGTAGAAGGTCTGATACATCGCCATGGCGGTGAGCATGGGCAGGGAGAGCAACGCGTTCGTCCGTGAGAACAGCATGGCGGTGCGCGCCGCCTTGGCCTTAGCGTCCGCGTCGGCATCCTTGATTCCCAAAGCGATCTTCTGGTTCGGCCAGATGATCCCCCAGACGTTCAGGAACATGATGATCGCCAGATAGACGCCGATGCCGAGCAGCGCGTAGGCCTTGCCGTCCGAGCCGAAGCCGCCGGCGAAGCCCAGGGTGAACACCTTGGCCGCATAGCCTTTGATCACCGCCTCGCGCAGGCCGATGATGCCGAGGCCCGCCAGCACGGTGAAGAGGGCCGCCCAGCGGAACCAGAACAACGCCTCCGGAGCGATGAACTTGGACACCGCCGGCTTCAGCTCGGCGGGGATCTTGGGCATGGTCGGGATCTGCACGAAGTTGAAATAGTAGAGCAGGCCGATCCACAGGATGCCGAACACCACGTGCATCCAGCGGAAGGTCGCCTGCCAGAAGATCAGGTCGAACGAACCGCGCGCCGATCCGAAGGCGAACACCATGATCAGCGCCAGAACGAGGCTGAGAATGATCATGTTGCGAAAGTTCAGCAGTAGCCCGGCCATTGCGCCCTCATGTGTTCCAGCCCTAAAGCGGACTCGTATAGGGCGTTTTGCCGCGGGCGAAAAGGTAAACGGGAATGCGAAAAGGCGGCCCGCGAGACCCTCAAATCGGGATCAGCGCCGTCGCGAACAGCCGGCCCTCCGAGGCCAGCACATTGTGCATCCGCACGGCGGCGTCCGTGGCCATGAATTCGAAGCCCAATCCCGCCGCGCGCAGGCCCTCGCGGATCGATCGGGCCGGCAGCGCCTGCACGGCGCCCGTTCCCAGCAACACGAACTCCGCTGCGCCGCGCTCCAGCGCCAGCACGCCGGCGAAATCCTCGATGGTCACGTCGGCCAGGGTAGTCGGCCGCCAGTCGAGCGGCTGGTCGGCCAGGATCAGCAGAGGCCCCGGCCGCCAGACGCCTGCGACCCGGAATCCGCCGGCGCCGTAGGTCTCGATGGCCGGCGGTTCGCGCAACGCCGCCGAGTCCTAGCGGCGCGCCGGCTGCAGCTTGATCGGCTCGGCCTCGTCCTCGTCGCGCTTGACGCCCCAAAGCAGGATCACCGGCAGGGCGACATAGATCGACGAATAGGTGCCGATGACGATGCCGAACACCATGGTGAAGGAGAGCGGCCGCAGGGATTCGCCGCCGAAGATGGCGAGGCCGGAGAGCGCCAGCAGAGCGGTGAGGCCTGTGATGACGGTCCGCGACAAGGTCTCGTTGACCGACAGATCGATCAGCTCGCGCAG
>PLFA01000111.1:1071-14206 GCA_003136615.1 Caulobacteraceae bacterium | reverse complement strand
CCGCTGAGCCTTGTCGACGCCCACATCGACGCCATCCGCGCCTCGGTGCGCGATGGCATCAAGGACCCCTCCCACCCCCTGGGGAAGGTGATCTGCGAGGAGCTCGAGCGCCAGGTCGAGGCGACTCCGCGGTAGCCTCGCGGGTCAGTCCTTCCGATTGCCGGCGTCACATCGCGCTTGACAAGGGCTCGGCCACCGCGCCGTAGCCCGCATCCGGCGGCAGCATCAGATACTGCCGGCCGTCCCTGACTTCGACCCAAGGTTCGACAACCACGCCCGGCCGGGCTTGCGCCGTGGCGATGGCCTGATCGGCGTTCCCCGATTCGGCCAGAAGTTGCAAATTCATGCGCGTGGGGAAGATGATCTTCCGTTCACCGCGATCCGCCAGGCCGAGCGCCACGCCAGGCTCGATCCATTCGGCGTCGACCGTCTCATAGCCGTCGCACACCGCGAACTGATCCTCGGGCGCGGTGGCGATGAAGAACCAGGTGTCGAAGCGCTTGGGCATCATCGCCGGAGTGACCCAGCGGGCGAAGACCGAGAGCGCTCCCAGGTCTAAGTGCAGGTCGAGTTCAGTGACCAGATCGAGGAACGGCCGGCGATCGGCGGCGATATCCGCCCGCGCGGCGCCGGCGACCTCGCTGCCGGCGAACGGCGACTGATCGGGATGGCGGGCCAGGAGAATGCCGGTCTCCTCATACGCCTCGCGGATCGCCGCGATGCGCAGGGCTCGCTTATGCGGCAGGGACTCACCCCAGCCCAGGGTGCGGAACTCCCAGGCCGGATCGTGATCGCCGTCGTGGGTCTTGCCGCCAGGAAAAACCAGGGCGCCGGAGGCGAAATCGATCTGGTGATGGCGTTTGACCATCAGGACTTCCAGACCTGGGGCGTCCCTCACCAGGAGGATCGTCGCCGCCGGCAGCGCGGCGACGCTCATGTCATCTCATAGCGGATCGGCAGATACTTCGGGCCGCCGACAAAGGCCGCCTCGGCTCGGGCCGGTGTCCCGGCGAATTCCAGGGACTTGAGCCGCGGCATCAGTTCCTCGAACAGGATGCGCATCTCCATCTTGGCCAGATGCTGACCGAGGCACAGATGGGCGCCATAGCCAAAAGCGATATGCCGGTTTGGGTTTCGCGTCGGGTCGAACCGGTCGGCATCCTCAAATACCGCCTCGTCCCGATTGCCTGAAGGATAGCAGAGCATCAGCCAGTCCCCCTTGGCGATCTGGCGACCGGCGATCTCCGCATCCTCGGTGGCCGAGCGCATGAAATGCTTCACAGGCGTGATCCAGCGGATCGCCTCATCCACCAGGCCTGGAATGAGCGAAGGGTCAGCCTTTACCTGGGCGAAGGCCTCGGGATACTGGCACATGCCCCATATGGCGCCCGCCGTGGACGAGGACGTCGTGTCGTGGCCGGCGGTGGCGACGATGACATAATAGCTCATGGCCTCGAAGTCGTTGATCGGGGTGTCATCGATGACCCCATTGGCGATGACGCTCGCCAGGTCACGACCCGGCGCGGCCTTGCGGGCGTCGGTAATCCCTTTGAAATACATGAAGAAGTCAGCCACCACGGCCTGCAGCGCGGCCATGTTGTTCGCCGCAACCGTTTCGCCGCCCTCCACCGAACGCTGCATCTCAGGGTCCGCGGCGCCAAAGAGCTCCTGGGTGAGCTTCAGCATCCGCGGCTCGTCCTCCGGCGGCACGCCCAGGATCTCCATGATCACCCGCAAGGGGAAGGTCAGGGCCACGTCTTTCACGAAATCGCATTCGCCCCCGAGGGAGGCCATGTGGTCCACATGAGCCCTGGCGATCTCGCGGATGCGCGCCTCCAGATGACGGATGTTCTGGGGCAGAAACCAGGACTGGGTGAGCAGGCGGTGCTTGGGATGGTCCGGCGCGTCCATCTGAACCAGGGTCCGCACGAGGTGCGGGCTCCCCCCCGTCATCTTGCGAACGATCCGGTCGCCTTCGAGGGTGGTGAAGGTCGTCGCCATGTCGCCTGAGTGAAACAGGCTGTTCTGCCGGCTGATCTCCAGAATGTCCGCGTGCCGCGTGACGATCCAGAAGGGGTTGATCCCCTCGATCTCGGCCTTGGCGAGCGGCATATTGGCGCGCAGCCAGCGGAACGCCTCGTGCAGCCCCGTATCCTCGGCATAGGCCTTGGGCGAGATGACGGTCGCGGCGACCTCAAGGGGGATGAGTTTCGACGGCGCGGTCAGGGTCTCGGTCATACGCATTATCTCCCCTCAAGTGACTTCGCGTCAGTCTAGCCCAATTGGATGTCGGCGCGTATGCGCTGGCTCATGGACCTCGCCTATTCACCACGACACACGGCCTTCGCCGAAAGCTCACCTGTCGGAGGTCAGCCGCTTCATCGCCCGCACGGCGACCGAGGTCCACGGCGGCATGGGAATCACCGACCTTCTGGGTCTCCACTTCGCCTTCAAGCGCGTCGGGCTGGACCGCCAACTCCTCGGCGGCCCCAAGCGGGTGCGGGAGATCGCGGCGGGACTGCAGGGGTTTGTAGCGGCTTAGAAACCGCCCCTACCAGGCCCCCGCTTCCCGTAAGCGCCGCGCCAGGTCCGGGGGCAAGGCCCCACCATCCGCCTCATCCGCAAGGTCCGGCGGAACGTCGTCGGCGCCCAGATAGCGCCAGCCTTGGAAGGGGCGCCGGGGCGTGGGGACGGTGAGCACGAGCGTTGGATCGAGCGTGATCTCGCAGCGCTTCTGGCCCTCGGCCTGCACGCAGGTCACGGCCAGAATTCTCTGGCGACAGAGAATGGCGCCCTTGAACACCCGATAGAGCGCGCCGCCGTCGATAAGCTGATCGGCCAGGCGCGGCGTCTGGCGGGTGCGCAGGATCCATGGCTTGCCGGGGACGCCCATCTGGCGCTGCCACGCCACAAGCTCCTCCACCGTGTCGCAGCCCACGCACAGCTTCACCAGATGCAGCGTCACGACTCCTCGCCGCCCGTATAGTCCAGAACAACCACCTCAAACCCCTCCGCCGCGTGATCGCCCTCGGCCACGTGGACCGCGATCACGACCCCGTCCGCCGGCGCGGTCAGGGCGTGCTCCATTTTCATGGCCTCCAGCACCACAAGGGTCTGGCCGGCTCTGACCTTGGCGCCCAACTCCACCGCCAGACGGGTGATACGTCCCGGCATGGGCGTGCGGATCAGCTTGTCGACGACGGCGCCGGAGCGTCCCGCCCCCGAACCGCCGCTTCGGCTTAGGCTATGGGCCGCGCCGCCGGCAAAGAGAATGACGGTTTCGTCCTCAGCCGATCGCAGAAAGCGGCCCCTGGCGGTGATCGCAAAATCCAGCGCCATCAGCGCCCCATCCCAGCGCGCGTCTACCGTGGTCCGCGGGGCGGCATTCAGCCGAAAACCTGTCGCGCCGGTTCCGGGCGTCCAGGGCCAGGAGGGATCGACGCTCGCGGGGTTCGTTTGATCAAGCGCGCCCACCGCTTCCCGCGGGGCCACGGCCTCCGGCGCCTGGGTCAGAGTCTCGATCCGCGCCGCGATGAAGCCCGTATCGATCCGGCCGGCGATGAAATCAACATCGCTGGCGCAGCCGGCCAGAAACGCCGCATTGGTCTTCACCGGCCAAATCTCGACGGCCCTTGCCGCGCGCGCCAGCTCCGCCGCCGCCGCCTCCCGCGTGGGGGCGTGGGCGATCAGCTTGGCGATCATGGGATCATAAAAGGGGGTGACGGCGCCGCCTTGCTCCACACCGCTATCCACCCGCACAAAGTCCGGCAGGCGCAGATGCTCCAGACTTCCGATACTGGGCAAAAAGCCCCGCGCCGGATCTTCGGCATAGAGGCGCGCCTCCATGGCGTGGCCAGATAGCGTGATCTCGTCCTGGGCCAGGGGCAGCGGTTCCCCCGCCGCCACGCGTAACTGCCATTCCACCAGATCGAGCCCCGTGACCGCCTCGGTGACCGGATGCTCCACCTGCAGACGCGTGTTCATCTCCATGAACCAGATACGGTCCGCCCGGAGCCCCTCGGACCCATCGGCGATGAACTCCACGGTCCCCGCCCCCAAATACCCCACGCTCGCCGCCGCCTTGGTGGCCGCGACAGTTATGGCGGCCCGGGTGGCGCCGTCCATGCCGGGCGCGGGGGCTTCCTCGATGACCTTCTGGTGGCGGCGTTGCAGGGAGCAGTCCCGCTCGAAAAGGTGAACGACCTGGCCCTGTGTGTCGGCGAAGATCTGAACTTCGATATGCCGCGGCGCGGCGATCAGCTTCTCCAGCAGCACGTTGTCATCCCCAAAGGCCGAGGCGGCCTCCCGCCGGGCGCTCTCCAGCGATTCGGCAAAGTGGGCGCGGCTATGAACCGCCCGCATGCCCTTGCCGCCGCCGCCGGCCACGGCCTTGATCAGCACGGGCCAGCCAATGGCCTCGGCCTCTGCGTCCAGCCGCTCCGGTGACTGATCCTCCCCCAGATAGCCCGGCGTAACGGGGACGCCCGCCGCGATCATCAGCCGCTTGGCGGCATCCTTCAGGCCCATGGCCAGGATCGCCGTCGGCGGCGCGCCCACCCAGATCAGGCCCGCATCCATGACCGCCTGCGCGAAGGCCGCGTTCTCCGACAGGAAACCATAGCCCGGATGGATGGCGTCGGCCCCGGACTCCCGCGCCGCCTCCAGGATGGCCCCGCCGCGCAGATAGCTCTCCGCCGCGCTGGGAGGCCCGATGCAGACGGCCGCGTCGGCCTCCCGAACATGAGGCGCGGCGGCGTCAGCTTCCGAATAGACCGCAATGACGCGGATCCCCATCCGCCTCGCCGTGCGCGAAATCCGCCGGGCGATCTCCCCGCGATTGGCGACCAGCAGCGCGCGGATAGGCGGCACTACCCCGCCCAGCCGGGTTTCGTGTGGTTCAGGAAGGCCGCGACGCCCTCCTGCGCCTCTGGTCCCACCCGCACCCGGGCGATCCAATGGGCGGTCTCGGTCATCAGGCCATGGTCGATCGCGCGGCCGGTCACGTGATCCACCAGGCGCTTGGACTCCCCGACAGCGCCGGGGGCGCAGGCCATGACCTCGGCCGCAAGGGCGTCCCGCGCCGTCTCAAGCGCCACGGCGTCTTCGACCACCTGATCCACCAGGCCAAAATGCCGGGCCGCCTCGGCGTCAAAAACCGCGCCCGTCGCGAACAGAGCCCGCGCCCGCCGCGCGCCGATGGCCCTGACCACATAGGGGCTGATCGTCGCCGCCACGAGGCCAAGCTTCACTTCCGAAAAGGCGAACCGTGCATCCTTCACGGCGATCGCCATGTCGCAGGCCGCCACCAGCCCCGCCCCGCCGCCAAAGGCCGCGCCCTCCACCAGGGCCACGGTGAGCATCGGCAAATCGTGCAGGCGCTTAAGCATCTTGGCCATGTTCAGGGCGTCTTCGCGGTTGTCCCCCTCGGTGTGGTCCGCAGCCCGTTTCATCCAGCCCAGATCCGCCCCCGCCGAAAAGGTCCCACCCTCCCCGCGCAAGAACACCACCCGCACCCCGTCCGCCGCTTCCAGCGTCTCGAAGGCTTGGTCGAGGGCGGCAATCACCTCGTCGTTGAAGGCGTTCTTCTTGTCCGCCCGATTGATCAACACCGTGGCGACTCCCGCGGCCGAGGCCTCCAACCGCACGAGGGTCGACTGGCTGTCGGTATCCACGATCTCCAGAACGGGATCGGCGATGGGATTGATCATGTGAGTCATCCTTCTTTGGTCAGCCCCCGCCGTTACATTCGAAATACGCCAAAGCGCGTGGCGGGTATCGGCGCGTTCAAGGCCGCGCCCAGAGACAGACCCAGCACGTCCCGGGTCTGAACCGGATCAATGATCCCGTCATCCCAGAGCCGAGACGTGGCGTAATAAGGATCGCCCTCGGCCTCATACCGCGCGCGAATAGGCTCCTTAAACGCGGCCTCGTCCTCTGGGCTCCACCCCGCCCCCCGCGCTTCCAAGCCGTCACGCCGGATCGTCGCCAGAACGCTGGCCGCCTGCTCGCCCCCCATGACGCTGATCCGGCTATTGGGCCAGCTGAACAGGAACCTGGGCGAAAAGGCCCGCCCGCACATGCCGTAATTTCCCGCCCCGAAAGACCCGCCGATCAGCACCGTTAGCTTGGGCGCCTCCGCGCAGGCCACCGCCGTCACCAGCTTGGCGCCATCCTTGGCGATGCCCCCCGACTCATAGCGAGACCCCACCATGAAGCCGGAGATATTCTGCAGGAAAATCAGCGGAATGCCCCTCTGGCATGCCAGCTCGATGAAATGCGCGCCCTTCAGCGCGCTCTCGGAAAACAGCACCCCATTATTGGCCAGGATCGCCACGGGATAGCCCCAGATCCGCGCGAAACCCGTGACCAGGGTCGCGCCATAGAGGGCCTTGAACTCATCGAACCTGGAGCCATCGACGATCCGCGCGATCACCTCGCGCACTTCATAGGGCGCCCTCACATCCGACGGGATGATCCCGTAGAGATCGTCAGGCGCATAGGCCGGCGCCTCGGGCTCCGCCACATCCAGGGCCAGCGACGCCGCGGACCGGCCCAGATTGCGCACGATCCCCCGCACGATCCGAAGCGCGTCTTCGTCATCCTCCGCCACATGATCCACGACCCCACTGCGCCGTGCGTGGGTGTCGGCCCCGCCCAGTTCCTCGGCGCTGATGATCTCCCCCGTGGCCGCCTTTACGAGTGGGGGACCGCCCAGGAAGATCGTCCCCTGGCCCCGCACGATCACCGTCTCATCGCTCATGGTCGGCACATAGGCCCCGCCCGCCGTGCAGGAGCCCATGACACAGGCGATCTGAGCAATGCCGAGACTGCTCATCCGCGCCTGATTGAAGAAGATCCGGCCAAAATGCTCCCGGTCGGGAAACACCTCCGCCTGATGCGGCAGATTGGCCCCGCCGCTATCCACCAGATAGACGCAAGGAAGATGGTTCTGCATGGCNNGATGCTTCTTCACGGTCATCGGAAAATAGGCGCCGCCCTTCACCGTGGCGTCATTGGCGATAATCAGACACAGCCGCCCGCACACCCGCCCCACCCCCGCGATCAGGCCCGCCCCAGGCGCCTCGCCGTTATAGAGGCCGTGAGCGGCGAGCTGGCCGATCTCCAGAAAGGGTGAACCGATGTCGAGAAGGCGCTCCACTCTTTGCCGTGGCAGGAGCTTACCCCGCGCCGTGTGCCGATCCCGGGATTCAGCCGGCCCCCCTAGGGCGGCCGTGGCGACCGCCTCGCGCAGCCGTTGGCTGAGGGCCAGATTGACCTCGCGGTTGCGAGCAAAGCTCTCCCCGTAACGGTCGATGGCGGTGGAAAGGCGCGGCATCAGAGGACCATATGGCCCCGTTCAGCGCAGCTTATCCAGGCCCCCCAGGCTATCGACGCTCACGCCCAGGTCCGTCACCAGCCCATTGGCGATGGAATAGACCCAGCCATGCACTATGAGCGACTGACCACGCGCCCAGGCGTCCTGCACGAAGACGTCGGAGGCCACATTGCGCACCTGACGGATTACATTCAGCTCACAGAGCCGATTGGCCCGCGCTGTCCCGCTCAAGGCGTCGAGTTCCTCCCGGTGGTCATGCTCCACCTCGCGGATCGGGTGCAGCCAGTGATCCACGAGACCTCGCCGCTCGCCATCCACAGCCGCATTGACCCCGCCGCAGCCATAATGGCCCACGACCAGAACATGCTTCACTTTCAGCACATCCACGGCGAACTGCAGGACCGAGAGATAATTGGCGTCCTGGGGCGGGGCGAGATTGGCCACATTGCGATGGACGAACAGCTCGCCGGGATCCAGCCCCACGATCTCGTTCGCGGGCACTCGGCTGTCCGAACAGCCGATCCACAGATAGTCCGGGCTCTGCTGCCCCTCCAACCGCTTGAAGAAACCGGGGTCACCGGCGAGCTTCCGCTGCGCCCACTGGCGGTTGTTGGTCTTCAGATCATCAAGCATGGGCGCGGGTTAGGAAAGAATCAGCGCGACCGCAAGCGGTTGAGCCGCCTCACCCATAGCTCTCCGTCATCGCCGAATAGACCAGGGTCCGTAAATCCCGGCGCAGGGTCAGGCGCGCATCGGCCCCGATGACCTGGGTCATGAAAACCACGGCCAGTTCCTCCAGCGGGTCGATCCAGAAGGCTGTCGAGGCCGCGCCGCCCCAGAAATATTCGCCCTCCGTGCCGGGCAGTCGGGTGCGCGCCACATCCACATTGACCCCGCAGCCGATAGAGAAACCCACTCCCGCATAGCTGGATTCGCTGAAACTCCCGGGCGTCGACATCTCCATAACCTCCCGGTCGTCGGGGAGGAAATTGCGGCTGAAAAGCTCTACCGTCTTGGGGCTGAGGATCCGCGCGCCCTCCAGCTCCCCGCCATTCAACATCATGCGGCAGAAGCGCATATAGTCGTGGGTGGTGGAGACGAGGCCGCCGCCGCCGGATTCCAGGGGCGGAGGGTGGTCATAGGTACTGGCGAGCGCGTCATCCTGAAGCTTCAGGCCCCCGCCCTGCGCAGGCTGATAGCAGGAGGTGAAGCGCGCCAGCTTCTCCGGCGGCACGAAGAATCCCGTGTCCGCCATCTTCAGGGGCTTGAACAGCCGCTCCTCCAGGAAACTCCCAAAGCTCTGGCCGGAAAGCTTTTCCACCAGATAGCCCATCACATCGATGGAGACCGAGTAGTTCCAGGCCGTCCCCGGCGAGAACTCCAGAGGCAGGGTCGAGAGCTGCTCCATCATTTCCGTAAGGCCGCCCGGGGTCTGAAAGTCGTTGATTTTCAAGCGCCGGTAGGCCGCATCGACGCTGGTGCGCATCATGAACCCATAGGTCAGGCCCGACGTGTGGGTCACCAGATCGACGACCTTCATCGGCCGCTCCACCGGCGTCGTCATGAAACCGGGCGGCTGGCTGGAGATCAGCGTCGGGATGCCGCTGGCATAGACCCCAAGCTTCTTCCAGGACGGGATATAGCGCGCCACGGGGTCATCCAGCCCGATGGCCCCCTCCTCCATGAGCATCATCAGGGCCACCGCCGTGATCGGCTTGCTCATGGAATAGATGCGGAAGATGGCGTCCTCCGCCATGGGCTTGCCGCGCTCCAGATCCATGTGGCCGGACATGCCCGTATGGACCAGTTCGCCCCGTCGAAAGACCTGGGTGATCAGGCCGGGCAGCTGCCCGCTGTCCACATAGCGGGTCTTCATCACCTCATCGAGCCGCGCCAGCCGCGCGGTGGAGAGCCCCGCCTTCTCCGTTTTTCCCATGACCGTGATCCTCCTCAGGCCTTCACAAAGCGCAGCGTCATCCGGTCGCTCTCGCCGATGGCCACATATTTCGCCGCGTCATAGTCGGCGGGTGTCGGCTTATCCTTGAGGTGCGACCGCAAGGTCGGCGGCAGGGTCCAGACGCCGAACGGATGGTCCTTGTCGTCCTTCGGGTTCGCGTTGATCTCCGAGCGCGCGGCCAGTTTGAATCCCGCCTTGTCTACCGTATCGACCACCCAGGCCGTCGTCATATAGCCGTCGCTGGCGTCGGTAAGCATGGGCTTGGGGTCCGAGCGGTGTTCCTCCACGCCCAGAATACCACCCGGCTTCAGAGCGTCGTGAAACTCGGTGAGGGCCGTCTCCAGGGCGCTCGCGGGGACCAGCCAATCGTGCAGATTGCGCGCCGTGATCACCATGTCGGCGCTGGCGGCCGGGGCGATGGGGCCGGCGAAGAGCTTGGTCACCGTGATCTCGCCCCACACAGCCGCATCGGCGAACTTCGTCTTGAAAGCTGTCGGATCGCCGCTGGTGGCCGCGATGTAGCTTCCGCCGCCGGCCTTGAGATAGGGCGCGAGGATTTCGGTCCAATATCCGCCGGAGGGCTGCACCTCGACGATGGTCATGTTCGGCTTCACGCCCCAGAAAGCGAGGGTTTCCGCCGGATGTCTGTATGTGTCACGAACCGTGTTCTTCGGGGACCGAACCGGGCTGTTGATGGCGGCCAGCAAGGCGGCGGAGGGCGCCTGGGCCAGGGCCGGAAGGGCCAGCCCCCCCGCGATCAGGCCGGACGCGCCCAAGAGAAGATGGCGACGGTGCATGGCGAAGCGCTCCCTGGACTATTCTTAAACGCGCCCCTTCTTGGCGCCGTTGCCCTTCTTGGCGCCGTTGTCTGTGCGCGTCACCTGCCCGATTTCACACGCGCGCCGATTCGCGATATTTAACCTTTGTGAGCTTTTCCGACGGACATCCTCGTCCGAACACCCAACAGCGCCTGGCTCTTGATCAGCCGTGGCCGCACGATCGCGCTAACTTCATTGTCTCGGCCTGCAACGCCGACGCCCTCGCGCTGATCGACGCCTGGCCGAACTGGCCGGACGGAAGGCTGGCCCTGATCGGCCCGGAGGGATCGGGAAAGACCCATCTGGCGACACTCTGGGCCATGCGCGTCGGCGCCGTGGTGGCCAATGCACGGACCCTCACCGAAGCGGCGATTCCCCCCGGCCTGCCGGTTCTCCTCGAAGACGTGGACGCGGAAGCCGCCGATGAAACCCTCTTCCACGTCATCAGCCGCACCGACCCGGGGGCGTCCCTGCTGCTGACCGCTCGCACGGCGCCCCGGGCCTGGCGCACCGACCTCCCAGACCTGCGCTCACGCCTCAACGCCCTGATGGTGGCCGATCTTCAGAGCCCGGACGATGTGGTCCTGGGCGGCATGCTGGATAAGTTCTTTCGCGAGCGAAACCTCGTGCCGCCGAGATCCGTTCTCGACTATCTCATGCGCCGCATCGAACGCTCCGCCCCCGCCGCCCTCGCCGTCGTCCAGCGCATCGACGCCGCCGCCGCCGCCGAAAAACGCAACATCACGCGAGAGCTCGTGCGCGAGGTTCTGGGCGACGAGTGAGGGTGGGGCTCCTCCCTTTTCTCCCCCGCCGAAGCGGGGGAGGAGAATAATGACCGCACGACGCCAAAGCTTTCCCTCTAAAGATGTGCTATCGCGCGCATCCATGAGCATGCCGCAAGAGACGCCGGAATTTGCGGTCGAGATTGACCTCGAAACCGCGCCCGAAGAGAGCGCCCCCCGCGCCCGCAACCTGCTGGCCAGCTCCCCGAAGCGCTTCATCAATCGCGAACTCTCCTGGCTCGCCTTCAACGAGCTGGTGCTGGAGGAGTCCACGAACCCCCGCCACCCGCTGCTGGAGCGCCTGCGCTTCGTCTCCATCTCGGCCAATAACCTCGACGAGTTCTACATGGTCCGCGTCGCCGGCCTCAAAGCCCAGGTCCGTGAGGGCGTGCGGGTCTTGAGCCAGGATGGCCTCTCCCCCAGCGAGCAGCTCGTCCAGATCGACGCCCAGACCAGCCGTCTCATGGCCATGCAGCAAAGCGTGCTCCAAGGCCTGCGCGCCGAACTTACCGCCGAGGGCCTGCGCCTCATGGAGGCCGCTGAGGTCACTGGCGCCGATCGCGCGGCGGCCGAGGCCCTGTTCATGGATCACATCTTCCCGGTGGTGACGCCGCTCGCCATCGATCCGGCCCACCCCTTTCCCTTCATTCCCAATCTGGGCTTCGCCCTGGCGCTCAAACTGCGCCGCCGCGCGGACCACACCGAATTCTACGCCCTGGCCCCCATCCCCACCCAGATCGCCCGCTTCTGGACCCTGCCCCAGACCCGCACCGGCCGGCGCAAGTCAGAGCGGCGGATCCTGGCGCTTGAGACCTTCCTCGCGCTCTTCATGGATAAGCTCTTCCCGGGCTGCGAGGTCCTCGGTCAGGGCCTGTTCCGCATCATCCGCGACTCCGATGTGGAGATCGAGGAAGAGGCGGAGGATCTGGTGCGGGAATTCGAGGCGCGGCTGAAGCGCCGGCGCATGGGTTCGGTCGTCCGCATCAAGATCGAGGCCTCCATGCCGGAGGATCTGCGCCAGTTCATCATCGACGGCCTGGACGCCGATGACGCCGACGCCGTGGCCATCGACGGCAAGCTCGGCCTCGCCCAGTTCGACCAGCTCATTCCCGCCGACCGACCCGAGCTCAAGTTCAAGGCCTTCACCGCGCGCTTCCCCGAGCGGATCCGCGACCATGGCGGGGATTGCTTCGCCGCCATTCGCGAGAAGGACATCCTCGTCCACCACCCCTTTGAGAGCTTCGACGTGGTGGTTCAGTTCCTGCTTCAGGCCGCCCGCGATCCCAATGTCATCGCCATCAAGCAGACCCTTTACCGCACCTCGAAAAACAGCCCCATCGTCGCCGCCCTCATCGAGGCGGCCGAGAACGGCAAGAACGTCACCGCGGTGGTGGAGATCAAGGCCCGGTTCGATGAGGAGGCCAATCTCAAATGGGCCCGGGATATGGAGCGCGCTGGGGTCTATGTCGTCTTCGGCTTCATGGAATATAAAACCCACGCGAAGCTATCCCTGGTCGTGCGCCGAGAGGGCGACGGGCTTCGCACCTATTCCCACTATGGCACCGGCAATTATCACCCGGTGACGGCGAAGATTTACACCGACCTGTCTCTGTTCACGACGGACGCCGCCCTGGGGCGCGATTCCGGTAAGCTTTTCAATTACATCACTGGCTATGCCAAGCCGCCCAAGCTGGAAAAACTCTGCTATTCTCCGGTCAGCCTGAAGAAGGAATTGCTGCGCCTTATCCGCGCCGAGGCGGAGAACGCCCGCGCGGGAAAACCCGCCGCCATCTGGGCCAAGATGAACGCCCTGGTGGATGTCGAGATCATCGACGCCCTCTATGAGGCGAGCTGCGCCGGCGTGTCCATCGATCTGGTGGTGCGGGGGGTGTGTTGCCTCCGCCCCGGGATTCCCGGGCTCTCGGCCAATATCCGGGTGAAGAGCATCATTGGCCGGTTTCTGGAGCACGCCCGCATCGCCGCCTTCGCCAACGGCAAATCCATGCCGTCCGGCGAGACGCGGGTGTTCATAAGCTCGGCCGACTGGATGCCGCGCANNCGCGGCTATCGGCGAAGCCCCGGTTGGAACCGGAAAGGCGCCTTCTCCGCGCACAACTATTTCATGACCAATCCCTCGCTTTCGGGCCGCGGACATAAGGTGAAGGACTTGCCTCGGGCGTTCGAGCATGTCGGCCTCAGGCGATAGCCATAACCGCGTGGACGCCGCCGTCATCGACGTCGG
>PLFA01000111.1:0-1057 GCA_003136615.1 Caulobacteraceae bacterium | reverse complement strand
CCATCCGGCGTGGCCAGCGCCCTGGTCGCCCTCGTCCGCTTCCGCGCCCTGCTGGACGACGCCAAGCCCGAGCGCGTTTTCGCCGTCGCCACCGCGGCGATCCGCGACGCCGAGGATGGGCCGGATTTCTGTCGCCAGGTGCGGGAGGAAGCGGGACTGCAACTGCGGGTGCTGTCCGGCGCGGAGGAAGCCCGCTACGCGGCCTTGGGCGTCCTGGCTGGCGCGCCTCACTCCTCCGGCCTTGTCGGCGATCTGGGCGGCGGCAGCCTTGAGTTGACCCTGTTGACGGACGGCGAGCCCGGCGCCGGCGTCACCCTGCCACTCGGTCCCTTCGCCTTGGGCGTGAGCGGCCCGTTCAACTCCGACAGGGTGCGCGCCGCGACGCGTCGGGCGCTGGATCCGATCGCCAAGGAATTCAGTGTCGCCACTCTCAACGCCGTCGGCGGCGCCTGGCGTAATCTGGCCCTGCTGCACATGCGGATGTCGGACTATCCGCTGGGCATCGTCCATCAGTATGAACTCGGACGGGCGGAGGCGCTGAGCGCGGCGCGTTTCATCAGCCAGCAGTCGCGCAGCTCCCTGGAGCGGATGGAGGGCATCTCGCGGCGGCGCGGCGAGGGCCTGCCGCACGCGGCTGTGGTGCTGGAGACCCTGGTCGATCGGCTCGATATCCAGAGCGTGGTGATGTCGGCCTATGGCCTGCGTGAAGGCCTGTTGTTCGGCGCCATGGACCCGGCGATCCGCGCGCGCGATCCCCTGGTCGAGGGCTGCGCCTCCATGGGCGGTCGTTATGAAGTGGCGGAGGCCCTTGGCGTGGCGCTGGAGACCTGGCTTGGCCCGGCCTTCGCCAAGCTCGAGCCGATGTTCGGCGTCCGCGNNACGGCGCAGGCGTACCAGGATTCACTCTCGAATGAGCCGGTGCTGATCGCCGCGGCCTGCCGCCTGGCGGAGTTCGGCGCCCTGCTCCACCCCGATCACCGCGCCGATCTGGTCTTCGACCAAGTGCTGCGCGCGCCGATCCCCGGCATGAACCACGCGGAGCGCGCCTTCCTGGCCT
>PLFA01000034.1 GCA_003136615.1 Caulobacteraceae bacterium | reverse complement strand
CCGGGGATCTTGAGAATGGTCTTGGCGTCCGCGCGATCAATCCGCGGCGCGCCCTCCACCGCGCCGATGCCCGGGGTCAGGGGATCGCCTGCCTGCATGGGCATGTCGAGGACCGAGCCGCGCTGAAGGCCCCGCTCCGGCCTAAGGGCGCCTTTGGGATAGGCATCGCCCGCGCCATAGCCGTCATCGGCCGGGTCGGAATAGATGATGCAGCCCACCGCCCCGTGTTCATAGGCGAGCTTGGGTTTAAGGCCCCGCCATCCGCCGCCATATCGCGTGATGACGATCTTGCCCTTCACATCGATGCCTAGGCGCGCCAGGTCCTCATAGTCCGCGGGCATGCCGTAATTGACGTAAACCAGGGGCGCGGTGACATCGCCCTCGCCGCCAAAGGCCAGATAGGCGGGCAGGCCGCCGGTCTGGCGCGCGGAGCTTTCATCGCCGGGGATCGCGGGCTCGGTGAGGGTCGCGGTGAAGGGCTGGTCGCCCAGGAGCGTGAGGGACTCCTCGCGGGGCGTGGGGTAGAGCACCTTGAAAACCTCGATATGCGCGTCCCAGCCCCATTCCTTGAACTTGGCGAGGACATAGTCGGCATTCGCCTTGTCATGGGGCGAGCCGACCTGATTGGGCAGATAGGACATGAACTTGAGGCGCTCGCGGATGGCGTCGGCCGAGAGGTCCGCGTCGAACTTGGCCTCAAGGGTCAACTCGGCGGTGGAGCCCGCCGGCGAAAAGCCTAGAAGCCCTGGGGCCGCGCCCGCCGCGCCCGCGGCGCCGAAGGTGAACACCGTCGCCAGAAGCCATGCCGCCTTCATTCATCTCTCCCGCGTCTGGCCCAGATCCGGCCCCGGCGCGGCAGGTATCACCGCTTGACCGCTGCGCCAAATCGCCCGGCCGCGAATGCTCTGGGCGCCACAAGTCTGATCGTTTCGTAACGACACGCGCGCGCCGCATTGCCGCCCCAAGGCCTTTTGTTGTAAGCGCGGCTCTCACCATCGCCGTGGGGGTGTGGGTGCAACCAGGTGAAACAGTAATGGGGTCATCTTCGGTTCAAGTTTTAGACGCGGAATACACGCCGACCGACGGCGAGCCGTTTATGAACGAGCGGCAGTTGGAATATTTCAAGAATAAACTGCTGACCTGGAAAGAAGATATCCTGCGCGAATCGCGGGAAACCGTGAGTCATCTTCAGACTGAAACAGAAAATCATCCCGATATCGCTGATCGCGCATCCTCGGAGACGGATCGTTCTTTGGAGCTTCGCACCCGGGATCGGCAGCGCAAACTGATTTCAAAGATCGATGAGGCCCTGCGGCGTATCGAGGATGGCGTTTATGGCTATTGCGAAGAGACCGGGGAGCCCATTGGCCTCGCGCGCCTTCAAGCCCGTCCCATCGCCACCCTGGGTCTCGAAGCCCAAGAGCGCCATGAACGCCGCGAGCGGGTCCATCGCGACGATTGAGTGGGCGCACCGGCTTAGCGCGGGCGGTTAAGCGGCCCTAAGTTATGACCATGTCCGACCGCCTCGTTGTCGCCGCGATCCAGGCCAACCCCACGGTGGGCGATGTCGCCGGCAATGAGGCGCTGGCCCGGAGCCTCTTGGCCGAAGCGACCCGGAAGGGCGCTGATCTGGCGGTCTTTTCCGAGCTCTTTCTCATTGGCTATCCGCCTGAGGATCTGGCCCTGAAACCCGCGGTGGTGCGCGCCTGCCAGGACGCCCTGGCGCGTCTGGCCGCCGAGACCGCTAAGAGCTGCGCGGCCCTGATCACGCTCCTTTGGCCGGGGCCCGAAGGCCGACCGCACAACGCCGTGGCGCTGCTGGCGGGGGGCGAGGTGAGGGGGCTCTCATTCAAGATGGACCTGCCCAATTACGGGGTCTTCGATGAGAAGCGGATCTTCGCCCCCGGGGAGGCGCCGGCCCTGTTTGATCTGGGTGGCGTCAAGCTGGGCGTCCCCATCTGCGAGGACATCTGGGGCCCCGAGCCCTGCCGCCGGCTGAAAGCTTCGGGCGCCGAAATTCTGATTGTGCCCAATGGCTCGCCGTTTCGTCGCACCGCCGATGAGGAGCGCACCGCCGTCGCCAAGGCCCGGGTGGCGGAGACGGGCCTGCCGATGATCTATGTCAACCAGGTGGGGGGCCAGGATGAGCTGGTCTTTGACGGCGGCTCCTTTGCCTTGCAGGCCGATGGCGACCTGTGCATGAGCCTCCCCACCTTCGAGACGGCGCTGGCCCTTTCCACATGGCGTCGAGAGGCGTCAGGCTGGCTTTGCGTCGAAGCGCCCATGACGCCATGGCCCTCCGGTCCGGAGGAAAGCTACCGGGCCATGGTTCTGGGCCTGCGCGACTATGTGACCAAGACGGGCTTTCCAGGCGTCATCCTGGGCCTCTCGGGCGGCGTGGACTCGGCGCTTTCCCTGGTGGTGGCCGTCGACGCTCTGGGCCCGGACCGGGTGCGCGCGATCATGATGCCCTCGAAATATACCAGCGCCGAGAGCCTGGAGGACGCGGCCGCGGGCGCCGCGGCGATCGGCGTGCGGCTTGATGAGATTCCCATCGCCCCTGCGGTGGAGGCTTTCGGCGACATGCTGGCGGTCGAATTTGTGGGCCTCCCGCCGGACGTCACGGAGGAAAATCTGCAGTCGCGCATCCGCGGCGTGACCCTCATGGCCATGTCCAACAAGCGGGGCCTGATGCTCCTCACCACCGGTAACAAGTCGGAGATGGCGGTGGGCTACGCCACGCTCTATGGCGACATGTGCGGCGGCTATAACGTTCTGAAAGATCTCTACAAAGTCGAGGTCTATGAGATCTGCGCCTGGCGTAACGCCCATGCGCCCTTTGGCGGCTCCGACGCCCCTATTCCGCCCCGCATCCTGACCAAGCCGCCTTCGGCGGAGCTGCGCGAGGACCAGACCGATCAGGACAGCCTGCCGCCTTATGAGGAGCTTGACGCCATCCTCTTCGGCCTTGTCGAGGAAGAGGCGAGCCTGGACGAGATCGTCGCGCGCGGTCACGGGCGCGACACGGTGGAGCGGGTGCAGCGCCTTCTCTACGCCTCGGAATATAAGCGGCGGCAGTCCGCCCCGGGTGTCAAGATCGGCGGCAAGGCCTTCGGTCGCGACCGCCGCTATCCCTTGGTGAATCGGTTTCGGGATAAGGTGTCCGACTGATTATTTCGACGATGTCAGCTCCGCGCCGCCACCTGGTGGGGCACGTGAACATCCCGGGGCGACGACAGGATTGCCGGGAGGATCTCGTCCACGAACTCCACCGCGCTCCAGCACTGGGAGAAGGATCTGGGAACCAGATGCTGATCCACAAAGCTCTCGAAGAGGTCGAAGAGGCGGTCCCAGAAGCCCCCCGGATTGTAGAAGACGATGGGTTTTGCGTGCAGGCCCAGGCGTCGCCACGACAGTAGCTCGATCGCTTCCTCCAGCGTGCCGATGGCGCCGGGCAGGACCACAAAGGCGTCGGCCGCGTCGAACATGCGGATTTTGCGCTCGTGCATGGAGCTCACGACCACCGTTTCGACGCCTGTGACGGGCCGTTCAGCGCCGATAAGAAACTGGGGAATGACGCCCAGGACCTTGCCCCCGGCGTCGTGGGCGGCCCGCGCGCAGGCCCCCATCAAACCCACGCCTCCGCCGCCATAGACAAGCCGCAGCCCCGCATGGGCCAGAATTTCGCCAAGCCGCGCCGCCGCCGCCAGCCACGCCGGATCGGCGCCGGACGACGATCCGCAATAGACGCAGATGGAACCGACTGGGCCTTGTGTGATCGACATCCGTCGCGAGCCGCTCCACATAGAAGGCCATGCCGGGCCCTATCCGAACCGCCGTAACAGACACCCTCCTTTTGACGCTAGCCCTGATCGGGCTTGTGGCGTGCGGGCCGCGTCGCGCCGCGCGGGATGACCATGGGCCCGCCAAGGCTGCCTCCGCCACGGGCGAAACGGCCTATCGGCGGCCGCCCGGCGTGACCCGGGTCATCGCCGAACCGGCTGGCCGCATACGCCTGGAAGGAACGGCTGACCCCCTCTCCCGCGTGCGTCTGGCCTCGCCCTTCGGCCAGAGCCTGTTTTCCAAGGCCGACGCCCAGGGAGTCTGGAGGCTCAGCCTGCCGCCCTCCGCGCACCTGCGCCTCTTCAGCCTCTCCATGGTGGAGGATGCCGGCGCCGTTCAGGCCGAGGGATACCTGGCGGTGGCGCCGGGCCTCGCCGCTCAGCTTCGCGCCGGGGACGGGGCCTTGATGCTGACGCCGCCGCGCGCCACCCTGGCGGTCACGGCTCTCGATTTTGATCGCAAGGGCGCCGCGGTGGTGTCCGGCCACGCGCCCGCCGGGTCCACCGTATCCCTCGCCATCGACGCCAAGGCCGCCGGGGAGGTTGCCGCCGACTCCCAGGGCGCCTTCACCTTTGATCTGGGCGAGCCCCTGACCCCCGGGCCCCATGACATTCGCGTGGCCGCCGGCGCCTCGAGTTCCCTCGCCCAGGCGGATGCGACGCCGGGCGAACCGCCCGCCAGCGGCCCCTTCGCCGCCACGCCTCTGGGCTCTGGTTGGCGTATCGTCTGGATGCCGCCGGGCGGGGGGCTGCAGACCACGCTGCTCTTTGGGCAGCCGGGGATTCGCCCATGAGCTTTCATCACAGATCGTCGGCCCACGGGCCGGGCGGCCCCGCCCCGCCCTCAGCGGCGCCCATCAAGTTCGATATCTTCCGGGCTACCCTCGACCTCATCAGCCTCGTCATGCGCTCCAAGGCGCCACATCTTAAGCTGCGTTTATCCGTCGCCCTGGGGCTCGTTCTCGTGGGCAAGTGGACGGGGGTCGTGGGGCCACTTCTGATGTCCCGCGCCATCGACAGTCTGGGTCATGCGCCGGGGAGCCATGGCGCGGCCGCTCTCACCGCCCACGCGGTCTTTGTCGCCTTTGCCGGCCTGGTCATCGGTTATGTGCTGCTGAGGTTCATTGCCGCGGCCACGCCCTATGTGCGGGACGCGATCTTCACGCCGGTCTCGCAAAAGGCCCTGGCGCAGTCGGCGGCCGAGACCTTCGCCCACTCCCTGGCTCTCTCGCTCAATTTTCACCAGGGCAAGCAGACGGGCTCGCTGTTTCGGGTCATTGACCGGGGCGCGCGCTCGACGGACTTCCTGCTGCGCAGCGTGGTGTTCAATCTGGGACCCTCGGTCTTGGAGCTGATCATGGCGGCCTGGGTTCTGACCGGGCGCTTCAACTGGCGCCTGGCGGCGGTCGCGGTCGCCACCATCGTCGTCTATGTGATCTTCAGCTTCACCATCACCGATTGGCGCATCAAGCATCGCCGCGATCTAAACGACGCCGACTCCAAGGCCGCCGGTCTCGCCGTTGATTCCCTGATGAACTATGAGACCATCAAGTCCTTCGGCGCCGAAAACCGGGTGGTCAGCCGCTATGCGGTTGCCCTGGAAGACTATGCCCGCGCCGCGGTCAAGGCCAACAGTTCGCTGCAGATCCTCAACGCCCTTCAGTCCGCCGTCCTGAATCTCGGCCTCCTGGCGATCATTCTCCTGGCGGGGGTTGAGGTTATGGCGGGTCGCATGAGCCTAGGGGGCGTCACCGCCTGTATTCTCATCCTCCAGCAGGTCTATGGCCCGCTATTCACCCTGGGCACCAACTACAGGGAAATCCGGCAGTCCTTCATCGACATGGAGCAGATGCTCGAACTGCGCGCTATCGCCCCGGAGATCGTCGATCCGCCGCAACCCCAAGCCCTGCCGCCGATGAAGGGGTCAGGCGCCGAGCTGCGCTTCGAGGGCGTGGGTTTCCGGCACACCGCGCGGAGTTCTGGCCTGGAGGGCGTCTCCTTCGTCACGCCGCCGGGCACGACCACCGCCCTGGTGGGGCCGTCCGGCTCCGGCAAGACAACCATCGCCCGCCTGGCCCTGCGCCTGCTCGATCCGCAGGAGGGCGCGGTCCTGCTGGACGGAGTCGATCTGAGATCCGTCTCGCAGAGCCAGCTGCGGCGCGCCACCGCCCTGGTGCCCCAGGATGTGGCCCTGTTCAACGATACGCTCTGGGCCAATATCGCCTTCGCCAATCCCGAGGCGGACGCGGCGGCGGTCTGGGCGGCGGCGACCGCCGCGGAACTGGCGCCCTTCATTGAGTCCCTGCCGAAAAAAATGGAGACCCTGGTGGGAGAGCGGGGGCTGAAGCTTTCGGGCGGGGAGCGTCAGAGGGTGGGCATCGCCCGCGCCCTCCTGGCGAACCCGCGTCTGCTGATCCTGGATGAGGCCACCAGCGCCCTGGACGGCCCCACAGAGGCGGCGATCCAGGCGACCCTGCGCAAGGTGATGCGGGGCCGCACCAGCCTGGTGGTGGCCCACCGCCTCTCCACCATCGTCGACGCCAACCAGATCCTCGTCCTGCGCCGGGGCCGCATCGTCGAACGTGGGACCCATGACGAACTAATCGCCGCCCGGGCGGAATATGCCGCCCTGTGGCGGCGCCAGACTCGAGGCGATGCGACCGGATTGCCCCACGACGCGCTCGCCGAGGCGGGGTAAAATCTCTCTCGAACTCTCAATCTAAAAGGTCATGCCCATGAAATATCTCCACACGATGGTTCGGGTCGCCGATCTGGATAAGGCGCTCGATTTCTATTGCGGCGGTCTCGGCCTGGAGGAGGTGTCGCGATACGAGAATCAGGGCGGTCGCTTCACCCTCGTCTTCCTCTGCGCGCCCGATGACGTGGAGGCCGCCAAGGCGCAGCGCGCGCCGCTGGTGGAGCTGACATATAACTGGGATCCGGAGCCTTATGACGGCGGCCGGAACTTCGGCCATCTCGCTTATCAGGTGGATGACATCTACGCCGCATGCCAGCGCCTGAGCGACAAGGGCGTCACCATCAATCGCCCGCCCCGCGACGGCCATATGGCCTTTGTCCGCTCGCCCGAGGGCATTTCCATCGAACTGCTGCAGAAGGGCGGCTCTCTCGCCCCCGCCGCGCCCTGGAAGGACATGGCCAATACCGGGGTTTGGTAGCGACGCGCCCCGTCACGGCGCCTTGAGATAGGGCGCGCGCAACCAGGCCACGGCGGCGTCTACATAGGCCCTGTCGCGGCTGAGGGGCGAGACGTGGCTGGCGCCCGGTGCGTCCAGGATCCAGCTTGTATCAGCCCGCGCGGCGGGGCCGATCTCGGCCTTCATCCAGATCGGCGCCAGGTCGAAATCCGGGCTGGGATCGCCGACAATCACCACGGTCGGAATATGCCGCACGTCATCCGGCAGAGCGCGCGTGGCTTTCAGGCCCGCGACGATCAGACGATCTTCATCGCGCGAGACCTCAAGGCAGCGCAGACATTCAAGGGCCGCGCGCTTTCGTCGCTCCGCCGCGGGGCTCAGGCCGCCCTCGCTCAACTCATCGGCCACGAGACGCGAAAGGCCGAGACGCGCCACTGACACCGCCATCTTGGAAAGGCGCCTTTCGTCGGCGAGGTTCGCCATGAGGGGCGGGAAGTCCAGATCATCGGTCCCCACGCCGTTCACATAGACTAGGCCCGCGACGCGCTCCGGATAGAGCCGGGCGAAGGCCTCGGCATAGAGCGCGCCATTGGAATGGCCGACGAGAATGATGGGGCCGCTCTCGCCGATCTGATCCAGCAGGCCGCGCAGTTCCCGCGCCTTGTCCAGCACGCCGAGCCCGTCGGGGCGCGGTGGCGAGCGGCCGACGCCGGCCCGATCATAGGCGCAGACCCGGCCGCCCGCTGAGAGATCATCCAGCACCCGATCCCAGTCCGCCGAGGTCCCAAAGGCGCCGGCCTCGAGGATCACCGTCGGCGAGGCGGTCGGCGCGCCGCGGCAATCCACGAAAAGGGGTGGCTGGGCGGATATGGCCTGGGCGTGCGCGCCACAAGCGGCGGCCAAGGCGATAACCAGAGCGAAGATCACGGGACTTAATTTCACACGGGGCTCGTGCGTGGACATGACGGCGCTCTTGATATGAGGATGTGGGCGACAATGAGGGAGCGTGCATGAAATTTTCCTTTGGACTGACGGCGATGGCCGCCGCTATGGCCTGCGCCACGGCGATCCTCGCGTCGCCCGCCGCCCCGGCGCCGGCCAAGGCAATCCTCACTCACGAGACCCTGTTCCTGATGAAGCGGGTGGGCAAGCCTCTGGTCAGCCCCGACGGTCATTGGGTGGTCTTCCCCGTCGCCGAGCCCGCCTATGATCCCGATAAGGCCGTGAGCGACCTGTGGCTCGTTCCCGCCGATGGGTCCGCGCCGCCGCGCCGGATCACCAATACCAAGGCGCCCGAAAGCGATGTGGTCTGGTCGCCGGACAGCACCCGTATCGCCTTTGTCACGAAGCGCGATGGGGATACCGCCGATCAGGTCTATGTGCTCGATCTGGCTCACGGTGGCGAGGCCCAGAGAATCACCCACGTTTCCACCGGCGCCTTCGATCCCCAATGGCGTCCGGACGGGCAGGCGATCCTGTTCGAATCCCTGGTCTGGCCGGGCGCGTTGGACGATGCCGCCAACATCAAGATCGCCGATGAGCACAAGGCCCACAAATACAATCTGAGGGTCTATGAGCACTTCCCGGTGCGCTACTGGAACGCGTGGCTTGACGGCCGCCAGCCCACGATCCTCGTGCAATCTCTCGACCCCGGCGCGGAGGCAAAGGATATCCTCTCGCCGACAGCCCTGGCCCGCCAGTCGGGATTTGCCGGCGAGGAGGGGGAATCCCATGCCAGCCTCTCGCCGATCTGGAGCCCCGATGGGAGCCAGATCCTGTTTACGGCCACCAGCGAGGCCTGGAACGCCGCCTTCGCCTTTGTCGGCTTCCATATCTACAGCCTGCCCGCGAGCGGCGGGGAGGCGCGCGTCGTCACGCCCCTGGCCGGCGGCTATCGGAGCGCGAAGTTCAGCCCTGACGGCAAATGGCTCTATTTCGCCTATGAGCCCCAGGATCAGGAGGTCTACCACCTCTCGAGGCTGACGCGCCTGGCCTGGCCCGGCGGCGGAGAGGCCAAGACCCTCACCCCCGAATTCGACAAGGAAGTGGAGGCTTATGCGCTCACCCCAGATGGTCAGTCCGCCTATCTGCTCGTTCCGGATTCGGGTCGTGAAGACATCTATGAGATGGGCGCCGCTGGCGGCGCGCCGGGGGCGGTGATCACGCCCAAGGTCGGTGGCTACACCTCACTGGATATTGCTGGGAAGGCGGCCGCGCCGGTGCTGATCGGCGCCTATGGCAGCTCCGTCTCCCCGTTGGAGGTGGTGCGGATCGATCTGGCCGGAAAGACCCACGTCAATCTCACGACATTCGATACCGCCGCGGCGGCAAAGATAGATTGGGCGCCCCCGGAACATTTCACCTTCACAAGCGCTAAGGGCCGGACGATCCACAACATGGTCATCCTGCCGCCGCGGTTCGATCCCAAAAGGAAATATCCGCTGCTGGTCTTCATCCATGGCGGGGCGGCGTCGGCCAATACCGACCAAATCGGTCTGCGCTGGAATTATCACCTCCTGGCGGCGCCCGGTTATGTGGTCCTGATGACCGACTATACGGGCTCCACGACCTTTGGCGAAAAGTTCGCCCAGGCGATCAAGCTCGATCCCCTCAAGACGCCGGGCGACGAGATCAATCAGGCGGTGGACGAGGCCCTGGTCCGTTATCCCTTCATTGACGGATCACGCATGTGCGCGGCCGGCGCCAGCTATGGCGGCCACCTGACCTATTGGCTGGAGGCGACCACCACGCGCTTCAAATGCCTGATCAGCCATGCGGGCGAAGTTGATCTCACCAGCCAGTGGGGCACGAGCGATTTCAACTATGGCCGCGAGCTCGCCAATGGCGGCCCACCCTGGGAGAACAGCCCGGTCTGGCATGATCAGAGCCCGATCACCTATGCGGCGAGCTGGAAGACGCCGATCCTGCTCAGCGTTGGGGAGCGGGATTTCCGCGTGCCCATCAACAATACCCTCGAGGCCTGGTCGGTGCTGCAGCGTCAAAAGGTTCCAAGCCGCCTGCTGGTCTGGCCGGACGCCTGGCATTGGATCACGAAACCCGAGGATAGCCGCAAATTCTATGAAGAGGTGGATACGTGGCTGGCGACCTATTTGAAGCCGGCGGAGACGGCGAAGCCGAGCGCGCCATGATCAGGGGACTCGCAAGCGCTCTTCTTGTCATCGTTGGTTTGGTCCTCCCAGGCCTGACCTCGCCAGCCATGGCCGACCCGCCGGCGCCGCCCCCGCTGGCGCCGGCCCTCGCGCCGCTTGGCTTTCTGGTCGGGAACTGGGCGGGTTTCGACGGCACGGTGGCGCAGACGGGGGGCTCAGCCCGGGGAACCTCCGTGGTCACGCCAGAGGCCGGCGGCGCTGTTCTGCTCCGCCGCGATCATACGGAGGTGCGAGACGCCAGCGGCGTTCCCATGGGTGGCTTTGACCAGATCATCATCATCTATGCCGCCGGTGAGACGCTGCATGCCGACTACACCGATGGTCGGCATGTCATTCTATATACCGAGGCCAAGATTGACCCCGGGCGCTCGGTGGTTTTCACAAGCTCAGCCGGAGGGGGGCTGGCGCGCTTTCGACTGACATACAAGGTGGACGGTCCCACGTCGCTCGCGGTGGACTTCGCCATGACGTCGCCAGGTCAAGACGACTTCCAGTCGGTCGCGCAGGGTCACTTGCATCGGGTGGCGACGGTCCTCGGATATTGAACAGTGAACGTCCATGAACAAGCGATCTGACGGTCCGGGCCTGATCGGCGCCCTGTTTTTGGCTCTCGCCTTACCTGCGGCCGCTCAGTCGCCGCCGCTGTCCTGATCCGCCGCGATCATACCGAACTGACGAACGCCCCGGATAAAGCCGTCCGGGGGCTTTGACCAGATCGTTTAACGAACACTGAGCGGTGGCTCCCCGGGCAGGACTCGAACCTGCGACCCGGCGGTTAACAGCCGCCTGCTCTACCAACTGAGCTACCGAGGATCGGGTGATCACCGAAGGGACGGCCTCTTACGCCGCGCGCGCCGTGTTGCGCAAGGCATGGGCGCGTAAGGCGCGGGCGCGATCCCGAATTCTTGGCGTCGTTCACTCCCCCTGTCTGCAAAACGTCACCGAACTGGTGTTGAGAGGAGGCGGGGCGTTCAAGCTTGGGAGTGGCGAGGCATGGTCTTGTGGCGGGGGTGGTTCAGCGGCGCTGTCCTGGCGGGGAGCATGGCCCTGGCGGCGTGCGCCGCGGCGGCGGCCCCGCCAGTCTTGGAGGGCGTTCCGCGCTTCGCCCACATCTTCGTGATCGTCGAGGAGAACAAGGATTTCGACCAAATTCTGGGCGGCGTCGATGCCCCGAATATCGCGCGCCTCGCCAAGGCCTATGGCAATGCCACGCGTTTCTTTGGAGAGGTTCATCCCAGCGAGGGCAATTACGTCGCGCTGCTCGGCGGCGATACCAATGGCATCCATGATGATGATCCCTGGTACTGCAAACCGGGCACGACCGAGCCCACCTGCGCCGGCGCCGGTAAGGAGGCGAACTATGGCGATCACACGGTTTACGGACCGGGCCTGAGCGACCAACTCCTCACCGCGGGCCTGACCTGGAAGGCCTATCTGGAAAACCTGCCCGCGCCGGGCTCCCTTGCCTTCATCGCCTCCGACCCCAGCCTCGACGACGGCACGACCAAGACGGCCCTCTACGCCGCCAAGCACGCCGGCTTCGTGAACTTCGCCTCCGTCCAGAGCGATCCTCATCGGGAGGATCATCTGGTGGGTTTTGACAGGCTAGAGGCGGACTTGAAGTCTGGCCATTTGCCGAGGTTCGCCCTGATCGTCCCCAATCAATGCAACGAGATGCACGGGCTGGTGGGTTCGCGCGTGCCGCCCGATTGCGTGGCCTCCAATAAGCCGGGTCTGATCCGTCGGGGCGACGCGGAAATCGGACGCCTGGTGGCGGAGCTGCAGGCGACGGGCGCCTGGAAGGGGCGGGATAATGTGGCGATCATCCTCACCTTCGATGAAGGCGCGGGGGGCGAGCGGAGCGGGTGCTGCGCCGTGACACCCGATGCACCCTCCAATTTCGGCGGCGGCCACATCCCGACCATCGTGATCACCAATCATGGACCGCGCGGCCTCGCCGACGACACGCCCTACAACCACTATTCCCTGCTGCGCACGATCGAAGACGCCTTCGGGATTGGCGAGCACCTTCGCCATGCGGCCGATACGGACAAAGGTGTCGTTCCCATGACACGGCTGTTCGGCGGGTCTTAAGCAAACCGCGCGGCCAGTTCCTCCCGACCCGCGCGATGGCGAACTTGCTTCACGACTTCGCCAGATAGATGAACCGGAGCGTGAAGAGGAACGCCAGCAGGAAAACCAGCCAATCCTTCCGCCGCGCCTGGCCGCGGACAAGAATGAGGATCGCGTGGCTGGTGATGCCGAAGGCGAGGCCATTCGCGATGGAGAAGGTGAGGGGGATCATGATGAGGGTGAGGAAGGCGGGGATGGCGATGATCGGGTCGGCCCATTCCACTTCCGCTAGGGCGCCCATCATCATGGCGCCCACCAGGATCAGGGCCGGCGCCGTGGCGGCTGCGGGAATCGCCTGGACCAGGGGGGCGAAGAAAAAGGTCAGCAGAAAGAGAAGACCCACCACCACGCTGGTCAGGCCCGTGCGTCCCCCGACCTCGACCCCCGCGGCGCTTTCCACATAGCTTGTCACTGTACTGGTGCCGGCCGTGGCGCCGATCAGGGTGGCGATGGAATCGGCGAATAGGATCCGGTTCAGGCGCGGAATCGTGCCGTCCGGCATGATGAACCCCGCGCGCTTGGTCACCGCCACCAAGGTCCCGACATTGTCGAAGAGATCCACGAACAGGAAGACAAACACGATCTCGACCAGGGCCGCGCCGAACGCGCCCTTCAGGCTGAGGGCCGCGGGGATGTTCAGTTTGAAGGCCGTCGCGGAAAGGGCCGAGAGTTGGTAGGGCGCGGGGGCGAAATGGACGAGCCCAAGAAGCCAGCCTCCGACCGTGGTCGCCAAAATTCCGATCAGCAGGGCCCCCTTGACCTTCCAGGCCTGCAGTCCCGCGATGATGGTCAGACCCAGAAGCGACAGGGCCACGCTATGCGCCGTGAGATCGCCGAGCCCGACGGTGGTGGCGGGGTTCGCGACGATGATGCCGGCGTCCTTGAAGCCTATAAAGGCAATGAACAGCCCGACCCCTCCGGCGACGGCTGAGAAGAGCGAACGGGGAATGGCGTTGACGATCATCTGGCGCGCGCCAACCACGGTCAGCAGCAAGAAGGCGACGCCTGAAAGGAAGACGCAGCCGAGCGCCGTTTCCCACGGCACGCCCAGACCCTTGACGACCGTGAAGGTGAAATAGGCGTTGAGACCCATCCCCGGCGCCAGGGCCAGAGGATAGTTGGAGATGACCCCCATGAGGATGCTGCCGAGGCCCGCGGCGATGCAGGTGGCCGCCGCCACTCCCGCCAGGGGCATGCCCGCCTGGCCCAGGATCGAGGGATTGACCACCACGATATAAGCCATGGTGAAGAACGTCGTGAAGCCGGCGAAAACCTCGGTGCGTAGGCTGGTTCCGCGCTGTTTGATCTGGAACAGGCGTTCAAACATGATGCGAGCTCATCGAAAGGCGATGCGTGCTTCGCGCGGTCGGCGCTTTGGCGGCGGTTGTACCCATCACCCATCCGGGAACGCCGTCCATTCGTCTGACGCAAGGGATCATGGCCGGAATCACCACCGTCTGAATGGTTGGCGCTTATTTGGACGACGCGGACGCGAAGGTTCTGGAGCTAACGCATATTTTACGGATCTGGCGCGGCATAGCGCTCTGCCGGTCACGCTCGCGCCTGGANNAAGGGGCGTTGGCTAACAGATGGGGACCCGCGCGGCAATCGCGCCTTCATGGGTGACCGGCCGATTGCGCCTCTCCGCGCCAAGCGCTTATAGCTCCCGGCGTGTCGCCCTTACGGGTGACGACTTTTTAAGAGAATAGGACGTCATGAGCGCCGACTTCGCCGCCGCCCGCGACAATATGGTCGACAGTCAGGTGCGCCCCTCGGATGTCACCGATCTTCGCATTCAGGACGCCATGCGCGCGGTGAGCCGCGAGGCCTTTCTGCCCCCGGCGAAGGTGTCGGTGGCCTACGCCGATGCGGAGATCGAGTATGCCGAAGGTCGATGGCTGCTGCGTCCGCGTGATGTCGCCAAACTGCTGCAGGCTCTGACGCCGCTGAAAGGGGAGGCGGCCCTCGCGATTTCGGCGCCCTATGCCGGCGCCGTGCTCGCCGCCATGGGCCTGGAGGTCGTCTCCTGCGACGCCGCCCAGGTCCCCGCGCGGCCCGGGGGATGGTCCCTGATGGTCTGTGAGGGCGCGGTGAGCCAGGCGCCGGCGCCGTGGCTTGAGGCCCTTGGCCCTGGCGGTCGGCTTGGCGTTGTCGAGCGGCAGGGTGTGCTTGGCCGGGCGATGATCTATCTGAAGACAGGCGCGATGGTCGGATCCCGGCCTCTTTTTGACAGCACCCCGCCATTTCTGGCCGGTTTCGAACCCCGCCCGGCTTTTGTCTTTTAGGTGATCAGCCTTCGCGCGGTCTTCACTATTCAAGGTCTAGGCGTAACTTAAGGCTTGACGTTAATCACTTAAAACACGCATTGCAAAATCCCTTTGACCTTAATCAATCGGCCGCTCGCCATGTCCCCTCAGACCTCGAACGAACCCAGCCTCGAAGAAATCCTCTCCTCCATCAGGCGGATCATCTCCGAAGATGGTCCCACGACCACTGAGGCGGCTCTGAGCGTCCCGGGCGCCTGGCCCATGGCGGCGGAGGCTGACGAGGCTGATGAGGATGTGCTGGTCCTCACCGAACGCGTGCCGATGAACGGTCAGACGTTCTTTCATGCCGAGGCCGCCACGCAGATCGCCGCAGAGGCCCCTACAGAGGTCCACGCCAAGCCCGCCGCTGATCTCACGCCGGCTATTGTCGAATCATGGGATGAAACAGATGCCGCGCCGACCGCGGTCGAACCGGTTCTTGGAGCGCAAGCTGCTCCCCCGATGGAGGCTCCTGTCATGGCGACGTCGCAAGACGAATTCGTGGTTGCTGAAGACACTGAGGTCGAGACGGCCGCGGCGTTCGATAAACTCGACGCGGCAACCCAGGCGTTTGAACCGTCGTCAAAGCCCCTCCTGATGCCGGAGCCGGGTCGCACGCTTGAGGATGTGATCCGCGAGCTTATGCAACCCATGCTCAAGGCGTGGTTGGACGAGAACCTGCCCGCCATCGTTCAGGCGCGGGTGGACGAGGAAATCGAGCGCATTTCCAAACGCCGCGTACGATAGGGATCGTGATACTTCACCTTGGCTGAACGCCAAGGTTCGGACCACGCCATCCCCATTTTCGCGCCTTTCGCGCGGCAAGCGACGTTTCACATGCTCGACAAGACCTTTGATCCCGCGCAGGCCGAAAAGCGGCTCTATGAGGCGTGGGAGGCGTCCGGAGCCTTCGCCCCCACGGATGATCCGGCGGCGGCGGCCTTCAGCATTGTCATCCCTCCGCCCAATGTCACCGGCCAGCTTCATATCGGCCATGCCCTGAACGCCACGCTTCAGGATATCCTGACCCGCTTTGCGCGGATGCGGGGCAAGGCCGCTCTCTGGCTTCCGGGAACCGACCATGCGGGCATCGCCACTCAGATGGTGGTGGAGCGTCAATTGGCGGCCGCCGGCAATATGAGCCGCCGGGACCTCGGCCGTGACGCCTTTGTGGAGCGCGTCTGGGCCTGGAAAGCCGAGTCTGGCGGGGCGATCGTCAATCAGCTCCGGCGCCTCGGCGCCTCATGTGATTGGAGCCGCGAGCGCTTCACCCTCGATGAGGGTCTGTCGACCGCCGTGCGAAAAGTCTTCATCACGCTCTATCGCCAGAAGCTGATCTACCGCGACAAGCGCCTCGTGAACTGGGACCCGCATTTTCAGTCGGCCATATCCGATATCGAGGTGGAGCAGCGAGAGGTCGAGGGGGCCTACTGGCGTCTGGCCTATCCCCTGGAGGACGGCTCGGGAGAGATTGTGGTCGCCACCACGCGCCCCGAAACCATGCTGGGTGACACGGCGGTCGCGGTCCATCCGAACGACCCGCGCTATGCGGGATTGATCGGCAAGTGCGTGCGCCTGCCCATTGTGAACCGGCCGATCCCCATCATCGCCGACGACTATGCCGATCCGGAAAAGGGATCAGGCGCGGTGAAGATCACGCCCGCCCATGACTTCAACGACTTCAAGGTCGGCCAGCGCCATAACCTGCCGGTGATCTCCATTCTCGATGCGGCGGCGCGGATCAATGAGAACGCTCCGGCCGAATATCGGGGTCTGGACCGCTTCGAGGCCCGCAAGAAGGTTGTCGCCCAGTTCGAGGCCCTCGGCTTGTTGCGCGGGATCGATCCCACCCGCCACGCCGTGCCGCACGGCGACCGCTCCGGCGCGGTGATCGAACCCTTTCTGACAGACCAGTGGTACGTCGACGCGGGGACCCTCGCGGGACCGGCCATCGCGGCGGTGGAGGCGGGCCGGACCGTCTTTGAGCCCCGACACTGGGAAAAGACCTATTTCGAATGGATGCGGAACATCGAGCCCTGGTGCATCTCGCGCCAGCTCTGGTGGGGTCACCGTATTCCGGCCTGGTACGGCCCTGACGGCGCCATCTTCGTGGGCGAGAACGAGGCGGAGGCCCAGGCCCAGGCCGTGGAGCACTATGGGCGGGACGAGCCCCTGCGCCAGGACGAGGATGTTCTGGATACCTGGTTCTCTTCGGCCCTCTGGCCCTTTTCGACCCTGGGCTGGCCGGACCAGACGGCCGATCTGGCCAGGTTTTATCCCACGGATACTCTCGTCACCGGCTTCGACATCATCTTCTTCTGGGTCGCCCGCATGATGATGATGGGCCTGCACTTCACCGGCGAGGTTCCTTTCCGGCGGGTCTTCATCAACGCCCTGGTTCGCGATGCGGCGGGCGCGAAGATGTCCAAATCCAAGGGCAATGTCATGGACCCCCTGGAACTGGTGGATGAATATGGGGCGGACGCCCTGCGCTTCACCCTGGCGGCCATGTCGGGTCAGGGACGGGATATTCGCCTCTCCCGCGCCCGCATCGAGGGCTATCGTAATCTCGGCACCAAGCTCTGGAACGCGGCGCGCTTCTGCCAGATTAACGGATGCGTCTCCGCGCCTGACTTCGATCCCGGCGCGGCGCGGTTGATGATCAACCGCTGGATTCGCGGAGAGATGGTCAAATGCGCGACCGAAGTCACCACGGCCCTGCAGGCCTGCGCCTTCGATCAGGCGGCGGGAACCCTTTACCGGTTCATCTGGAATCTCTTCTGCGACTGGTACGTGGAGTTCGCCAAGCCGATCTTCCAGAGCGGTGATCAAGCCGCGGCCGCCGAGACCCGGTCCATGGCGGCCTGGGTGCTGGATACGATCCTCACCTTGCTTCATCCCGTTTCACCGTTCCTGACAGAGGAGCTTTGGGCGCAGACCGCGCCGCTGACATGCCGTCCGCGACTTCTGATCTCGACGCCGTGGCCTGATCTGAGCGGCGAATGGCTGGATCCGACGGCGGACATGGAGATCGGCCTTGTGATTGCGGCCGTGACGGAAGGTCGTTCCCTGCGCGCCGAACTTAATGTCCCTCCGGCCTCGCGGCCGGACCTGATCGTCATCGGGGCCAGCGCCGAGGAGCGGCTGATGCTGGGCGCCCATGGCGGGATCATCGCTCACACCCTGCGCTCTGGGGGCCTGATCTTCTCGACGGCCCTGCCGCCGGGCGCCGTCCCTTTTGTGGCGGCGGGGGTCAGCTTCGCCCTGGCCGTGGGTGATCTGATCGACCTGGCGGGCGAACGCGCGCGACTCGCGAAGGACATCGCGACGCGGGATATCGATATCGACAAGTCCGCGCGCAAGCTTGCGAATCCCGACTTCGTCTCCCGCGCCCCGGAGGAGGTGGTGGAAGAGAACCGTGAACGTCTGGCCGAGGCTGAAGCGGCCCGCGCGCGGCTGGCGGCCATGCTGGAGCGGCTGTCGGTCCTGGCGTGAGGCCAAACGGCGCTGTCGCGGAGGCCTGCGCGGGTTTACAGAGGCCCGCGCCCTGTGGTCTTTCTCGAGGGAAACACCGCGCTCGTCGGGGCGCCAAAAATATCGAGGAAGCCGCCCCCCCATGACTCAAGCCGCTCAAGCCGCTCAANNGCCGCTCAAGCCGCTCAAGCCGCCCCGCAGCCCGCCTGGCCCGCCATGTCCATCGCGCAGGCCCACGCCCTCCTGACGCAGCCCGGCTCGCCCCTTGAAATGGAAACCCTGACCATCCGGGGCGTGGAGACGCGAACCTGGAAGAACGCGCCGCCCAGCTTGCGCGCGGTGGCGCTCATGGGCCGCGCTCACGGCGAGCGGATTTTCCTGGTTCACGAAGACGAGCGTGTGAGTTTCGAAGCGTTCTTCCGGGCCGTGGCGGTTTTCGCCCGGCGCCTGGCCGCTAATGGCGTGGTCAAGGGCGACCGCGTGGCCATCATCATGCGCAATCTGCCTGAATGGCCGGTGGCCTTCTATGCCGCCGCGTCCCTGGGCGCGATCGTGACGCCGCTGAACGCGTGGTGGACAGCGCCCGAGCTGGAATATGGCCTGACTGATTCCGGCTCTAAGGTCGCGATCATGGACGTCGAGCGCTACGAGCGCCTGGCGGAGATATTACCCAATTGCCCCGTCCTTGAGCGGGTCTATGTGAGCCGGGCGACGGCCATGCTGGCGAATGCCAAGCTTGTCGCCTTGGAAGACGTACTGGGCGCGCCCGACGCCTGGGCGAGCCTGCCGGATGTTGGCCTGCCCGACGTGGATATCGCCCCTGAGGACGACGCCACGATTTTCTACACCTCCGGCACGACGGGTAAGCCGAAGGGCGCGCTCGGGACCCAGCGCAATATCAATTCGAATATCATGGCTTCGGCCTGCTCAGCGGCGCGGTCTTTTCTGCGCCGGGGGGAAATGCCGCCCACACCCGACCCCACAGGGCCGCAGCGCGCCACCCTGATTTCGGTGCCCTTCTTTCACGCCACGGGATGCTTCGCGATCCTCAATCCCAGCCTCGTTGCCGGGGCCAAGCTGGCTATGATGCGGCGCTGGGATGTCGTGCGGGCGTTCGAACTGATCGAACGCGAAAGGATCACCTCGGCCGGCGGGGTTCCAACCATCGCCTGGCAACTGATCGAGCATCCCCAGCGAAAGGACTATGACCTGTCGTCCCTGGAAAGCGTCGCCTATGGCGGCGCGCCCTCGGCGCCCGAACTGGTGCGTCTGATCACCGAGACCTTCCCCAAATCACAACCCGGCAATGGCTGGGGCATGACGGAGACCTCGGCCACGGCGACGACGCACAGCGCCGAGGACTATGAGCATCGCCCTGACTCCTGCGGGCCGCCGGTCCCGGTCACGGAGCTCAAGATCATGACCGTGGAGGGTGACCGCGAGCTAGCCGTCGGCGAAGTGGGCGAGCTTTGGTGCAAGGGGCCCCAGGTGGTGAAGGGCTATTGGCAAAAGCCCGAAGCCACCGCCGCGACCTTCGTGGACGGCTGGGTCAAGACAGGCGACCTGGCGCGCCTGGATGAGGAAGGCTTCTGCTTTATCATTGACCGGGCGAAAGACATGCTCATTCGCGGCGGTGAGAATATCTACTGCATCGAGGTCGAGAACGTCCTCTACGAGCATCCCGCCGTGATGGACGCGGCCCTGGTGGGCATCCCCCACAAGACCCTGGGCGAAGAGCCTGGCGCGGTGGTGACCTTCAAGCCCGGCATGACCGCCACGGAGGCCGAACTCCGCGCCTTTGTCGGCGCCCGACTCGCGGCCTTCAAGACACCCGTGCGCGTGATCGTCTGGCCAGAAACCTTGCCGCGCAACGCCAATGGCAAGATCGTCAAGACCGAGCTGCGCAAGCTCTTCGTCGGCGAAGAGGTGGCGGCTTAAGCGGCGGCCGGAGCCAGGCGTTTGGCCCTCACTGACCACGTCGCTGACGGGGCGCGCGGCGAGGCCGATTTCGAAATCGTCGCCATGGGCGCCCAGGGCGACGGGGTCACCCCAGAAGGCGTCTTCATCCCTCTGACTCTGCCCGGCGAGGCCGTGCGGGCGCGGCGGTCCGGCGACCGGGCCGAACTGATTGCAGTGACCCGACCTGGCCCCGCACGCGTGACCCCGCCCTGTCCGCACTTTGGCGACTGCGGCGGGTGCGCCCTTCAGCATTGGGCGAGCGAGCCCTATCTCGACTGGAAGTGCGATCAGGTTCGCGCGGCCCTGACGCGAGTGCGTCTAGAGACGGACGTCAGTCTCGCCTTCACGGCGCCGCCCGGCTCTCGGCGGCGTGTGGCCCTGCATGCCCGGCGCGAGGGCAAGAACGTCATTCTGGGCTTCAAGGCCCGGCGCGCCTGGCGGGTCGTTCCCATCAGGGTGTGCGATATCGCCGAGCCCGGCCTGGTCGCCGCGCTTCCCATGCTCCGCGCCCTGGCGGCGCCGTTCCTGACCAGTCCGAAATCCGCGCCCACCCTGCATGTGACCCTGACGGCCAGCGGTCTTGATATCGACGTCACCGGCGTGGAGCGCCCCGGCCCCTCCGCCGACGCCCGCGTCAGGCTGGGCGCCATGTCGGCCCAGGCGGATATCGCCCGCCTGACACTCGCCGGCGAAACCCTCTATCAGGCGCGTCAGGTGATGCTCGGGATTGGCCCCGCCAATGTGGCCCTGCCGCCAGGCGCCTTTCTCCAGGCCTCCGGGGGGGCCGAGGAGGCCATGGCGGGGATCGTCGTCGCGGCGGCCCACGGCGCGCGGCGCGTGGCTGACCTCTATTGCGGGGTGGGGACCTTCGCCTTTCGTCTGGCGGCCACAGCCCAGGTTCTCGCCGCGGACTCCTCCGCCCCGGCCATTGCGGCGCTTAAGAGCGCGCTGGCCAGCGCTCCGGGACTCAGACCGATCACCGCCCAGGCGCGGGACCTGGACCGCCGTCCGGTCCTGGCCGAGGAGCTCAAGGGGATGGATCTAGCGGTTTTTGATCCACCCCGGGCTGGCGCCGCGATTCAAAGCGCGGAGTTGGGGCGCAGCGGCCTGGGGCGGGTTATCGCCGTCTCCTGTAATCCCGCGACCTTTGCCCGTGACGCGAAAATCCTCACGGACGCGGGTTTTCGCCTGGATTGGGTCCAGGTCGTGGACCAGTTCCTCTGGTCCCCCCATATAGAGGTGGTCGCCCTTTTTTCGCGGACCTGACCTTGACCGCTTCGCCTGCCCGCAACGCCCCCGCCTTCAACGCCGATCGCCAGGTTCAGGTTCTGCATTCGGCCGCCAAGGCCGCGTGGTGGGCCAGCGCCGGCGTGGCTCTTCGCGCCCTGGCAAAGCCCGCCAAAGCTCCACCCTCTGGCTTCGAGTCTTCAGCCGCTCCAACGCCGAAGGGGTTTCTCCGCCGAAGCTGGCAGGAAGCATTTGAAAAGGATGCGGCGGATGTGGCCGCCGGTCTCTATCCGCCCATGTCGGATCGGGCGGTGGAGTCCGCCTTCGCCCCGCGCCAGGTCGCCGATCTGCTGACGGACGCCCGGCGCGTCGAGGCGCGGCGTCGCCGGGGCGGCGTCACAGAGGCGCGGGATGAGGCGCCGGCTGGGAAGGGCTTCCCGGTCTATTACCGCCAGAACTTCCACTTCCAGAGTGGCGGCTGGTTCACCGATGAGAGCGCCCGGCGCTACGAAGGCCAGGTGGAGGCCCTGTTCGCCGGCGCCGCCGGCCCCATGCGGCGCCGCGCCCTCTCTCTCCTGGCGAGAGCCTGGTCTGATAAGGATCACAGGGGCCGGGCCATCCTCGATCTGGCCTGTGGGTCCGGCGCCTTCCTGGAGAATTTGGCGGCGACCTTTCCCCGCGCCAGGATCATGGGCGTCGACCTCTCCGAGCCCTATCTGCAGGAAGCTCGGCGACGCTCCGGTGTGCGATCCTTAAGCCTCGCCAATGCCGAGCATTTGCCTTTTGCCGACGCCAGTCTGGACGCGGTCACGTGCATCTATCTCTTCCATGAGTTGCCGCCTCGCGTGCGCGGCGCCGTGGCGCGCGAGATTGCCAGGGTGCTTAAACCGGGTGGCCTGCTCGCCCTGGCTGACTCCGTTCAACCGGCCGACGAGCCGCGCTTGGAGCGCCTGTTGGAGGCCTTCCCCGCCTATTTCCACGAACCCTTCTATGCGTCCTACAGCCAGACCGACCTCGTCGCGCTCTTCGCTGCCGTAGGACTCACGGCGCGGGGTGAGGATCGCGCGTTTCTGACCAAGGCGATCCTGTTCGAGAAGGTCGCCTAAGCGATCCTGCTAGCCAAACATATCGATCTGATCCCCGATCTTGGGCGGGACTCTGAACTGGCTGGCGTCAAGAGGCGCCCGCGTTCGCTCCAGACCGAACCGCCGCTTGGCCGTCCTGAACCGCTGGGCGAGCAGATCGGCGAGGGGCCCTTCGCCACGCATTCTCTGGCCAAATCGCGGGTCATTGGCCTTGCCGCCGCGCATCTGGCGGACAAGCGACATGACCCTGCGGGCGCGATCAGGGACCTTCTGCGCCAGCCATTCTTCAAACAGATCCTTGATCTCCAGGGGTAGTCTCAACGCCACATAGCCCGCACCCGAGGCCCCAGCCGCGGTGGCGCGTTCCAAGACCGCTTCAAGTTCGTGATCATTGAGGCCGGGAATGACGGGTGCGAACATGACCGTGGTGGGAACGCCAGCGTCGGCCAGACGGCGGACGGCCTCCAGCCTCCGCTCCGGCGTTGCGGCTCTGGGCTCCATGACGCGCGCCAGGCCCCGATCCAGGGTGGTCACCGACACGGCAGCCCTGGCCAGTCCCGCCCGGCCGAGCGGCGCCAGCAGGTCGATGTCCCGAGAGATCAAGGCGCTCTTGGTGATGATGGAAAACGGATGGCGAAAACGGGCCAGCACCGCGATGATCCCGCGCGTGATCTCCTGGTGGCGCTCCACGGGCTGATAGGGATCGGTATTGCCGCCGATATGGATCGTCTTCGGTTCATAGCGTGGCCGCGAGAGCTCCCGTTCCAGAAGCGCGGCGGCGTCCGGCTTGAAGAACAGGCGGCTCTCGAAATCCAGGCCCGGCGAGAGGCCCATATAGGCGTGCGCGGGCCGCGCGTAGCAGTAGATGCAACCATGCTCGCATCCCCGATAGGGATTTATGGACTGATCAAACGGAATGTCGGGGCTGTCATTGCGCGTGATGATCGCCCGCGCGGCCTCCGCGGTCAGGGTCGTTCGCAGGGGCGGCGCTCCCTCGTCTGGCGGCCAACCGTCGTCAAAGCCCTCCTGAATCAGAGACTCATAGCGGCCCGACGCATTCGACGCCGCGCCCCGGCCGCGCGGTTTGGGCGGGAGAGGGGACATATCTGCATCATAGCTGCGGAACAGAACAGAACAAGAACTGATTAAACGCGGACGATCAATTCGGTCGGGCCGGGCGGTCCAGGCGCTCAGCGAGCATCAGCAGGTCCGCCCAGCTTTTCTTCTTGGCGGCGGGCTGACGCAGCAGGAAGGCGGGGTGGAGCGTGGGGAGGGCGGGGATCTCCAGGGCCTCGTCGCTCGACCGCCATTCGAACCAGCGGCCGCGCAGACCGAGGATCCCCTCGGATCGGCCAAGGAGAAACTTGGCGGACGCCCCGCCGACGAGCAGCAGGGCTTTGGGTCGCGCCAGTGCGATAGCTCGCTCCACGAACGGGGCGCAGATGGCCTGTTCAGGGGCGGTGGGCGTCCGGTTGCCGGGCGGGCGCCAGAAGACCGTGTTGGTGATAAAGACCCGATCCGCCAGGCCCGCGGCCGCCAGCATGCGGTCCAGAAGCTGGCCCGCGCGGCCGACGAATGGCAGGCCCTGAATGTCCTCATCGCCGCCGGGCGCCTCGCCGATGATCATTATGGGCGCCGAGGGGTCGCCCCGGGCGAAGACGGCGCGCCGGGCGCTGGCCTTGAGCGCGCAACCATCGAAGGCTGCGATAGCCGCCTCCAGTTCGACAAGGCTGTCCGCGCTCGCCGCCGCCGCGCGGGCCTGGGCGATCGCCAGGTCGGTGTCCGAGCTTGTGACAGCCGCGGGCGCCGGGGTCAGGGGCTGGGGGTCCGCGCCAATGGGTGTCGCCTGCACTGCCCCCGTCGCAAGCCGGTTCTCCGCCGCGTCGGCCAGGGCCGCGTCCACGCCGCTGTCGGCCCAGAAGGCGAGCAGGCTCTCCACGGCGCGGGCGGTCGGATCCATCACGCGCCCAGCCTATACCGGCCAGGGCTCCAGGTGGAGAGCCGGGCGGGGACCGCGTTCAAGCTTTCTCTTGACCGAACCCACCCGCGCCTTTGATTAGCTAGATTACAGTGATCGGCTGATTAGGGGACGTAAGTGAGCGAAGCGGAAGAGCGCGAAGCGATGGACTATGACGTGGTCATCGTCGGGGCGGGCCCGGCGGGACTGTCGGCGGCCATTCGCCTCAAACAGCTCGCCGCCGAGGCTGGATCGGAGGTCTCCGTCGCCGTCCTCGAAAAGGGCTCGGAAGTTGGCGCCCATATCCTCTCTGGCGTCGTCATTGATCCCAAGGCGCTCAATGAACTGATCCCCGACTGGAAGGCCAAGGGCGCCCCGCTCGAAACGCCCGTCGCCAAGGACGTCTTCCTGGCCCTGACGCGGACCCGGGCCTTTGGACTGCCGGTCGGCCTGATGCCCAAGTTCATGGACAATCACGGCAATTACATCGCCTCGTTGGGCAATGTGTGCCGCTGGCTGGCCACCGAGGCGGAGGCTCTGGGCGTCGAGATCTATCCCGGCATGGCGGCCTCGGAGGTGGTCTATGATGAGAATGGCGCCGTGGCGGGCGTCGTGGCGGGCGTCTTTGGCGTCGGCAAGGATGGCGAAAAGACTGGCGACTATCAGCCGGGTCTGGAGCTGCGGGGCAAATACACCTTCATCGCCGAGGGGGTTCGCGGCTCCCTTTCCAAACAGATCCAAGCCCGTTTCAACCTTGCCGCCGGCAAGTCGCCGCAGAAATATGGCATTGGCCTGAAGGAGCTGTGGCAGGTCACCGACGAGGTGTTTCAGCCAGGCCTCGTGCAGCATACCGTGGGCTGGCCGCTCAGCGGCGACACGGGCGGCGGGGGGTTCATGTACCACTTCGGCGACAACTATGTGTCGCTGGGGCTCGTGGTGCACCTGAACTACAAGAACCCCTGGCTCTCACCCTTCGATGAGTTCCAGCGCCTCAAGACTCATCCGGCCATCGCGGGACAGCTTAAGGGCGCCAAGCGCCTGGCCTATGGCGCCAGGGCGATCACGGAAGGCGGCTACCAGTCCGTCCCCGCGCTCAGCTTTCCGGGCGGTGTTCTGATCGGCTGTTCGGCCGGCTTCGTGAACCTGCCCCGCATCAAGGGCAGCCACAACGCCATGAAGACCGGCATGTTGGCTGCGGAGGCGGCGTTCGCGGCCCTGGCGGCGGATCGCGGCGGCGATGTTCTTACGGAATATCAGGACGCCTATGAGGGCTCATGGGTGCGTGAGGAGCTCTATATCGCCCGCAACGCCAAGCCCTTGTGGACGCGGTTCGGCACCTGGGTCGGCAGCGCGCTCATCATGCTTGAGCTGCATCTCGCCAGCCTGACCAAGGGCTTCTCGTTCTTTGGCACGCTTCCGCATGAAAAGACGGATGCGGCGAGCACGGGCCTGGCGGCCGACTATGCGCCCATCGTCTATCCCAAGCCCGATGGGGTGCTGAGCTTTGACAAGCTCTCCAGCGTCTATCTGTCTGCGACCAATCATGAGGAAAATCAGCCGGCCCACCTAAGGCTGAAGGACCCGTCCATTCCCATCGGCGTCAACCTGCCGAAATATGGCGAACCCGCGCGCCTCTATTGCCCCGCCGGGGTCTATGAAGTGCTCTATGATGACGCCGGCGCGAACCCGAGGTTTCAGATCAACGCCCAGAACTGCGTCCATTGCAAAACCTGCGATATCAAGGATCCCTCCCAGAACATCGTCTGGACGACGCCGGAGGGCGGCGGGGGCCCCAACTATCCCAACATGTGAGGCGCTTAGGGAAGACGTCTGAGGACGGGCTCCTTGCGTCGGACACAATTGCAGAACAAGGTCCAGGGATGCAGACCACGCGCGCCCATTTGCTCGGCTTGGCCCCTCTCGCGCTTTGCATCTGCGCGAGCCTCGGCGCGGCCTCCGCGACCTTCGCCAAAGACGGTGGCGGCGATGTCTCTCCCTATGGCCTCTTCCTGGCGGGCCAGGCCGCCGCCAACAATGGTCAGAGCGAGGACGCCGCCGCTCTGTTCGCGAGGGCCGCCAAGACCGCGGCCCCCGATTCATCGGCGTTCCTTGCGGGCCAGGCCTTCACGGCGGCGCTCCTGGCGGGCGATGTGAACCGGGCCGCGGCCCTGGCGCCAAACGGCGCCGACGCCGACAAAGGGCTCGTGGAGCTGGGCGCTCTGGTCCAAGGCGTGAAGGCGCTTTCGGAGAACCGCGGCAAGATCGCCCGAGCCGATTTCCATCGCGCGGAGGGCAGCGCGGCCACAGCCTCCGGCGCGGCGCTCTTGCTCCCTTTCGCGGCCGCCGAGGCTGGTGACGCCGAGGCGTCCGTGGATCAGCCGGTGATCGCCGGCGCTCCGGTGGCCCAGTTTTTCGCACGGCTCGATCAGGGCAAGCTTTTCGAGCACGCCCATCGATGGGAGGAGGCGGAAACCGCCTATCGATCCTTGATCGCCAAAGGCGATCCGGGGGCCCTGGCCAGTCTGCAGCTGGGCGCCATGCTGGAGCGGCGCGGTCGCGGGGATGACGCCGCGGCGATCTATAATCAGGCTCTGATGCGCGCCAAGGATGACCCGACACTCCTGGCCGCGCGGGCTCGGGCCCTGTCTCACAAAGGCGCGCCGCCGGAGCCGTCTTTACGCGAATCCGCGGCGGAGGCTTTGATCGCGCCGGCCAGCCTGATGGTCGCGCGGAAGGAAGAAGATGTCGCCCTGGCCTATCTGCGCCTGGCTCTAAGTCTCGATCCGACCCGGGACGAGGCCTGGCTTCTCGTGGGCGATGTTCTGTCCGTCGAAGGCGATAAGCCAGGCGCGCGCGCCGCTTATCTGAAGCCTGGTCCCACCTCGCCACAATTCGTCGATGCGCGAATGAAACTGGCCTGGAGTTATCAGAATGACGGAGACAAGGATCAGGCTCTGACGGTGGCGCGCCAGGCCGTGGCGACGCATCCCACAGATCGGGAGGCCGGGGTCACGCTCGCCGACCTTCTGCGCGCCGACGAGCGGTATGACGACTCCGCCAAGGTGCTTGATGGTCTGATCGCCGCCGGAGCCCCCGACTGGCGGCTCCTATACATGCGCGCGGTGGACAATCAGGAGACGGGTCGCTGGGACGCCGCGGAGGCGGATCTGCAGCGCGCTCTCAAGATTCGGCCGGACGATCCCGAGCTTTTGAATTTTCTGGGATATACCTGGATTGATCGGGGGGAGAAGCTGACCCAGGCCCTCGCCATGGTGCGCAAGGCTGTGGACCTCGATCCCCACTCCGGCGCCATGATCGATTCTCTCGGCTGGGGTTATTACCGCCTGGGCGACTATCAGTCGGCCGTCGATAATCTGGAAACCGCGGTCACGCTGGAGCCGGCGGACCCCGATGTGAACAACCATCTGGGTGACGCCTACTGGCGGGTGGGCCGCAAGCTTGAGGCGCGTTTCCAATGGACCCGGGTGCTGAGCCTTGATCCCTCCGCCAAGCTCAAGGCCGAGGTGGAAGGCAAGCTCAAGTCCGGCCTGGAAGGTCCGGATGCGCCGGCGGTGGTCGCCGACGAGCAAGCCCCGCACCTCTAAGTCTGACCGCGGACCTTGGCGGATATGGAACGGCTGGCGCCGGCGAAGGTGAACCTTTTCCTGCATGTCGGCGCGCCGACGTCGGACGGTTTCCATCCCGTCTGTAGTCTCATGGCCTTCGCTGACCTCGGCGATTGCGTCACCCTGACCCCGGATGAAAGCGGCTTTCGCGTGGTCGGACCCTTTGCCTCCGGCCTGGTCCAGGAAGGAGACAATCTGGTCACGCGGGCGCGTGACGCCGTCCTGGCCACCGCCTCCGCGCCGCCGGCCGCGTTCGGACTTACTCTCCACAAGACGCTTCCCGTGGCCTCTGGCCTGGGCGGAGGCTCCAGCGACGCGGCGGCGACGCTGCGGCTGGTGCGGGATCACCTGGGCCTCTGCATCGACGATGATCGACTGCGTGAGATCGCCGCGCGACTGGGGTCCGACACTCCCGCCTGTGTGGATGCACGCCCCGTCATCGCCACGGGACGGGGCGAGCGTCTGGCGCCATGCCCATCGTTTCCCGATCTGCCTATAGTCTTGGTCAATCCGGGCGTGGCCTCGCCCACCGGTCCGGTCTATCGCGCCTATGACGCCGAGGTGACGCCCGAGGGGGCCAATGCGCCAACCTGGCCCGACCGCCTCGCCAGCCCCGCGGATATGGCCGCCTTCTTGGCGACCTGCCGCAATGACCTCCAGGCTCCCGCGGTAATGTTGCAGCCCGCCATCGCGGACGCGCTCGCGGAGATCGCCGCGGCGCCGGAGGCCTTATTGACGCGCATGTCGGGTTCCGGAGCGACCTGCTTCGCCCTCTGCGCGGACTCTCGCGGCGCTGAAAATCTCGCCGCCCGGCTGGCTGAGGCGCGCCCGGCCTGGTGGGTCCGCGCTGGGACGCTCGGGGGCGCGTGACGCCCGATTTTAAGGGAACCTTTGGCCCTCTCACGCGTCGTTTGGAGGTGACAAAATGGGGGTCTTCTTGGAAGGACTTAAAACCCATGAATCGGACCGAAGCTTTTATCGCCGCCAGTTTCGCCTTGACCTTCGTCGCCGGCGCCAGTCACGCCGCCCAGGCGGCTGATCCCGCCCCGCCACCCATGCAGATGGCCGCCACGTCCCCGGCGCAGGATCAGACGACGTTCCGAAGCACGCCCATGGTCGTGACGGCGGACAGGGCCCCGCCGGCTCAGATCCAGGCGCTAGCCCAGGGCTCTAACAAGCTGGTGACCAATGGTCCCATTCCAGACACCCCCGCGAACCGCGCGCGCTATGGAAAGCCACTTTCGCATGCGGGACGCAAAAGCGCTCCGGATGGCAATTGACGCATCGCTCGCGTCTCTGTTTAAGCAAATCAGGGCGCGCGGGGTTTGAGGCGCGGCTCAAAGTTCATTCGATGGAGCCGCAATTTGACATTCCGCGCCCTGATGCTTGCCGTGTCGGTCCTGGCCTTGAGCGCGCCTTTCGCGGCTGTCGCCCAGACCATGGACGCCGCGCCGCCCGCCGCGGCCGCACCGGCGGCGCTGCCCGCTTCCCCGAACCTCGCGCCGGCCGGTGACATCGTCGCGACCTTGAAGGCCAATCCCCACTTCGCGACCCTGATAAAGGCGCTGGCGGCGGCCAATCTTGATGGCGTTCTCGCGGCGACGCCGGATCTCACCCTGTTCGCGCCGACGGACGAGGCCTTTTCAGCTCTCCCGCCGGCGACGCTGGAAGCCCTGCTGAAGATCGACAACGCGCCGATCCTGCAGAAAATTCTCGCTTATCACCTGATCCATCTCAATCTCGACTCCAGCAAGATCAAGGGCGCCAAAGGCCCCGTGACGACGGTGGAGGGCCAACCGGTGCAGATCGACGGCAGTGGCGCGACGCCTCTGGTCAACAATGCCGATGTTATCGAATTGGATGTGAAGGCGACCAACGGCTACATCTACGTGATCGACAAGGTTCTGCTGCCTCCGGACGTAACGCTTCCATCCAGCTAAGACTGTCGCGCCCTTGATGAGGGCGGGGGTGGGGGCGTAAGGGTTCGGCGCGCTACAGCGAGGCCTGGGCGGCCAGATCCAACGAATTGGCGCGAAAACGAACATCACGATGGCCGCCGAACCTCCCCTGTCATTCCAGGACCTGATCCTGGAGCTTCATGCCTATTGGAGTGCGAAGGGCTGTGTCATCCTCCAACCCTATGATCTGGAAGTGGGGGCAGGGACGCTTCACCCCGGTACGGTCCTGCGCGCCCTGGGTCCCAAGCCCTGGCGGGCGGCCTATGTTCAGCCCTCCCGGCGCCCGTCCGATGGCCGCTACGGCGAAAATCCGAACCGCTTGCGGAGCTTTCACCAGTATCAGGTGATCCTGAAACCCAATCCGCCGGATATGCAGGAGCTCTATCTCGGATCCCTTGCGGCGGTGGGCATTGACCCCCGCAAGCATGACATCCGCTTCGTCGAAGATGACTGGGAAAACCCCACCGTCGGGGCCTGGGGCCTGGGCTGGGAGGTGTGGTGCGATGGCATGGAGATCAGCCAATACACCTATTTCCAGCAGGTCGGCGGTCTCGACGTAAGCCCCGTGTCCGGCGAACTCACCTACGGCCTCGAGCGGCTGGCCCTCTATGTGCAGGGCGTGGATAGCGTCTACGACTTGGCTTTCAATGACCCGCAAAGCCCGGACTTCAAGACCTATGGGGACGTGTTCCTCGAATCGGAGCGGGAGTTCTCCGCCTTCGAGCAGGAGGCGGCGGACGTCGCCATGCTCCAGCGCCATTTCGAGGACATGGAGGCCGCCGTGCCCCGGCTGCTCGCCGCCCGTGGGCGCCAGGGTCAGCCCCTTGTCCTGCCGGCGTTTGACTATGTGTTGAAGGCCTCGCACCTGTTCAATCTGCTGGACGCCCGGGGCGCCATCGCGGTCGCCGCCCGCCAGAGCTATATCGGACGCATTCGCGATCTCTGCCGCGCCTGCGCCGAGGCCTGGGTCGCCCTGGAAGGCGCCGCCTGATCCATGGCGCAGTATTTGCTGGAAATCCTGTCCGAGGAGATCCCGGCCCGCATGCAGGCGGCCGCGGCGCGGGATCTGGCGCGTCTTGCGGGCGAGGGGCTGAAGGCGGCGGGTCTGCCCTTTTCTGAGATTTCAACCTTCGCCGGATCTCGGCGGCTCACCCTGGTCGTGGAGGGATTGCCCCTTCGCCAGGAGGACCGCGCCGAAGAACGCCGTGGCCCACGGATTGGCGCGCCCGAGGCGGCGATAGAGGGGTTCCTAAGGTCAACGGGTGTCGCGCGGGAGGATCTTGAGGCGCGGGACGGGGTCTGGTTCGCGATCCTCCGCCATCAAGGACGCCCGACGGGAGACATCCTCGGTGAACTGGCGGCGAGTCTCATCGCCCGGTTTCCCTGGCCCAAATCCATGACCAGCGGCTTAGGAAGCCTGCGCTGGGTGCGCCCGATTCGCAGCCTCATCAGCCTCTTTGACGGCCAGGTCGCGCCATTTGAGATCGAAGGTCTCGCGGCCGGCGCCCTGACCGCGGGTCACCGCTTCATGGGCAGCGCCGGTCCCTTCGACGTGCGAGACTTCGCGGACTATCGCGCGGGTCTCGAAGAGCATTTCGTCGTTCTGGACGCTGGGGACCGCAAACAGCGAATTCTGACGGGCGCGCGGGCCCTGGTGGCCGCCCGCGGACTCGAACTGGTGGAGGACCCCGGCCTTCTGGATGAGGTGGCCGGCATGGTCGAGTGGCCGACGCCGATCCTGGGCGACATGGATCCCGCCTTCCTCGACCTCCCGCCGGAGGTGGCGCGGACCGTCATGCGCGTTCACCAACGCTATTTCGCTGTCCGCCGAGCCGGGGAGCCGGGGCTCGCGCCTCATTTTCTCTGCGTCGCCAATATAGACGCGGCCGACGGGGGCGCCCTGATCGCGGCGGGCAACGGGCGGGTTCTCTCGGCCCGGTTGGGCGACGCGCGTTTTTTCTGGGATGAGGATCGCAAGGTTCCGCTGGCCGCGCGTCTTGAGCGGCTGGAGGGCGTGATGTTCCATGCGAGGCTCGGCTCGATGCGGGCCCGGGCCGATCGCATTTCAGCCGCGGCGCGCCTGATCGCGGGCCGTATCGGCGCCGATCCGGAAGCGGCGGCTCTGGCGGGGCGCCTCGCCAAGGCGGATCTGGCCAGCGGTCTGGTGGGGGAGTTTCCGGAGCTTCAGGGGGTCATGGGGGGCTATTATGCGCGCCATGAGGGCCTGGCGGCGGATGTGGCCCAGGCCATATCCGAGCACTATCGCCCTCAAGGCCCCAGCGACGTCACGCCGCGCGCGCCCTTAGCGATCTGCGTGGCCCTGGCCGACAAGCTCGATAGCCTGATCAGCTTTTTCGCCATCGGCGAAGCGCCGACCGGCTCGCGTGATCCCTTCGCCCTGCGCCGCGCGGCGCTCGGCGTCATTCGCATTATTCTCGAGAACGGGCTGCGGCTGCCGCTCTCCGCGCTGCTGGCGGAGATCGCCGGGCGAGCGCCCCCCGACGGGCTCGTGGCCTTCTTCGCCGACCGCCTGAAGGTGGCCTTGCGCGACGCGGGTGGCCGCGCTGATCTCGCCGACGCCGTGTTTGCCCTTGGCGACGACGATCTGGTGCGGATCATCGCGCGAATCGACGCCCTGGCGGCGTTTCTCGCCAGCGAAGATGGCGTCAATCTTTTGGCGGGCTTCAAGCGCGCGAGCAATAGTCTCGCGGCTGAGGCGAAGAAGGGCCCGCTGCCAGACGGGGCGCCGATCTCCGTAGCCGCGCCGCCGGAGCAAGCGGCCTTGTTTGACGCCTGGCGGCTATGTGTCCCCGCCGTCGCCGCCGCCCTGGCGGCTGAGGATTTCAATGCCGCCATGGAAGCGCTTTCGCGCCTTCGCGCACCCGTGGACGCCTTTTTCGAGAAGGTGCTGGTCAATTCAGAGGTGGCGGAGGAACGGACCCATCGCCTGCGACTTCTGACCGCGGTGCGGAGCGTCATGTTGAGCGTCGCGGACTTTGGATTGGTGACCGGCTAATATTGTCCTTTGTCGGCGCGCGGCTAGGATGGACGACGGAGTTTTGGCTATATGATCACTCGCGATCCCTCGGCGCTCACCCGCACCCGCTGGGTCTATGCCTTCGGCGCGGGCGCCGCCGATGGCGACGCCGCTATGCTCGACCTTCTGGGCGGCAAGGGCGCCAATCTTGCGGAAATGTCGCGTCTGGGACTGCCGGTCCCGCCTGGTTTCACCATTACGACGACCGCCTGCAATCACTATTACGCCAAGGCCAAAACCCATCCCGTCGATCTCGCCGATCAGGTCTCGCAAGCCCTGAAGGTCATCGAGTCTCACGTGGGCAAAGGCTTTGGCGATCCGGAAAACCCACTTCTGGTGTCCGTCCGGTCAGGCGCCCGGGCCTCCATGCCCGGCATGATGGATACGGTCCTCAATCTGGGGCTGAATGACCAGACGGTGGAGGGCCTGGCGCGGCTGGCCGGGGATCGACGCTTCGCTTTCGACAGCTATCGTCGCTTTATCCAGATGTATTCGAACGTGGTTCTGGGCCTCGATCACCACCTGTTCGAGGAGATCCTGGATGACCGCAAGGACGCCCTGGGGCACACGGTGGACACCGCTCTTACGGCCGAAGACTGGCGTGTCGTGGTCGATGAGTACAAGGCGGCCGTTATGGCCGCCACCCGCGTCCCATTTCCTCAGGATCCGCAGGAACAGCTTTGGGGGGCGATCAGCGCGGTCTTCGAGAGCTGGATGAATGAACGCGCCCAGTTCTATCGCCGCATGCATGATATCCCGGAGGCCTGGGGCACGGCCGTCACCGTCCAGTCCATGGTGTTTGGAAACATGGGCGAGACCAGCGCCACGGGCGTCGCCTTCACCCGCAATCCCTCCACGGGTGAGCGGCGTCTCTATGGCGAGTTCCTGATCAACGCCCAGGGGGAGGACGTGGTCGCGGGAATTCGCACGCCCCAGCCCCTGACCCGCGCCGCCCGCGCGGAAATGGGCGAGACGGCGCTTTCCATGGAAGAGGCCATGCCGGAGGTTTTCGCCCAGTTCCAGGATCTGGTGAACCGTCTGGAGCGGCACTACCGGGACATGCAGGACATCGAATTCACGATTGAGCGCGGTCGGCTCTTTCTCCTGCAAACGCGCAACGGCAAACGCGTCGCCCGGGCCGCCCTGAAGATCGCCGTGGAGATGGCGGATGAGGGGCTGATCACCCGCGAAGAGGCGATCCTCCGCATCGACCCGGCGTCCCTGGATCAGCTTCTGCACCCCACAATCGATCCCAAGGCGGCGCGGGAAGTGATCGCCCAGGGCCTTCCCGCGTCACCTGGCGCCGCCACCGGGCGCATCGTGTTTACCGCCGAGGCGGCCGAACGCGAGGCGAGCGCCGGACCGGTGATCCTCGTACGTGACGAAACCTCGCCGGAGGACATCCGCGGCATGGATGCCGCCAAGGGCATCGTCACCGCCCGCGGGGGCATGACCAGCCATGCCGCCGTGGTGGCCCGGGGCATGGGGCGGCCTTGCGTTTCCGGCGTGGGCGAACTCTCCATCGACGCGGAGCTGGGCGAGATGCGGGTTCGTGGCCGGGTCTGGAATGCCGGCGCGGTGATCACCATAGACGGCTCTCGCGGCGAGGTTCTGGACGGCGCCATCGCCATGGTCGAACCGGAACTCTCGGGCGATTTTTCGCGGCTGATGGAATGGGCTGACGTCACCCGTCGTCTCAAGGTACGGGCCAATGCGGAAACCCCCACCGATGCCCGCGCGGCCCGGCAGTTCGGCGCCGAGGGCATTGGTCTGGCTCGCACCGAACATATGTTCTTCGAAGAAGAGCGTCTGGTAGCCATGCGCGAGATGATCCTCGCCGACGACGAAGCCGGGCGCCGGGCGGCTCTGGCCAAGATTCTCCCCATGCAGCGGGGCGATTTCGTGGAGATCCTGCGGATCATGGCGCCCTGGCCGGTGACCTTCCGCCTCCTGGATCCGCCCCTGCATGAGTTCCTCCCCCATGACTACGACGATGTGGCGGCCGTGGCCGCCGCCACGGGCCTGGACGCCGCCAAGCTCCTGAGACGGGCGTCGGAGCTTCGCGAAACCAACCCCATGCTCGGGCACCGGGGCTGCCGACTGGGAATCTCGTACCCGGAGATCTATGAGATGCAGGTGCGCGCCATCATCGAGGCGGCGTGCGAGGTCGCCGCCTCGGGCAGGACCTCGCCGCGACCGGAGATCATGCATCCCCTGGTGGCCAAGGGCGAGGAGATGAACTTTCTGCGCGCCCTAACCGATCGGGTCGCCAAGGCGGTAATGAAAGAGCAGGGCCGCAAGATCGACTACACCGTCGGCACCATGATCGAGCTTCCCCGCGCCGCCATCCGCGCCGCCGATCTCGCCATCGGGGCCGAGTTCTTCTCCTTCGGCACCAATGATCTGACCCAGACCACCTTCGGCGTCAGCCGCGACGATTCCGGACGTTTCCTCAACGCCTATATCGACAAGGGGATCTTCGAGAAGGACCCGTTCGTCTCCCTCGATATCGAAGGCGTCGGCGCCCTGATCGAGATGGCCGCCGAGCGCGGGCGCGCCGCGCGGCCGGACATCAAGCTCGGCATCTGCGGTGAGCATGGCGGCGATCCGGCCTCGATCGCCTTCTGCGAACTGGTCGGGCTGGATTACGTGTCGTGCAGCCCGTACCGCGTGCCGGTGGCGCGCCTGGCGGCGGCGCAGGCGGCGCTGGGGCTGGAGGGCGACCGGACGGCGTGACGCGGTACTGGGGGGTTAGGCTGAAACCTCGAGTACCAGGGCGATACCACTGCGCAGCGTCGGTATAGGCGTAAGGAGGTGGTCGATCACGGTCGTCTCGAAGCGTTTCCGCAGTCCGAAATAGTTGCGCAGTTCCAGGGAGCGGACGGTGAAGCCCGCCGTCGCCGCGATCTCCCGCAACTCCGCCACCGTATATTCGCGGTAATGCCCCATACGGTACTGCGTGATCCGGTCGTAAGGATTGCGCCCCATCAGCATCCGCACCCGGTGGCGCCACTGCACCGCGTTCGGCGTTTGCACGATGACCACGCCGCCGGGTTTCACATGCGGCCTCAGGCGCGCCAGGACTTTCTCCGGCATGGTATAGAGGTGTTCGATCACCTCGCAGAACACGACGATATCATAGACCCCCAGACCGGCATCGCGACCGTCGAACTGATAGTCATTCAGGTCGAACTCGTGATGTTTGTGGACGGACTCCGCCAGGAACCCCATCGCCGCCGAGTCGCTGAATCCCAGCGTATCGATCACCAGTTCGGGGAACAGCGACCGGATCAGCGTGGTTTGAAAACCCAGGCCGATGTCCAGCAAAGCCAGCGGTTCCGGGACATTGCGCGCAGCCACCTGCTGGCTGATCGTGTTCAGCAGGTGGGCGTAGCGTTTGGAATGGCCTTCGATGTAGGTGTCGCGGCTTTTGGCGCTCAGGCGGAAATCGAATTGCCGCAGGCCCAGGGCTTCCGCCATCGACAGCACGTCACGATATGACAATGCGCGGTCTTTCATGCGCCGATCTCCGAGCCCGAACCCACATCAAAGGCCGGCGCTGTTTCAGTTTCCATTATACGGGTCAAACGGTCTGCCCCGCGGCGTTCGGGAACAATCGGGGATCCAGCCGCACAGGTGCCTCCATCCCCACCGCGATCCGGGGAAAATCCGCATGCAGCGGATTGATCACCGCATTCAGGTCCATCCCGCCAGTCACCACCGAGGGCACAAGCAGCACCAGCCCTGCCTGTTCCCGCAGCCAGGCATCGCCGTAAGCGCATGATGCCGCGGCTGGCAGCGCGTCCCACCCGGGCACATCATCCGGGTTCACCTGGTCAATCCGGGCATCGTCCGGGATATCGGCGGCAACGACCCGAAAGGTCGGCGGCACGCGGCCGATATTGGCGTGCACCAGAATTTCCAGCACCGCCGACGCGAACGACGTCGCGGCATAGATCGCCGGCGTGCCCGGCCGGTTCCACCGCCCGCCTCTCAGACGAGCACCCTCCGCGCTCCAGACCGGGTACAGCGCGTTGGCGATCCGCCAAAGCCGCATTCAGACCGGAAGACCGTAAGCCAGCGCATCCAGCACCCGTTCGACCGCCCGACCGCCCAGTTCGGTCAGCGCCGCATCCACCGGCCGGCGCCCGTCCAGCTCCGGATGTGGGCGGTGCATGAAGGCCCGAGCGTCGTCGGTGCCGCCGAACACACGCGCGGCGTAGCTGAACAGCCGCGCCAGCCGTTCGGTCTGTTCGCCCTGCGCCGGAGTGAGCGTGCCGCGCCGGCTGAGGCTGGATTTCGGCACCACCTTATGGAC
>PLFA01000104.1 GCA_003136615.1 Caulobacteraceae bacterium | reverse complement strand
CGCTGCTCGACTCGCTTCTGGGCCGTGGCGATGGCGCTGTTCAGCCAGCGATGGGTGATCGCCTCGCCCTCTTCGAGACCAAAGGTGCGCATGATCGCTTCCATGCGATCGCCTGCGAAGATGCGCAGCAAATCGTCCTCGCAGGAGAGGAAGAACTTCGACTGACCGGGATCGCCCTGGCGGCCGGTGCGGCCGCGAAGCTGATTGTCGATCCGTCGGCTTTCGTGGCGCTCCGTACCCAAAACAAAGAGGCCGCCCGCCGCCAAGGCCTGGGCCTTCTTCTCGGCGATCTCCGCCTCGATCTTGGCGCGCTCGGCCTTTTCATCATCGAAAGAGGGCTCGATCCCAAGACCCGCCTGGTCCGCGCGCCATTTGGCCAGGCGCATATCGATATTGCCGCCGAGCTGAATGTCAGTGCCCCGGCCGGCCATGTTCGTGGCGATGGTCACCGCGCCGGGAAAGCCGGCCTCGGCGACAATGAAGGCCTCCTGCTCGTGATAGCGGGCGTTCAGAACGCTATGGGGCAGGCCGATGATCGTCTTGCCGTCCTGCTCCCACCTGTGGATCTTGAGGAGGTCGGCGAGCTGTTCGGACTTCTCGATGGAGACCGTGCCCACCAGGACCGGCTGGCCGCGGCGATGGCAGTCCTCGATCTGCAGAATGATCGCCTGGTTCTTTTCCAGGGCGCTGCGATAGACCTCGTCGTCGGCGTCCTTGCGCGCCACCGGGCGATTGGTGGGGATCTCCGTCACATCCATCTTATAGATGTCGAAGAACTCCTGGGCCTCGGTGGACGCGGTTCCGGTCATGCCGGAGAGCTTCTCGTAAAGGCGGAAGTAGTTCTGGATTGTCACCGAGGCGAGGGTCTGGTTCTCGGGCTGGATATCGACGCTTTCCTTGGCTTCGATGGCCTGGTGCAGACCCTCCGACAAGCGACGGCCCTGCATCATGCGGCCCGTGAACTCATCGATCAGCATCACTTCGCCATTGCGGACGATGTAGTCCCTGTCGCGCATATAGAGAACATTGGCGCGCAGGGCCTGATTCACATGGTGGACCACCGAGACATTGGCCGGGTCGTAAAGCCCCGCCGACTCCGCATCGAGATGGCCGCGCTCCTGAAGTTGCTGCTCCACAAGCTCAGCGCCGAATTCGCTAAGCAGCGCCTGCTTCTGCTTCTCGTCATGCTCGAAGGTNNTCGATCAGGATCGAATCGACCTCATCGACAATGGCGAAGTGGTGGCCGCGCTGCACCATGTCGCTGATGTCATAGGCCAGATTGTCACGCAGATAGTCGAAGCCGAACTCGTTATTGGTGCCGTAGGTGATGTCCGCGCCATAAGCGCTTTGGCGATCACTTTGCGACAGTCCGTTCACAATGACCCCCACGGTGAGGCCCAGGAACCGATAGACCCGACCCATCCACTCGGCGTCGCGGCTGGCCAGATAGTCGTTCACCGTGATCAGGTGCACGCCCTTGCCGGCCAGGGCGTTGAGATACACTGGCAGGGTGGCCACAAGGGTCTTGCCCTCGCCGGTGCGCATCTCCGCGATGCCGCCTTTGTGCAGCACCATCCCGCCCACCATCTGGACGTCATAGTGCCGCTGGCCGAGCGCCCGCTTGGAGGCCTCGCGAACAACCGCAAAGGCCTCATTCATCAACTGATCGAGCGTCTCGCCCGCCGCCAAACGCGCGCGGAACACCTCGGTCTTGCCGCGCAACTCATCATCCGAAAGGGCGGAGATTTCCGGCTCAAGGGCGTTGATCTGGCTCACGCGCCCCATCATCGCCTTGACCTTGCGGTCGTTGGAGGAGCCAAAAAGTTTTCGCAAATTCAGCATGTATCGCGCGCGGGTCCAGAGATGGCGTCGTCCGAAAGACGTCCGCGAGGCGCGGACGTTCCAGATGACCAGGGCGGGCGGGATCGACGACCGCCCCTGCCCATAACATATTCGCGCGCCAGGCACATATTCGCCCGTCCGGCGCGTCGCGGGGACTTAGGAAGCGCGCCCTAGCCTGTCAATGTAACGCGATGCGCCCCCGTCACGCGCTGGCGGCGACGCTGGGCCGGGTCTTCACCCGCTCCATCCAGGCCGCGATATTCTTGTTGGCCGGCGCCAGGGGCTGGCCCACCTGAGCGCCGAACTCCAGGAACGCGAACAGCATGATATCGGCGAGCGTAAAGCGGTCGCCGACGATGAAGTCCCGGCCTTCGATCTTCTCGTTCAGCCAGGCCAGTTTTTCCCGCGCCAGATTTTTGAGGTCGTCGGCGGCATGGGGAATGGTGCGCATGCGGTCCTTGAACATCTGCAGACCTTCAGCGTAGCGGAAGCCACTGGCCATGGGCTCCAGAATATTGAGGTCGATGCGGCGCACCCACATACGGGTCTCGGCCCGCTGCATCGGGGTCTCGCCGATGAGGGCGGGGGTGGGGTGAAGATCCTCCAGATATTCGCAAATGGCTGTGATCTCGGCCAGGACGACGCCTTCCTCGATCTCGAGCGCCGGGGTCGTGCCCGTGGGATTGAGCTCGGTGTAGGGCGCCTTTCGGTTCTCGCCGGCCAGCAGGTCCACCTGATGCCGGGTGATGTTGAGGCCCTTTTCGGCGATGAACATCTTCACGACCCTGGGATTGGGGCCGATGGACTCAAACAGCTTCATGTTCCGGCGTTCCTCATGGCTTGACGCGTTCTTCTTGAGCGGCCAATCCGCCGCCGCTTAGGTGAGCACACCTTTGGAACGGGCGGCGCGCCGTGGCAAGAACGCGCGAAGCCGTTTGTAAGGGGATTTTGAGATGAGCAGCGGCGCGGCCCTTCCAGTGTCACCCCTGGCTGTTCCCTTCCCCGCAATCCCCGCCATAGGGGGCGTGGACCTCGCTGTCGCGCGCGCGTGGTTCTATGCCGCCGACCGGCCAGACCTTCTGCTTATGCGTTTTACGCCGGGGACGGTTTGCGCCGGGGTCTTCACCCGCCACGGAGTCGGTTCGGCGCCGGTGGATTGGTGCAAGGCCCTCGTGGGGCCGCAGGGCGGGACAGCGCGGGCCCTGCTGGTCAATGCCGGTTGCGCCAACTCCTTCACCGGCGGCCCTGGCGCGGAGGCGGCGGCCCGTTGCGCGGGGTCGGTGGGGAGCGCGCTGGCGTGCGGGCCGGACGAGGTGCTGCTGGCCTCCACCGGCGTCATCGGTGTTCTGCTGGATGACGCCAAGATCACGCCCCTGATCCCCGCCCTCGCCCAGGGCAGAGCGGACTGGCGGGAGGCCGCCCGCGCCATTTCCACCACCGACACTTTTCCCAAGGGCGCCTTTGCGGAGGCCCAGATTGGCGGTCGGCCGGTTCGGATCGGAGGCATCGCCAAGGGATCAGGCATGGTGGCGCCGGACATGGCGACCATCCTCGCCTTCGTGGTCACCGATGCGGCCATTTCGGCCCCGGTTCTGCAATCTCTGGTCCGGGCCTCTGTGGGGCGCACCTTCAACGCCGTGACGGTGGATGGCGATCGCTCGACCAATGATACCCTTCTGGTCTTCGCCACCGGCGCGTCCGGCGCGCCGCTCATCACCCGCGTGAGCGATCCGCGCCTGGCGGATTTCCGCGCCAAGCTGGAGGCCGTGATGCTGGATCTCGCCCTGCAATTGGTGCGGGACGGCGAGGGCGCGTCCAAATTCGTGAAGATCACGGTGAGCGGCGGCAAATCGCCCGCCTCGGCCCGGCGGATCGCCCGGTCCATTGCCGAGAGCCCCCTCGTCAAGACCGCCTTCGCCGGCGAGGACGCCAATTGGGGCCGCATCGTCATGGCNNGAGCTTGAGGTCGGAGTCGACGTCGGGGTGGGCAAGGCCCAGGCCGTCATGTGGACCTGCGACCTCACCAAGCAATATGTGGCGATCAACGGCGACTATCGGTCTTAGGACAGCCGCCGCCTTATCGCTGTTAGCCCCGCGAGGTGTCGCTCCGGCC
>PLFA01000030.1:2018-7032 GCA_003136615.1 Caulobacteraceae bacterium | reverse complement strand
GGTCTCGATGTCGAGGTCGTTTGTCGGCTCGTCGAGCAGGATCACATTGCCGCCCTCTGTGAGGGTCTTGGCGAGGTGAACGCGATTGCGCTCGCCGCCTGACAGCAGGCCTACCTTCTTCTGCTGATCGCCGCCCTTGAAGTTGAACGAGCCGACATAGGAGCGGCTGACAATCTCGCGATTGCCGACCTTGATTACGTCGAGTCCCCCGGAAATCGCCTGCCAGACCGTGTGGCTGGGATCGAGATCGTCCCGCGTCTGATCCACATAGGCCAGCTTCACGGTCTCGCCGAGNNAAGAGAACCTTGTCGCCATATTCCTTTTCCAGGCCATTGGCCTCGATCACCACATTGCCAAGCCGGGGCCCTGGCGGAATCTGGATAGTGGCGAAGCTCTGCTTCTCCCGCTCCTGCTGATTGACCATCTCGTCATAGGCGGCGAGGCGCGCCTTGGATTTCGCCTGGCGGGCCTTGGCTGAGGACCGGACCCATTCCAGTTCGCGAGCCATGGCGCGCTGGCGGGCCTCGCTCTCGCTCTGCTCCTGGCGGACGCGCTTCTCCTTCTGTTCCAGCCAAGCTGAGTAGTTGCCTTCATAGGGAACGCCCTTGCCCCGATCGAGCTCAAGCGTCCACTTGGTGACCTGATCCAGGAAATAACGGTCGTGGGTGACGAGGATGACGCAGCCGGGGAAATTCTCCAGGTGATGCTGAAGCCAGGCCACGGACTCGGCGTCCAGGTGGTTGGTGGGCTCGTCCAGCAACAGCATGTCTGGTTTGGAGAGCAGCAGGCGGGCAAGGGCCACGCGGCGCCGCTCGCCCCCGGAGAGCTTGTCCACCGGGGAGTCATCGGGCGGGCAACGCAGGGCGTCCATGGCCATTTCGATGCGAGAATCGATGTCCCACAGGTCCTTGGCGTCGATGATTTCCTGNNACGGCGTTATAGGCGTCGAAGGTCTTCTTCTCCTGGCACCAGGCGATGACATTCTCCAGGACGTTCAGGCTGATATCGAGAACAGGCTCCTGCTCCAGATAGCCCATGCGCGTGCCCTCGGCGGCCTTGGCCTCGCCGTTGAACTCCTTGTCGATGCCCGCCATGATCTTGAGCAAGGTCGACTTGCCCGAGCCATTGACGCCCACAACCCCGATCTTGGCGTCGGAATAGAAGGACAGCCAGATGTTCTCGAACACCTTTTTGCCGCCGGGATAGGTCTTCGAGAGACCCTGCATCTGGAAAATGTATTGCGCGGCCATGCGGGCGCTTGCCTTGCGTCTGTTCACTTAAAGGGGAGGAAGAGGCGCTCAAATAGCGATGGGCGGCGGCGGCGCCAAGGCGGCCCGGTGACAGCGGATGGCGAACTTGGTGTATGGACCCCCCATGCGGGATAGCTCTGCCGGCGCTCTGGTTCTCTTCTCGGGCGGTCAGGACTCCAGCGTCTGCCTGGCCTGGGCCCTGGATCGGTTCGCGCGGGTCGAGACCGTGGGCTTTGACTATGGCCAGCGCCATGCCGTGGAGCTTCAAGCGCGCCAGGAGGTGCGAGCCGCCCTTATCGCCGGATTTCCCGCCTGGGCGCCGCGACTAAGCGAGGACCACATGCTGGATATCCGCGCTTTTGGCGCCATTGGCGAGACGGCCATGACCACGGCGCGCGCTATCGAGAGCGATGAGAGGGGACTGCCCTCCACCTTCGTGCCGGGGCGCAATCTGGTGTTCCTTACCTATGCCGCCGCCTTGGCCGATCGCCGGGGGCTCAGCCATCTGGTGGGAGGCATGTGCGAGACCGACTTCTCGGGCTATCCCGATTGCCGCCGGGCGACTCTCGACGCGATGGAACAGGCCCTGCGCCTCGGGATGGACCGGGATTTAACGATTGAGACGCCGCTCATGGCCCTCAGCAAATCGGAGACATGGGCCCTCGCTAAGACCCTGGGCGGCGAGGGTCTGGTGGAGATCATCATCGGCGAGTCCCACACCTGTTATCTAGGCGAACGCGGAACTTTGCACGCCTGGGGATATGGATGTGGGCACTGTCCGGCCTGCGCCCTGCGCGCCAAGGGTTATGAGGCCTGGATCGCGGACGGGCGCCCCGCCCTAGCGGCGCCATGACATACAGCGTCAAGGAAATCTTCCTTACCCTCCAAGGCGAGGGAGGACAGGCGGGCCGGGCGGCCGTATTTTGCCGCTTCGCTGGCTGCAACCTCTGGTCAGGCCGCGAAGCTGATCGCACCCATGCCATCTGCACCTTCTGCGACACCGATTTCGTAGGGACGGACGGCCCCGGCGGCGGACGCTTCGCGACGTCCAAGGATTTGGCGGCGGCGGTGACTGAGGCGTGGCGCGGGCCATTGGAACATAGGCTCGTTGTCTGCACAGGGGGCGAGCCCCTGCTCCAGCTTGATGCGCCCCTGATTGAAGCCCTGCACGACGCGGGGTTTTCCATCGCCATCGAGACCAATGGCACCCTCCCCGTCCCGGACGGGATTGATTGGATCTGCGTCAGCCCCAAGGCCCAGGCGCCCGTGGTTCAGACACGGGGCCAGGAGCTAAAGCTCGTCTATCCGCAGGCGGGGGTTGATCCCGCCCGCTTCGAACATCTGGGCTTCGAGCGCTTCTTCCTCCAGCCCATGGATGGCCCGGAAAGAGACGAAGCGACCGCAGCCGCCGTCGCCTATTGCCTGGACCACCCCCGCTGGCGCCTCAGCGTCCAGACCCACAAATATCTGGGGCTGCCTTAGCCTTAAGCCGCCCGCCAGTTCCCGTGAAAGCCGTGGGGTACGCGGCGGGGGATGTGGGCGAGGGCGATGGGGCCGGCGGCGATGTCCTGGGCCTCAAAGACCGCGAAGTCGCTGCGGTCGGTGGCGCCGCGATAGATCAGGGCCATGATCCAGCCATCCCCCTCGGCGGCGCCGGGCTTGCGGGGCACGAAAACGGGCTCGCCGGTAAGATCGCCATCGGGAAGGCCAAAGAGGCTCCGCGCCCCGCTGGCCAGATCCACGTGCGCAATGGAGTCGAACCCCGAACCGCCCGGGCGCCGCTGGCTGGCGGCGAACCATCCATGACGATAGGCGAGGCCGGCACGGCGCTCATCAAACCTGGGAAATTCCCCGGCCGTATCGTCCAGCGTCTCGCGCTTGATCTGGCTCGAGTCACTGTCCAGGTCAAACGTCCAGCGCACCAGCCGCGCGTGGGTGCGTTGGCCAGCGCTGCCGTCAGCATTGGGGAAGAGCGGCGCGACGGGATATTCCATAACGTCGGCGTAGATCTTGGTCCCCTCCTCCCAGGCGTTCATGGGGTGGAAGACATAGCAGGCGTCGGTCTCGAACCAGCGCAGGCTGTCCACTGATCCACCCCGGGCCATAACGCCCACATAGGCGCCCTTCTCAGGCTCCCAGGCCACGGGTGGCAGGCCCTTCATAGCCCGCTCCAGGCTCATGGTAAGGGGAAGGATGGGGAAGAGCGCGTAGTTACGCGTGACCAGAAAGTCGTGAACCATGCTGGCATAGGGGGCCTGGAACACGTCCCGACGCGTCACCTCGCCCGCCGCATTGGTCACGCCATAGGCGACGCCCGGGCTGAAGAAGCTCATCTCACCGACGCCATAGCCGAACCAGACCATCTCACCTGTTTCCGGATCAAGCTTGGGATGGGCGGTGACCTGGCCACGATAGTCATTCAGGTAGCCCCGGGACTTCAGGGTCAAGGGGTCCATCTCGAAGGGAGCATGCCCCTCTTCCAGGGCCATGAGCTTGCCGCCGTGCCAGACGATATTGGTGTTCGCGACGCCGCCGTCCGTGCCGACCGCCGAAGGGTCGGTCAGGCGGGGGTCAAAGCCACCGAAGAGGGCCCGGCCGGTACTGTTTTCCAGCTTCCACTTGGGTGTCTGGACATATCGGTTGCGATAGCGCGCCTTGCCGCCCTCCACAAAGACGCCGTGGATCATGCCGTCGCCGGTGAACCAGTGATAATCGCCGCGCGGCGTGAACTGCGGATTGGGGCCGTTGCGATANNCACCGGGGCGAAATTGCCGGAGAGATAGGGATCGATGGGCAGTGATCCGTCCATGTTCGTCTCCTCGCGTTTGACCAGAGGTTTTATCTTACGTTGTAAATTTATGTCGTAAGCGATAGTCCGTGGCAAGCGGAATTTTCCGCCGCCTCAAAGCCCAACCGAGTCAAGCTGTTGCCCCGAATTCTGTCAGACGCCGACCTTGAGGACTTCCGCGCGCGCCTGTGCGACGCGGCCGAGCACATGTTTGCCGAACGCGGTCCGGAGGCCGTCACCATCCGTGAGCTCGCCGCCGCCGTGGGGGTGAGCCCCATGACTCCCTATCGTTATTTCAAGGACAAGGACGCCATTCTCGCCGCCGTGCGGGCCCGGGCCTTTGATCGCCACGCCGATCTCCTCGAATCCGCCTACGCGGCCTATGCTGACGATCCCGCGGCCCGGCCGGCCGCTCTGGCCCAGGCCTACGTCCAGTTCGCCCTGGACCATCCGGAAGCCTATAAATTGATGTTCGACGTCCATCAGCCCAGCGCGGGAGACTATCCCGACCTGGTGCGCGCCGGCGAGCGGTCGCGCCGCACCATGAGCCTTCAGATGGAAACGGCGGACGGCGGCGGTGTCGCTCTCCCGCAGTCCGAGGCCGATTTCATCGCCCACATGTATTGGGCGGCCCTCCACGGCCCCCTCATGCTTCATATGTCGGGGATGCTTCCCGCGAAGATCAGCGCCTCAGCGCTTGTCGGCGCTCTGATCTCCAACCTCGATAAGGCTCTACGCGGCGCGGCCGGATCTGATTGGGGCCCCGGGCCTCACTAGGCCCAGCTAGTGGTGGCCGCCCTCGTGGCCCCCGCCCTCGTGACCNNTGACCACCGCCGCCGTGGGCAAATCCGGCATGGCCCCCCGAATAGCCGCCGCGCCCTGGCCCGGGGTGACCGCCATGGAAGCCATGCCAGCCGTAGCCACCGCCCCAGCCATAGCCTCGGCGCCAAGCATATCCGCACCAGTAATAGCCCGG
>PLFA01000030.1:0-1861 GCA_003136615.1 Caulobacteraceae bacterium | reverse complement strand
CTAGGCCTGAACGCCCACGCCAATCGGACAGCTCACGCCCGTGCCGCCGATGCCGCAGTAACCGTTGGGGTTCTTGGCCAGATACTGTTGGTGATAATCCTCGGCGAAATAGAAGGGGCCCGCGGGCTTAACCTCGCTGGTGATGCGACCGCGCCCCGCCGCGGTCAGCGCGCCCTGATAGGCCTCGCGCGAATGGGCGGCCGCGTCCGCCTGGGCGGCGTCGCCGGTGTAGATGCCCGAGCGATATTGCGTCCCCACATCATTCCCCTGGCGCATGCCCTGGGTGGGATCATGGTTTTCCCAGAACACCTTCAGGAGCTCCTCATAGGAGACGATCTTGGGATCGAATACGACCCGCACGGCCTCGGTATGGCCGGTGAGGCCGCTGCAAACCTCATTATAGGTGGGGTTGGGGGTGACCCCGCCCATATAGCCGACCGCCGTGACCCACACGCCCGGGATGCGCCAGAAGATCCGCTCCACGCCCCAGAAACAGCCCATGGCGAAATGCGCCACTTCCAGTCCCTCGGGGTATGGGGCCTGCAGAGGCCGCTCATTCAGGAAGGAGTTTCGCGATGTCGGAATGGGCGTCTCGCGGCCCGGCAGAGCGCGGTCAGCGGTCACCAGGTCGGCGGATTTGCGAAAGAGCGACATGACGGATCCCTTTAGGTGTGGACGTTCGGTTCCTCAGATAGGCCTGCCCGCGGAATTATCCATGTCCAGGCTGGGCCAGTCCCATGATCGTCGGTTCGTCACGCCGCTTGTGGGGGAGGGCTTGATGCGTATATTGCGCGCCTCCCGCGAGGGGGGCCTCAGCGACTGGGCCCTCCCGTCACCGCGGACGCGGGTGAGTTGGCCGAGTGGTTGAAGGCGCACGCTTGGAAAGCGTGTTTACGGGAAACCGTAACGAGGGTTCGAATCCCTCACTCACCGCCAATTCCTCGGCAGCCTCTTCCGAAGAAACCCGGAAGACTCGCCTCCTCCCGTTCGCTCTTTTCACCACAGACCCGACCAATCGCTCGAAGTCCCCTGATCGAACCCGCGCCGCGGGCGGCCGATCGGCGGCGCGGTCAGCGAGCGCCCAGTCGACGCCTCCAGCGCCTTCACCCAGGCCGCGGCGCCCAGCGGCCGCCCGGTCGATGAGGCGCGCCGCAGCTTTCGCAGAGCCTCTTCGTCCAGATCGATGTCGAAGAACCCGGTCATGTCGCCGATCCTCTCGGCGAGCGGGCCCGGCGTCAGCAGGGGGTCGGACCGGCCCGAAACGTGGCTCCGCACACTCGACCATGGCCAATCCGCCGCCCGCTCGACAAGGCCGGCGCGCACGGGATTGAGGCCCACATAGCGCGCGCATTGGCGAAGATGGTCTTCATCCATCGGGAACGAGGCAAACCGCCCCTGCCAAAGGTCGCCGGTCCACCTTTCGCGATGATTGATCTGACGCGTATAGCGCTGGTGCGTGGCCCCGACCGCAAGAGCCAGGGCCTCGGGCGTGGCCGGCGCGGCGATCAGGTGAACGTGGTTGGGCATCAGGCAATACGCCCACACCTGCACTTCGTACCTGGCCGTCTGCTCGCTCAGGAGATCCAGATAGATGGCTTGATCGCCCTCCTCAAAGAAGATTGCCTCGCGCCGGTTGCCGCGCTGCGTGACATGGTGGGCCCGCCCAGGAACAACGATCCTCGCAAGCCTTGCCATGCGTCTCAGATTAGCAGCAATAGGTATCCTGTCCCACTACTGTCATACTTCGCGTACGGCACCGGCTGAACTTTAGCCGACCAGTCTGGACTCAGGAACCTGCCTGTGGCGCTGTTGTAAGTTCGGGCGAACATGTAGTCGTTGCCGGATTCTGCGTCTCTTTCTT
>PLFA01000088.1 GCA_003136615.1 Caulobacteraceae bacterium | reverse complement strand
CGCTCTTCGGTAAGCCCAAACGCAAGGGCGATCTCCCGGAGCCGCCCGACTTCGTCCCCCCACCTCTGCATGAGCGCGCGCGTGGCGCTCGCCTTGGGGGTCACTGGAACCCCGCTCATGGCCAGGTCTCCACTCATTCCCCGCCTCCCGCCTCCAGCTCCGCGTTCACATAGATCGTCCGGATTTCGATCTCGCTGGGGCCCGGCATGGGATTAGGGCAGCGTCTCACCCAGGCCACAGCCTCCTCGATGTCCTTCACCTCCCAAAGCCAGAAGCCGGCGACTAGCTCGCGGGTATGGAAGAAAGGCCCATCTATGACCGTACGGCTGGCGCCCTCGAAGGCGATCCGCTTGCCCTCCGACGTGGGCTTCAGGCCGCCCGCCATGATGAAGACTCCGGCCGCCTCAAGCTCATCATTAAACCGGCCCATCGTCGCCATCATCTCGGTGGTCCAGGCCGACGGCGTGAAGCCATTTTCGCTATCGGCGGTCGCTTTCACCAACACCATGACCCGCATTGTCCCAGCCCCTCCGCGCTAAACGAGCCGACGCTCCATATATCGCACGGATTTCGCGCCCCCGTGGATCACGCTCGCGCCAACCTCCACGAATCCCAAGCCTTCATGGAAAACGTCCGACGCGTGATTGGGCGGATCGGTATTGATCTCACACACAATCCGGTCATGGGCGGCCGCCCGCGCCCGCTGGAACAGAGCCTCATAGAGCCGGCGACCATAGCCCCGCCCACGCGCCACCGGGCTGACCACCACCCGGTCCACATAGACAAACCGCTCAAACCGCCCGCGAAACCAGAGAAAATTTGGGCTGTCATAGTCAGCCGCCTGATCGAAAGAGATCAGCAGGGCCAATTCCTCACCAAGGGTCAGGGTCAGGAAAGCCTGACCAATCAGATCGGCCATGCGACCTGGCGCCAAGTGTGAAAGCTCGACCGCATGGGCGTTGTTGAGCGCCAGGAGCCGTTCGAAAACCTCCGGAGACTCGGTGACAAGGCGCGAGTTAAGGCGTTGCGGGTTCTCATCCCCGGAACCCATCCCCGGCCGCGGATCGCGGAAGCCCGACATCAAGTCCCTCCTGATCGAGGCGCAATCCGCAGACAGCCTCATCAGGCGAAATCACTTCGCACGCGCCTCGACAAGCCGTTTCCCCGCCTCAGGGAACGTAGACTTCCTCGATCACATGGCTGCCGTCGGCGACGCGGACGTAATTGCCGTTGTCGTCGCGATACCAGCGATAGCCAGCGCCGGGAGCGTGAAGGTGCACGACGCCCCAGTCGGTGACAACATAGTGGTCGCCCCAGTAGCGCTCCGGCCAGGCCTGACCGGCCGCCCACGCGGCGAGTTCATGATGATAGGCGCGCTTCTTGTCCTGATATTCCGCCTGACGGGCGTCATATGCCGCCTTCTGGTCTTGGTACTGAGCCTGCTTGGCCTGGTAGTCGGCCTGGGCCTGATCATTGGCTGTCTGGGCGAGGGCCGCCGTCCCGAGCAGGGTCGCCGCGGCGCCAAGCGCTAGAATTGTCGTCTTCATGCCGAAATCTCCATCTCTAAGGATGGCTGAACGGATGAGGCTCGTCAGGGTTCACCAGGGTTCAAGGCAAACCTGTCACCCGCCGGCCTCGTCCACCTCGATGGCGACGGTTTTGCCGCGGGAGTGGGGGGCCCATCCCGCGGTGATAGCGGAGGCTATGGCTCTCGCCACGAGGTCAGAGGCGATCTGAGAGGGCTGCAATTGCGCCGCGCCGAACCTGGGCTGTGCGCCCGGCGGAAACTCCAGCACGGCTTCGCGCTGGCCCTCCCGGTGGCGCACGGCGATGGCCATGCCGCGCCAGTTCGCGGCGTCGCTGGACCATTGGGGCCGGCGTTGAAGCCTCCAGACATAAGGCTCGCCATCCACCTCGATCTCAAACTCCGGGTTCAGCTTGGTTCGCGCCATGTTAAGGCGTTAGCCCGGCCAGAGCGCCGGGGCTATCTCTGTCTAACCCACCCCCGTCGACGCCCAAGAGCCTTCGCCGAGGCGGAAATGTACTCACAGCCAGCAACGACACGAACATGCGCCCAAAGACATCACAAATTGTACAAAAAGCCCTGCTGGAGATGGGCTTTATAATATTCTTGTTCTATTCCAACCTTATGATGGGGCAATACAATTTTGGTCACAGCTTCGCCACGAGATCACTGCTTGAGGCGATGCGGAACATATTCACTTTAGACAACTTTGTAATCGCCGTCGTAGCCGCCTTCATCGGGCATGTCGTTTTCGATCAGGTGCGAAAGCGCCTCTAGNNCTCTAGCCTCGGTAACGCGATATCGTCATGACCGGCGCAATACGGATATGGACCTGCGCCGCGTTCAACCCGGCCTATCTTTGCGGGGGATGGGCCAGTGTGCGCGGCGGCGGCGGCCAGATCACCGGCGCCGCGGGAGGCGAGCGTCGCACGACCGCCAGCCGCATGGCCCTGGCCGGCCTCGCCGCGGGCCTGCGCGATCTTCC
>PLFA01000094.1 GCA_003136615.1 Caulobacteraceae bacterium | reverse complement strand
TAGCGCACCATCTGCCGCGCCAGCGACGAAGGGCTGTGCCCGGCGTTCACCAGCAGGTTCAACTGCTCCATCAGCTCGGCGCTCTGTCCCGCGGCCACCGCCTCAAGCAGCCGCTCGAAGACCGCGTTGGGCACCGCGCCCATCAGCTCGCGAATCTGCGCACTCGAGAGCACCGGCCGCCCGCCCTCCATCGGCGCAGACGCAATCGCCTGGTCCATAATCGACAGCGCGTCGCGCATCGATCCGTCTCCAGCCTCGGCCAGCAGAGCCAGCGCGGCGTGGGGCTGAGGCGTCACCAAAGCCACGGCCCCCTCGGGAACATGGCCCGCGAGAGCGGCGGGAACGAGACATGCCCCCGCTTTCGTGGCGCCAAGATCAGCCAGATAGTCACGACCCGCGCAGAAGGAGACGCTGCCCGGTCCAGCGCGTTTCAGAGAGTCTAGGCCCCCGAACACACTCTGAAAGGGCGCGCCGGGCGCCAAAGCGGACCCGACCAATTCAGCCAGGTCCGCCAGGGACAGCGGAGGCCCGCACTCATAGAAACGCGGGTCCGGGAAAGCGCGGGCCCCAGGGGTGGGATCCGCCATAGGGGGCGTCAGATCAACGGGCCGGAACGGGCGCTGTATCCAGATGCTCCCGGTCAAAGGGGAACTGCTGAATCTTGGCGTTCAGGGCCGTGATCGCCGAGGTGGTGATGTCCATATCGGGATTGGCGAGGAGGACGCCCTGGCGATTGATCAGCATGCTGCAACGGCGCTGTTGATATATCTGCTGAGCGATCGGATCGAGCTCCTGCGCCACGCGGTTGATCGCCTTTTCCTGAGTCGCCTGCATTTCGCGTTGGCGAAGCTCATATTTTTGCTGGAAGGCGGTGGCGCGCGCTTGCAGGGCCTGGCCCTGGGTCTGGACGCTGGTGGCGTCGAGGGTCGCCCGTTTGGCCTGGAACGCCTTGGCGTCCGTGTTCAGGGCAGCGTCTTCAGGCTGCAGCTCGGCGCTGACGACCTGGGCAAGTTGTTGCAGGCGGGTGCGGACATATTGGCCCACCGTCGACTGGGCGATGGCGCGGTCGACGGAGAGGATGCAGACGCCCGGAATCACGGGGCCTTGGGCGATGGCGGGCTCAGGAGTCGGCGCGGCGGCCGGAGCCTGGGCATTGGCGACGCTCGCCGCGCCAAGAAGGGCGGCGGTGGCGAAAGCCAGGGTTTTGAGATGGGATGTCATGGATTTCCTAGTTGAACCTTGTGGATGTGGAGAAGTTAAAGAGGAGCGTCTGGTCGTAATATTCCTTGTGGATGATCTGCGAGAAATCGAACCGCAAGGGACCCAGGGGGGACTTCCAGAAGACGCTTATACCCGCGGACGCGCGAAGGGCGAGATTGTCGACGATATTCGGCAGGGGCAGATTGGTGTCCGGATTTATCTTGTTGGTCCGATCCAGCAGGCCCACCGTGCCGATATCCGCGAAAAGAAGTGTGTGGATACCATACTGCTCTGGCAAACCATTGGGGAAAGTCTGTTCAACGCTGCCGACCGCGGATAGCTTGCCGCCCAGGGCGTCCTGATAATAGACATCGCGGGGGCCGACACCGGCGATCTGGAAGCCCCGGAATGTATCGCCGCCTTCATAGAAACGGTCGCCGATTCGAATGGAGTCTCCATTCCAGCCGTCGATATATTTCACATTGCTGGTGAAGCTGAGGACGAAGTTCCTCGTAAAGCCGTAATAGACCCCGTCACTGATCTGCGACTTCACATAGTGCACCGTGCCGCCGAAACCGGCGATATCCTGCGCCACGCTGATATAATAACCCCGGGTTGGATTGCGGGTGTCGTTCCGCGCGTCATAGCCGAGGTTATAGCCGATGGACGAGGTGAGGTAGGACCCGCCTTCGGAGCAGAGCGCGATGGAAACTGTCTCCTGCCCCGGAATACAAAGCTGGGGGTTGATGCCGATATTCTCTGTCTTGATTTGGTAATTGATACTCAGCAAGGCGTTGCGGGCCAGCGGGAAGGCCACGTGGGCCTTGGCGCCAAGAGATGTGGAGATATAGTCTGTATATTGACTGAAGTCGTAGCGGTTCGCAAAAATGTCATAGCCGGCCGACATGTTCCGGTTCAGCCAATGGGGCTCGGTGAACGACAGGTCGATGACCTGTTGGAGATAACCGGCGGACACCGTCGCCGACAGATTCTCGCCCCGGCCGCGGAAGTTCGATTGGGTCACCGCAATATTGGCCACCACCTGGTCAACCGAGCTGTAGCCGACGCTGAAGGAAAGCTGCCCCGTGGGCTGCTCGGTGACCTTCACCAGAAGGTCGGTCTTGTCCGGCGCCGAGCCCGGGACATTGGTGATGTCCACATCCTTAAAGAAGCCAAGGTTGCGGATCTGCTGCTTGGAGCGATCCACCAGGGCGCGATTATAGGCGTCGCCCTCCTGAACAATCATCTCCCGGCGGATCACATAGTCCAGGGTCTGGGTATTCCCGACGACATCGATGCGCCCGATATAGACGCGGGGGCCCTCCTTCACGTCGAAGGTGACGTCCACCGTGTGGGTGCGGGTATTGGCGGTATAGCGCGGGCGAACATCGACGAATGCGTACCCAGCGGCCCCAGCGGCAAAGGTGATGGAGTCCGTGGCCTTTTCGATCTTGTCGTCGGAATAGACCTGGCCCGACTTGATGGGGAGAAACTGGCGCAGAATGTCGGGATTGAGCTTTTTCAACTCAGCATGCACGGTGACCTTGCCGAAGCGATACTCGGCGCCTTCGGATAGGGCGTAGGTGATCGCGAAGCCGTTGCGCTGCAGGTCGAGTTCCGCGACCGAGGAAATGATCCGAAAGTCGTAAAAGCCGCGATTGCGATAGAATTTCCGCAGTTGCTCGCGGTCATATTCGACCCTGTCGGGATCGTAATTGTCGTTTGATGAGAAGAACTTATACCAGGCGCTGGCCTTGGTGACGATGACGCCGCTCAGCTCCGCGGTGGAGAATTTGGAATTGCCCTCGAAATTCACCTGGATGATGCCGCTCTTGGGGCCTTCCTTGATCTCGAAGATCAGATCCACGCGACGCTGAGGAAGCTGGACGATCTTGGGGGTGACAGTCGCCGAGATGCGGCCTTCGCGCCGATAAAGCTCGATGATCCGGCTGACATCCTCCTCAACCTTGGTCTTGGTGAACACCCCACGCGGGCGGACCTGGATTTCGTCCTCCAGCTTGTCCGTCTTGATGTTGGAATTGCCCTCGAAGGTCACCTGATTGACGATCGGGTTCTCCACCACCTGGACCACCAGATTGCCGTCATCCTGGAGATCGACCTTCACGTCTGAGAACAGATCGGTGGCGTAGAGCGCCTTCAACGCCTGATCCAGCTTCGGCGGATCCACGGTCTCGCCCGTATGGATGGGCAGGTAGGACAGGATGGTTTCGGGGTCGATGCGCTCATTACCCTGAAGAGCGATGTGCGTGACCACGCCCGACACGCCGCTCGCATGTGGAGCGCCCTTGGTCGGCGCAGGAGTGGCGGCGGCAGGCGGTGGCCCCGGCAAAGTGGCCGGAGCCACCTGGGCGTGGGCCGCCAGGGGAAGGATCGATGTCGATCCCAATAGGATAGCCGCAAGTCGCGATGACGCGAGCATGGCGCCGGAAGCGCATCGGCCTGTCTTCGGTTCAGCCATACTGTGGGTTTCGCCCTAGGAAAATAAAGTGCCGAAGACCCGGAACAGGCGAAGCCGCTCGACATCGTTCCAGGTGGCGAACAACATCAATCCGACCAGCAAAGCAAGTCCCGCGCGATATCCCGCGGCCTGGACTTTCGCCGCGGCCGGGCGCCGCGCCATCCATTCATAGGCAAAAAACAGCAGGTGACCGCCATCAAGCGTGGGTATGGGGAGCAGATTGAGGAGGCCAATGCTGACGCTCATCACCGCCGCTAACTGACTGAGGAAGAAGACCTCCGCATAGATCCAGCTGACACCCGAACTGTGGGCTGCGGTCATGGCCTGCTGGGTGATGGCGCCCGAGGCGTGGACCATGCCCACGACGCTGTGGAGTTGATCGGCCCCCACCTGACCGGTGACGATGCGTCCCAGATAGAAGAGCGTGGTGGCGGACACCTGATAGGTCTGGCTGACGCCCAGTCCAATGGCATGAAGGGGGTCAATCCGCCGCATGCCCGCGGGCGTCGCCAAAAGACCGAGCCGCCCCACCACCTCATCGCCGCCAAAGGCGCTGGGTTCATGCACAATATCAGGCCGCACGCGAAGATTAAGCGGCTGGCCCTGGCGCACGATCGCCATGTCGATGGGGACGCCGCCCCGATATTGGACGTAAAATTGCAGCTGTTCGAAGGAGGCCACGCGCTTTCCGTCCACCGCGGCAATGCGATCACCCGCCCGCAGCCCAGCGCGGGCGCCGGCCTCGGCGGGAATCACCTCTTTCACCAGGGGGGGCGTGGTCGATTGCCCGAAATACATGAAGAAGCCGGCGAAGATCACGGTCGCCAGCAGGAAATTCGCCGCAGGTCCCGCCACAACGATCAGCGCCCGCTGCCAGAGCGGCTTGAACGCCAGATATCGCCGTTCCGCCCCTGGTCCCTCCCGCGCGACAATGGCGGCGCGCAAGGCCTTCAGGTCATTCTGATCGGGCACGCTGGCGGCGTTTTCGTCGCCGGCGAATTTCACATAGCCGCCTAGAGGGATCCAACCGATTCGCCATTCGACGCCGGATCGATCCCGCCACTTCACCAGGCCGGCGCCGAAGCCGAGTGAGAATCGCTCAATCGCCACGCCACAGGCCTTGGCGGTGAGGAAATGGCCCAGCTCATGGATCGTGACAATCAAGCTGATCATCACCACGAAGGGCAAAATGGAGAACAGCGCGGTGTGCAGAATGGCCGTCATCGTCTGTTAGGCGCTCCGCGCAAGGTTGGCGTTCATCCCATGCGCTCAAATCGCGACAGGACTTGGGCGGCGATGCGGCGGGCGGACGCGTCGATCGCCATCGCCCATTCCACGGCTTCGTCGTCTGTTCCCGTGGCCAGTTCGCCACGATCATTCAATTGGTCGAGGGTATGGGAGACGACGGCCGCGATGTCCAGAAATCCCAGCCGCCGATCCAGGAATGCATGGACGGCGACTTCATTGGCGGCATTCATCGCCGCGGACGCCCCGGCGCCGGCCTCAAGAGCAAACCTGGCGATCTTCAGGGCGGGAAACCGCTCGCTGTCTGGGGCTTCGAAGGTCAGCTGCCCCACGGCGGCGAGGTCGAGGCCGGGCGCCGGCCAACTCATGCGCCGCGGCCATGACCAGGCGCAGGCGATGGGCGTGCGCATGTCTGGCGGTCCAAGCTGAGCCAGGGTTGACCCGTCGGCATATTCCACCAGGCTGTGGATCACCGACTGCGGATGGACGATCACATCGATCTGGTCGGAGACCATGCCGAACAGATAGGCCGCCTCGATCATCTCAAGGCCCTTGTTCATCATGGTGGCGGAGTCGACCGAGATCTTGGCCCCCATGCTCCAATTGGGATGGGCCACGGCCTGCTCACAGGTCGCCGCGCCCATGGCCTCCACAGACCATTGGCGGAATGGACCGCCCGAGGCGGTGAGGATCAGACGTTTGACCCGGGCGCGATCCTCCGGCGCGAAGACCTGAAAGATCGCCGAATGCTCGGAATCCACTGGAATCACCTGGCCCCCGGCGGCTCTGGAGATCGCCAGGAGGGCGGGGCCCGCGCAGACCAGGCTCTCCTTATTGGCGAGGCCGATCACGGCCCCGCTCTTGGCCGCCGCGAGCGTGGGGGCGAGGCCGGCGACGCCGACAATGGCCGACATGACCCAGTCGGCCCCCTGCCCGGCCGCGGCGATGATGGCGTCCCGGCCCGCGGCGGCTTCCACGCCGCTCCCCGCCAGGCGATCCCGCAATTCCGGGAGAGCGGACTCATCTTCGATGATTGCGACGTCGGGATGCCAGTGCAGGGCTTGGGCGCTCAGGAGCTCCACATTGCGGCCCGCCGTGAGGGCGAGAAGCCTGACCTCCTCCTTGGCATGGGACATCAGGTCAAGGGTGTTGACGCCCACCGAGCCGGTGGATCCCAGAACAACCACCGTGCGGGGCGCCATCAGTGCGCCCATCCGAAACGCACGACCAGGCGCGCCACCGCGAAGACCATGACCGCGAACATCATCCCGTCCACCCGATCCATGAGCCCGCCATGTCCCGGGATCAGGTCCCCAGAATCCTTGACGCCAAATCGTCGCTTCAACATCGACTCCCAAAGATCACCGCCCATGGTGGCGAGGCCGCCGAGAAAGCCGATCAGGGCCGCCCCCGCAAGCGACAAGCGCATGAAGATGGCCGCCATGGCCACGGCCGCGGCGGTGGCGCCGGCCAGGCCGCCAAAGAAACCCGCCCAGGTCTTGTTCGGGGAAAAGCGCGGCCAGAGCCTTGGGCCCCCAAGCAGATTGCCGGCCACATAGGCCAGAATATCCGCCGCCCAGGTGCAGGCGAAGAGCATAAGGGTCCATCCCCGCCCCTGGGGTGACTCGATAAGCCAGACCAGGACCAGGCACGCGGGGGCTATATAGAAGACACCATAGGCGCCGTCCCGGGCCGGATCGCCCGCGCGTCCCGCCGCCCAGGCCGCCAGAGCCGCGCCGCCGATAATGACCGTCCAGGCCGGGCCATAAAAGCCGCCGAAGGCCAGAAGGATAACGGCCAGAACCGCGATCCCCGTGACGAGCGTCGCCGAGACCCCGGCGCGCGGCGTCGCCATGACCGACCATTCAAGGGAGAGCAGAACGCCGCCGACGGCGATCATCGCCAGGAACGGCGCGCGCCAAATCGGGGGGTCCAGGGGGAAAACCCAAACAGAAAAGAGGGCGCCCCCGCCCAGGACCAGGGCCGAGGCGGCGCGGACAGCGACATTGGCCCAATTGAAGCCTGGAGACATCACGGGCGGCGTCGCTGGCGGCGTGGGCGCGGGAATGTCAACTGGCCGCAAGAATGTCTTCGTGCACGAGACCGCCATATCGCCTTTGGCGAGACCGGTAGTCGTCGATGGCCGCCCGCAGATGTTCGGGCCCATAGTCAGGCCAATAGACGTCCTGAAAGATCAGCTCAGCATAGGCGCATTCCCAGAGCAGGAAATTCGAGAGCCTCTGCTCGCCGCTGGTGCGGATAATCAGATCCGGCGCGGGGATCGGCGCCGTGGAAAGATGCGCTTCGAACAGGGCCTCATTCAGGTCCCGGGCCTTGGCCTCCCCACGCTCCACGGCCTCCGCGAAGGCACGTGCGGCGTCGACAATGTCGGCCCGCCCGCCATAGTTGAAGGCGACCTGGAGATGGAAGCTGTCATTAGCGGCCGTCTGTGTCTCGGCGGCCTCGATCATCTGGAGAACATCGCTCTCCAGGCCCGTGCGGCGGCCAAGAACACGCACCTTGACGCCGCGCCGTTCCAGACGTTTGAGATCACTCTGAAAATAGGCCCTTAAAAGCCCCATCAGCTCCATGACCTCGCGCTTGGGGCGGCGCCAGTTTTCGGTGGAAAACCCGAACACCGTAAGGCGATGGACGCCGAGAGCGGCGGCGCCCTCGATGGTTCGCCTAAGCGCCGCGACACCCTCGCGGTGCCCGAGGGCGCGCGGCATGCCCCGCGCCGTGGCCCAGCGTCCATTGCCGTCCATGATGATCGCCACATGCAGGCCCGGACGTAGCGGGGCCGCGGGGTCACCTGACGCGTGATTCATCCCGCTCAGCGGCGACATGTCTGATCCTTACCCCCGATCAGACCTGCATGATCTCTTGTTCTTTTGTTTTCAAGGCCTCGTCGACCCGCCGGATAGCCTCGTCCGTGGCCTTCTGAACCTCGGCCTCAAGCTTCTTCTGCTCATCCTGGCTGATGACCGCGTCCTTCTCCGCCTTCTTCAGATCGTCCATGGCTTCACGCCGGACATTGCGCACGGCGACGCGCTGCTGTTCCGCATATTTCCCCGCCAGCTTCGCAAGATCACGGCGGCGTTCTTCGGTCAGGGGCGGAATCGGCACGCGCAGATTCTGGCCCTCGGTCACCGGATTGAGGCCGAGGCCCGCATTGCGGATGGCCTTTTCCACCGAGATCACGAGGGCCTTATCCCACACGCTCACCGTGATCGACCGGGGTTCGGGCACGGAGATCGCGCCCACCTGGGAGATGGGCATGCGCGAGCCATAGGCCTCGACGACGATCTGATCGAGCAGCGAGGCGTTGGCGCGGCCCGTGCGCAGAGAGCCGAACTCCTCCTTCAGGGCGATCACGGCCTTGTCCATACGTTCTCGATAACGCGCGATCTGCGGTTTTTCGGCCGTGGCCATGGCTTAAAGTCCTCTTCGACATCTTCGGGCGAATGGGGCCCAGCTTATAGGTCCTTGATCGTCGTATGCACGCCTTCGCCTTGAAGCACCTTCAGCAGGGCGCCCCTTTCGCGGATCGAAAACACCACGATGGGAATATGGTTGTCGCGGGCGAGCGTGATCGCGGAGCCATCCATCACCCGCAGGTTTTTCGCCAGAACCTCCTGATAGGTGATCTGGCCATAGCGCTCGGCCTTGGGATCGGTTTTGGGATCGGCGGTATAGACGCCGTCGACGCTGGTCCCCTTGAAAAGAGCGTCGCAACCCATCTCCGCCGCCCGCAGGGCCGCCGGCGTATCGGTGGTAAAATAAGGCGCGCCGAGGCCCGCGGCGAAGATCACCACCCGCCCCTTCTCCAGGTGGCGAAGCGCCCGGCGGCGGATATAGGGCTCGCAAATCGCGTCCATGGGGATCGCCGACTGGACGCGCGTATCCACACCCTGGCGCTCCAGGGCGCTCTGCACTGCCAGGGCGTTCATCACCGTGGCGAGCATGCCCATATAGTCGGCGCTGGCTCGCTCCATGCCCCGGCCGGCGACCTGGACGCCGCGAAAGATATTGCCCCCGCCGACCACCAGACAAAGCTCGAACCCCGCGGAGACCACGGCGGCGATATCCTCAGCGACGTGATCAAGGGTCGCCATGTCGATGCCGAAGGCTGCGTCGCCCATAAGCACCTCGCCGGAGACCTTCAGGAGGATGCGGCGGTAAGGCGGGTTAGCTGTCATCGGGCGTCGTCGATCCTCAGGTCAGATGCGCGGCTTCCTGTAGCCGGATGATCGCATGAGTCGAGAGGGTGTGGGGGGCATCGCTTCCGCATGACGAGCGTTGAGCGTGTGGTTCAGAGTATTGTCGGCCCGGCGATGTCGGGGCTGCTTCCCCCTCCCCCACTGCTTGGGGCCCCTCCCCCGCCAAAGCGAGGGAGGAGAGCGCACGTGTTGAGGCCCTGCCGCTGGGATCAGGCGTTGGTGAGGGCGGCGACTTCGGCGGCGAAGTCGCCGGTTTCTTTTTCCACGCCTTCGCCCAGGGCGAAGCGGGCGAAGCCGACGACGGCCACGGGTGAGCCGACCTGCTTGGCGGTCTGTTCCACGAGCTGTTCGATGGTGATCGCGGGATCGCGGACATAGGCCTGCTTGAGAAGGACGGATTCCTCGTAAAATTTGCGGATGCGGCCCTCGACCATCTTTTCGGCCACGGCCGGGGGCTTGCCCGAGGCCAGGGACTGTTCGGTGAAGATGGCGCGCTCGCGCTCCACCGCGACGGGATCGAGCTCGGCGACTGTCAGGGCGAGCGGCGCCGCGGCGGCGGCGTGGAGGGCGATATTGCGGCCGAGTTCGGCCAAGGCAGCCTTATCGCCGGCGCCTTGCACGGCCACGAGCACACCGATGCGGCCCAGATCCTTGGCCCCAGCGACAGCGCCGTGAACATAGGCGCCGATGGCCCCCGGGCTCACGGCAAATCGGGCCGAGCGGCGCAGCAACATGTTCTCACCAATGGTCGCCACCAGGCTGGTGATGTGTTCGGCGATGGTCTGGCCTTCGAGGCTCGTGGCGCGCAAAGCCTCGACGTCGCCGTCCACCGAGAGCGCCGCCGTGGCGATCCGCCGAGCCTCGGCTTGAAATTGATCGTTGCGAGCGACGAAATCGGTCTCGGCGTTGAGCTCGATAATCGCGGCTGTCGCGCCGGCGCCATCGTCGCGCACGGCCAGAGCGACAACGCCTTCGGCGGCGACGCGGTCGGCCTTTTTCGCGGCCTTGGAGAGGCCCTTGGCGCGCAGCCAGTCCACCGCGGCCTCCATGTCGCCACCGGTTTCCTGAAGGGCCTTCTTGCAGTCCATCATGCCAACGCCCGACTTATCGCGCAGGGCTTTCACAAGGGCGGCTGTGACCTCGGTCATCATCATCTCTCCGCTAATCGTCATATGGCGGGACGCCCCCGGCACAGGCCAGGGACGCTCCATCCGTGTTACATATAGGGCCCCAGAGGACCCACGTTTCAGGCTTCGGTCGGGGCCGGGGCTTCCGCGGGAGCAGCCTCGAGGGCGGCTTCCAGTTCGGGATCAACCTCCACGGCCGCCTCAGCCTCGGCCGGCGCTTCCTCCGCGGCGGCGAGCGTGGCAAGAGCCGGCTCGGCGGGGGCGTCGGCGGCGCCGATGTCAACGCCCATGGCGACCTGACCCTCGGTGAGCCCGTCGAGGACGGAGTCAGCGATCAGATCGCAATAGAGTTGCAGGGCGCGGGCGGCGTCGTCATTGCCCGGGATCGGGTAGGTGATGCCTTGCGGATCGCAGTTGGTGTCCAGGATCGCCACGACGGGGATATTCAGCTTGCGGGCTTCCTGAATGGCGATGGCTTCCTTGTTGGTGTCGATCACGAACATCAGGTCGGGAATGCCGCCCATGTCCTTGATCCCGCCCAAAGAAAGCTCAAGCTTCTCGCGCTCGCGGGTGAGCTGCAGGAGCTCCTTCTTGGTCCGGCCGCCAGGATCGCCACCGTCGAGGACGCCTTCAAGCTCGCGGAGCCGGGCGATGGAAGCGGAGATCGTCCGCCAATTGGTGAGGGTCCCGCCGAGCCAGCGGTGGTTCACATAATATTGGGCGCAGCGCTTGGCGGCGATGGACACCGGTTCGGAGGCCTGACGCTTGGTGCCCACGAAAAGGACCCGGCCGCCGGCGGCGGCGACATCCCTCACCTTGACCAGAGCCTGGTGAAGGAGCGGCATGGTCTGGGAAAGATCGATGATGTGAATGTTGGAGCGCGCGCCAAAGATGTAGCGCTCCATCTTCGGGTTCCAGCGGTGGGTCTGGTGACCAAAGTGGGCGCCAGCTTCCAAGAGCTGACGCATGGTGAAGTCGGGTAGCGCCATGAGAACCTAATATCCTTCTTCCGGTTCGAACCTCCGCGAGACAAAACCCCCTTTTTTAAGAAAGGGGACCGGAACGGAAAGGAGGGCGGGGTGAGCCCCACCCCTCGCCGAGGCGTCTCGCGTGTGTAATGCGGTCGCGAAATAGGCGCTTAAGGTCGGATTTGCAAGGGAGCGGCCAGGAGGGACTGGGGCCGGGACCCTAAACGTCCTCCAGAAACGCGACGCCGGGGGCGGTGCGCAGGGCGCCGCGGGCGGCGGGGTCGAGTTTCCAGAGGCCGGGAAGGCGCATTTCCACTTCTCGTCCGCCGGG
>PLFA01000194.1 GCA_003136615.1 Caulobacteraceae bacterium | reverse complement strand
AATTCCGCCGCCATCGGCGCCGCCGCAACGGCCGCGGGCGCCAACTCCACCGTGCTCGGCGCGGGGGCCAACGATGGCGGCAATGCGGGGTCCACCGTCATCGGCCAGGGCGCGGGAATCGCCTCCGGCGTCTCGGGCAGCAATGTCGCCCTGGGTCAGGGCAGCACGGTCGTCAGCGCGCCGGTCAGCACCTCGGGCGCCACGGTCGGCGGGACGACCTATGCGGGCTTCGCCGGCAGCGTGGCCGCCGGCACGGTGAGCCTGGGTTCCTCCGGCTCGACGCGCACCATCACCAACCTTGCGGCCGGCCAGGTCACCAGCACAAGCACCGANNCTCTCGACGTCGGCCTCCAGCGGCATTGTGGCCAACGCCAGCAGCGTTAGTTCGCTCTCCACGTCGGCGTCGTCGGGGATCAGCACCAACGCTGGCTACATAGGTTCGCTCTCGACCTCGGCTTCGAGCGGCCTGAGCACGGCTCAAAGCAACGAGACGTCCCTCTCAACGGGTCTGTCGACGACCAACAGCGGCGTGAGTTCACTCTCAACCTCGGCGTCGTCAGGCATCAGTACCAATGCGAGCAACGTCAGTTCGCTCTCCACCGGAGTGCAAACCCTTTCCACCTCCGCCTCAAGCGGCATCAGCACCAATGCGAGCGGCGTGACCTCACTGTCGACGGGGCTCTCCAGCGTCAATACAAGCCTCACCACGCTGAACGCCGACGCCAATGGCGCGGGCATCACCTACTTCCACACCAATTCCACCCTGGCTGACAGCACCGCGACGGGCGTCAATTCCGTGGCCATCGGACCGGCCGCCGTGGCGACCAACGCCGGCGATGTGGCCCTGGGCTATGGTTCCACAACCGCCGCCGCCGTGGCGACCACCGGCGTTACCCTGCGGGGAGCGACCTATTTCTATGCCGGCGCGAGCCCCACGAGCACGGTGAGTGTCGGCGCGCCGGGCGCCGAGCGGACGATCACCAATGTGGCCGCCGGCCAGATCACCGCCACCAGCACCGATGCGGTGAACGGCTCCCAGCTCTATGCAACCGATCAGGAAATCAACAGTCTGACCCAGGGCAACGGCGCCCAGGCCGTGACCTTGGGCGCTGGCGCCACGGCCAGCGGCTCAGCGGTGGCGATTGGTGCGGGCAATACCGCCTCTGGGGCGGGCGCGGTGGCCCTGGGCGATCCAAACGAGTCATCTGGCAGGGGCGCGGTAGCCATAGGCGCCGACAATACAGCCAGGGGTGATGGCTCGGTGGCCATGGGCGATCCGAACGTCGCCATCGGCACGGGCGCGGTGGCCCTTGGCGCGAACAACACGGCGCTCGGCGATGGGTCGGTCGCCCTCGGCAACATCTCGTCAGCGATGGGGGCCGGGTCCGTGGCGCTGGGCAATAACGCCGTCGCCACTAATGCCGGCGACGTTGCGCTGGGTTCGGGCTCGGTCACCGCGCTCGCGACCCCCACCGCCGGGGTCACCCTCCTTGGGACCAACTATTCTTTCGCAGGGGCGAACCCCACCAGCGTGGTCAGCGTCGGCGCGCCAGGGGCAGAGCGACAGATCACAAATGTGGCGGCCGGCGCGATTAGCGCAACCAGCACTCAGGCGGTGAACGGCTCCGAACTCTACGCCACTGATCAGGCCGTCACCGTCCTCGGGTCCGCCGTTTCAAGCCTCGGTTCGGGCTCTGGCGGTAGCACGTCAGGCGCCCTGGCCCTTCAGGTCGCCAGCAACACCGCCGCCGTCGCCGCCCTCTCCAGCGAGGTCTCTAGCGGCTTGAAGGGACTCGTCCAGCAACAAGGCGGCGCGCCGGGCGCCGGCGCCGTCACGGTGGGCGCCCAGACGGGCGGGACTTCGGCCAGCATCGCCGGAACCTCCGGCGCCCGGGTGCTCGGCGGCGTCGCCGCGGGCGTCGCGTCCACGGACGCGGTGGATGTGGGCCAACTCCAGGCGGCGCTTGGCGGCGCCACCGCCAACACCGTCCAATATGACAACTCCAGCCACAGCAGCGTCACCCTCGGGGGAACGGGGGCGATCGCGCCGGTCGCCCTGAACAACGTCGCCGCAGGCGCGCTCTCGGCGACGTCAACGGCGGCGGTCAACGGCTCTCAGCTCTATGCGGCCAACACCAACATCACCAATCTGCAGAATGGCGCCGCTGGACCCTTCCAGGTTTACCAGTCCGGAACCGTGACCGCTCCCGTGGCCAGCGGCCTTGAGTCCACGGCCGGAGGCGACGGGGCTATCGCCACGGGCGGCGCCTCAACCGCGATCGGCTATCGCGCCACGGCCAGCGGCGTGAACTCCGTGGCCCTGGGGGCCAATTCCTCCGATGGAGGACAGTCCAATGTCGTCTCCGTCGGCAGCCCTGGCAATGAGCGCCGGATCACCAATGTGGCCCCGGGCGTCGCCGGAACCGACGCCGCGAACATCAATCAGCTCAACGCCGTGTCGAACTACGCCGCGAGCCTGAACAACGCCCTGAACATCCGCCTCTCCCAAGCGGTCGCCGGCGGGGCCGCACTGTCATCGATCCCGACCTCCGTGATTGCGGATAAGGGCATGTTCGGCATGGCCTATGGACAGTATGGAGATTCATTCGCCGTCGGCATTGGCGCGTCAAAGGTCTTTAACGACCGATTCAACACGACCTTCAGGGTCGGCGTGACGTTCAGCGTGGATGGCGGACCGGTAACGTCAGGCGCGGGGATCGGCTGGCATTTCTAGAGCTGATTTCGGAATGCGCTTAGTCCCCGCCCGTGAGATCACGCCGGGCCTTCTCCAACTCTTCGGCATAACGGCGGGTGGCGAAGGTTTCGGAGAGCAGGCCGAGCGGTCGGCCATCAGCGTCCAACACCGCCAACTCGTCGCTGGCGGTGGAGTCGAAAAGACTCATACACTCCTTGATCGACATGTCGGGTTTGAGGGACTGGGCTTTCAGAATCGCGAGGCTACCCACGGGCGCGTCCTCGCCCGCTTCGGCATAGGCGGCGGCCACGCGAATAATGCCGGCATAACCTCCCTCGGGCGTGAGAGCGATCACGCGGCGCGCGGAGCCAAGGGGGTACTCAGCGCGAAAGCTCGCCAGTGACGCGGCGGCCGGCGTTGTCGCCACATCCGTTCGCATCATCCGCCCCGCTGTCAGGGTTCTCAGCCAGCCGACATCATGGGCGCTACGGATCGTCTCCCCCCGCAGGTGCAAGCGCCACGTCGAGAAGGAATAGCCAAAGGTCCCCCGCACCACCAGGCTGGCGACAATGGAGGCCGTCAGGGTGGCCGCGGCCAGGCCGAAGTCACCTGTGGTCTCCAGAACGAGAAACGACATGGTGAAGGGGCCGCCGATGATCGCCACGGCCAGGGCGCCCATACCCACCAGGGCGGCTGCCAGGGGATCCATGCCCACATAGACCCCGCCGGCATAGAGGGCGCCGATGAACAGCCGTCCCAGAAGCGAGCCCAGATAGAGCGAGGCGAAGAAGAGGCCGCCGCGAAAGCCAAAGCCGAGCGCGATCACCGAGGCGCCCGCCTTGGCGAGAAATAGCAGGGCCAGGGTGGAGAGGCCGAGGTCCGCCGCCAGATCCAGGTTCATGGCGCCGTGCCCAGCTGAGAGCGTCTCGGGCTGAACGAAGGCGATGGCGGCGAGCAGCACTCCGCCGATGGCCGGACGTGACCAGCGAGGAATGGGCAGGCGCGAGACCAGGGCTTCGCACCAGCCCACGCACCGCATGATCCCGACACCCATGAGGGCGCAGACGAGGCCGAGCGCCGCAAAGAGGAGATAGTGCAGACCTGTCAGGGAGTCGGTGACCGTGGCGTGGAAGGCCAGGGTGTTTGCGTGCAGAAGGCGGCTGATCAGCGCCCCCGCGAGAGCGGCGGCCACCACCGGGGCGATATTCGCGGTGGTGTAGGAGCCGATGATGATCTCGAAGGCGTAGAACGCGCCGGTGAGGGGTGCGCCGAAGGCTGCGGCGATGCCGGCCCCTGCGCCCGCCCCCACGAAGGCGCGCAAATCACTGCGGCGCAGGTTGAGGGCTCCGCCGGTCACCGAGGCGATGGCCCCGCCGATCTGGGCATAGGCCGCCTCCAGGCCCACGGACGCGCCAAACCCGTTGGAGAACAGGCATTGGACAAGGACAAACAGGCTGTCCCGCGCCGACATATGGCCGCCCCGAAGCGCGTTCGCCTCCACGGGGTCGACGATCGCTCCCGGCCGGCGACGCGTCCACCACAGGGTGGCAAGACCCAGGATCAGGCCGCCCAGGGGCAGGATCGGTAGGCGGGACAGCGGCAGGGCGGGAATGGTGGAGAGGCGGCGCGAGGCGGAGAGGCCATAGAGGACCGCCTGAAAAAGATGCGCGAGGGCCCCCGTTCCCACCGCCGCGAGGCCCGCCACGGCGCCCACGCCCGCGCAGATCACGGCGGGCCAGAGCTCGCTGGCCCGAATACGGCCGCGCAACAGGACCACCAGGCGCACCCAAAGCCGGTGGGCCTGGGAGGGCGAGGCGGGCGCCGTCGCGATCATGGCGCCTCGGTCACCTCAGCCGTCCGACATCAGTAGACGACCACGGACCGGATGCTGGTTCCGGCGTGCATGAGGTCAAAGCCCTCATTGATCCTGTCCAGGGGCAGCGTGTGGGTGATGAGGGAATCGATGTCGATCTTGCCCTCCATGTACCAGTCGACGATCTTGGGAACATCCGTGCGGCCACGGGCGCCGCCGAAGGCCGTGCCCTTCCAGACGCGGCCGGTGACGAGCTGGAACGGGCGGGTGGAAATCTCCTGTCCGGCGCCGGCGACCCCGATGATGATGCTCTCGCCCCAGCCGCGGTGGCAGCACTCCAGGGCCTGACGCATGGTGTGGATATTGCCGATACACTCGAAGGAGAAGTCAGCGCCTCCGCCGGTGAGATCCATGATCGCCTGAACGACCTTGTCGCGGCCGATCTGATCAGGGTTCACGAAGTGGGTCAGACCAAAGCGTCGGGCCATCGCCTCGCGATCAGGATTGAGATCGACGCCGATGATCTTGTCCGCGCCGGCCATCCGCGCGCCCTGGATGACATTGAGGCCGATTCCGCCCAGGCCGAAGACGACCACATTGGCGCCTGGCCACACCTTGGCCGTCCAGATGACCGCGCCGACGCCCGTGGTGACCCCGCAACCGATATAGCAGATCTTGTCGAAGGGCGCGTCCTCGCGGACCTTGGCCAGGGCGATCTCCGGCAGAACCGTGTGATTGGCGAAGGTCGAGCATCCCATATAGTGAAAGATCGGCTTGCCCCCGAGGGAGAAGCGGGTGGTCTCATCGGGCATCAGACCGCGTCCCTGCGTTCCGCGAATGGCGGTGCAGAGATTGGTGCGGCGCGAGAGGCAGGACTTACATTCGCGACATTCCGGCGTGTAAAGCGGGATCACGTGATCGCCGGGCTTTAGGGTCGTCACACCCTTCCCCACCTCCAGCACCACGCCGGCGCCCTCGTGGCCGAGAATCGCCGGGAAAAGCCCCTCGGGATCGCCGCCGGAGCGCGTGAATTCATCGGTATGACAGATGCCTGTCGCCTTGATTTCCACCAGCACCTCGCCGGCGCGCGGCCCCTCCAGATCCACGGTTTCGATGGTCAGAGGTTCGCCGGCTTTCCAGGCGACGGCGGCGCGGGTCTTCATGGGCAAGCTTCCTTAAGGTTACGCCCCACGCTTTAGACGTAGCCGCACAGGTGCGCCAAGCGCCGAAGATGCGCTAAAGCCCTCTCCATGACTTCCGTGCTTGAGAGCTTGGCCCCTGGAATGCCAATCCCCTATGGCGGGGATCGGATCGCCTTCGTGTCCGAGGCCTTGGCGGCCAAGTTCGCGCGCGGCGACCGGCTGATTGTGGTGCAGGCGAGCGGCGAGCTTCTTCACGTGCCGGCTGAAGTCCATGGCGCGGTCCAAACGGCCATGGATAAGGCGACCACGGCCTTCGCGGAGCTGAACAGGCTGGCGGATGATGCAATCACGGGCTTCTTCGACACCTTCGCGGGGCGCCTATCGGATGAGGCGATCTGGGCGGAGATCACGCGGGCGAATGATGAGGATGTCGCGAGGGCGCGGGGCCGGGGCGCGAGCGTGACCCGCCTGCGGGCCACGGACACGATGCGCGCCGACATGATTGCGGGCCTCGCCGCCTGGCGGGACGCTCCGGCGGGGCGCGGCCGGGTGGCGGAGCGTGTGGAACACGAGGGTTGGACGGTGGAGACGGTGACCGCGCCGCTGGGCGTCGTCGGTTTCGTCTTCGAGGGTCGGCCTAATGTGCTGGCCGACGCCGCNNCTGGCCCTGCAACCGGCTCTGGCCGAGGCAGGTCTGCCAGCAGGCGCGGCGGTGCTGATAGAAAGCGCGGAGCATGCCGCGGGGTGGGCCCTGTTCGCCAATACCGGTCTCAGCCTTGCCGTGGCGCGGGGTTCGGGCCGGGCTGTCGCTCAACTGGGCGCCGTGGCGCGCCAGGCGGGGACGCCAGTCAGCCTACATGGCGCGGGCGGCGCATGGTTATTGGCGGACCAGAGCGCGGAGGCGGCCCGGTTCCATGACGCCGTTCGGCATTCCCTTGACCGCAAGGTCTGCAATACGCTGAATGTCTGCTGCGTCCCGCGCGAGCGGGCGCGGGAGCTCATTCCGCTCTTCCTGGAAGGATTGGCCGAGGCCGGCGCGGCGCGCGGCGTGGGCGTGAAGCTGCACACGACGGCTGAGGCCTGGGGGCATTTGCCGCCCGCTTGGCGCGAGGGCGTGAGCCACGTGCGGCGGGCCGACGGCGACCACGAGGAAGCGCTGACCGAGCGGCTCGAGCGGGTGGATCTCGGGCGCGAATGGGAATGGGAGGAAAGCCCGGAGGTCAGCCTGGAGATCGTGGCCGATCTTGATGAGGCCATCGAACTGTTCAATGCCTTAAGCCCCCGGTTTATCGCCTCGGTGATCGCCGCCGCGCCTAATGTTCACGCGCGCGCCTTTGCGGCCCTGGACGCGGCCTTCATCGGCGATGGCATGACCCGCTGGGTGGATGGCCAATATGCCTTCGGCCGCCCGGAACTAGGACTCGCCAACTGGCAGAACGGCCGCCTATTCGCCCGCGCCGGCGTCCTCGGCGGAGATGGGGTGTTTACCCTGAAGACGCGGATGAGACAGAGCGCGATAGGGCTGAAGCGCTAAAACGCCCGACGCAGTTCGTCCGCGAGGTCCGTGCGCTCCCACGAGAATCCGCCGTCGGCGTCGGGGGCGCGGCCGAAGTGGCCATAGGCGGCGGTGCGAGCATAGATCGGGCGATTGAGGCCCAGATGCTCGCGGATGGCCCGCGGCGTGGCGCCACCGATCATTTCCGGAAGGAGCGCCTCCAGCTTTGAAGGATCAACCTGGCCGCCCTGCAGGCTGACGTAGAAGCTTAAGGGCTGGGACACGCCGATGGCGTAGCCGATCTGCAGGGTGCAGCGTTCCGCGAGCCCCGCGGCCACGACGTTCTTGGCCAGATAGCGGCAGGCATAGGCGGCCGAGCGGTCNNTTGCCCGAGAACGCGCCGCCGCCATGGGGCGCCGCGCCGCCATAGGTGTCGACGATGATCTTGCGCCCCGTGAGGCCGCAATCGCCGTCCGGACCGCCGATGACAAAATTGCCGGTGGGATTGATGTGCCAGGCGGTCTCATCGTCGATGAAGCCCTCTGGCAGGACGCCGGTGATATAGGGGCGAACGATGTCAAAGACATCGGCGGGGGAAAGACCCTCGCGGTGCTGGGTGGAGAGCACGATCGAGTCGGCGCGCACGGGGCGGCCGTTCTGATAGACCAAGGTCACCTGGCTCTTGGCGTCTGGCTCCAGCCCCAACTTCGGGTCCTCATGACGCGCCTTGGCCAGGGTGCTGAGGATATTATGGGAATATTGCAGTGTGGCCGGCATGAGTTCCGGCGTCTCGGCGGTGGCGTAGCCGAACATGATGCCCTGATCGCCCGCGCCCTCATCCTTGTTGCCGGCGGCGTCCACACCAACCGCGATGTCGGCGGACTGGGCGTGCAGATGAACGTCGATTTTGGCGTTTTTCCAGGAAAAACCGGCCTGGTCGTAGCCGATGTCGTGCACTGCCAGGCGGGCGAGATGCGCCAGATATTCGTGGGTGATGGTGTCCGGCCCGCGGGTCTCGCCGGCCAGAACGATCTGGTTGGTGGTGACCAAAGTCTCGCAGGCGACGCGGGCATAAGGGTCGGCGGCCAAAAAAGCGTCCACGACGGTGTCGGAAATGCGGTCGGCTACCTTGTCGGGATGGCCCTCGGAGACGGACTCCGATGTAAACAGAAATTCACCCTTGTCGCGCATGCACAGGTCCTTCAGTGGGTCGGCGTGCGGGATGGCGGAAAGCAGGGGGTAGGTCAAGAAAGAAGCGCTTTTTTGAA
>PLFA01000126.1:20377-21989 GCA_003136615.1 Caulobacteraceae bacterium | reverse complement strand
CCTCCCATTCTCGTCATCCCGGAAAGGCGCGCAGCGGCTTATCCGGGACCCAGGGGACGGGGACGGGTAAGGGGGTTCGCGAACCTTGGCCACACGCCCAGCCCCCTGGGTCCCGCATCTCCGCTTCGCTGCGTGCGAGATGACGATCCGGGCGGAGACACGAAAGTCCTGTTTTGACGGTCTATATCATCGGCGCCGGTCTGGCGGGGCTTTCGGCCGCCGTGGGCCTGGCCGGCGCGGGCGGGGACGTGGAAATCATCGAAGCCTCCGCCCAGGCTGGCGGGCGCTGTCGATCCTATGTCGATCCGGTTCTGGACATGACGCTGGACAATGGCAATCACCTTGTCTTGTCGGGAAATCGCGACACCTTCGACTATCTTCGCCGGATCGGAACCGACGATTGCCTCGAAGGTCCGGCGGACGCGCGCCTGGATTTTCACGATGTCGCGTCCGGCGAGAGCTGGACAATCCGGCCCAATGACAGCGCGCTAGCCTGGTGGATCCTGTCAGAGAGCCGACGCGTGCCGGGAACCCGGCCGGGGGACTATCTCGCGCTGCTCAGTCTCTTGCTGGCCCGGACCCATCGCACGATTGGTCAGACCATCGCCTGCCGTGGGGGTCTTTGGGATCGTTTGGTTGAGCCCTTCCTTCTGGCCGCCCTCAACACCGAGGCGACGAGCGGCTCAGCGGCTTTGGCGGGAGCGGTTATCGCCGAGTCCCTGGCGCGGGGGGGAAAGGCCTATCGCGCGCGCATCGCCCATCCGACCCTGGGGGCGGCCTTTATCGCGCCCGCCCTCGACTACCTCGCCGCCAGGGGTTCGCGGGTCCGCTATGCCTCGCCCGTGAAATCTCTCGCATTCGCGGAAGGCCGGGTGAGCGCCATGATCCTTGCCGACGGCCCAATTCCCCTGGCGTCCGAGGACAGTGTCATCCTCGCCGCGCCGCCCTGGATCAGCGAGACGCTGGTTCCCGACCTCAAAGTCCCGCAGATCTTCAACGCTATCGTCAATGGCCACTTCAAGATGGCCCCGCCGCCCGGTCTCAAGCCCATTGTGGGCGTGATCGGCGGGACCGCCCAGTGGATTTTCGCATTTCCCGATCGTCTGTCGGTGACGGTGAGCGCGGCCGACGACCTTGCTGATCAGGATCGTGAAGCCCTGGCCCAGGCCCTGTGGCGCGATATCGCCAAGGTCCACGGCCTGACCGACGCCCTTCCACCCTGGAGGATCGTGAAGGAGCGGCGCGCCACATTTGCCGCCACGCCGGAGCAGAACACCCTGCGTCCGGGCGCGCGCACGGCCTGGCGCAATCTCGTGCTGGCGGGCGACTGGACGGCCACAGGCCTGCCCTCCACCATCGAAGGGGCAATCCGATCGGGGAAAACCGCCGCCCGTTTGACGCTCAACCTTCGCCGCGACGCATGATAGGAGGGGCTCATGGATGACGCCGCCGACGTAAGCCTTCGCACCGCCGTAAGCTTGGAAACCTCAATCACCCGCGCCGCCGAGGCCCTGATCTCGCGCCAGCGGGCCGACGGCCACTGGGTCTTCGAGCTGGAGGCCGACGCCACCATTCCGGCGGAATATATCCTCCTGCGCGCCTATCTCGGCGA
>PLFA01000126.1:19518-20328 GCA_003136615.1 Caulobacteraceae bacterium | reverse complement strand
GCCTGCAATGTCTTCACCCGCCTGATGCTCGCCCTTTTCGGGATCGTCGGCTGGCGCGCCACGCCGGAAATCCCGGTGGAGATCATGCATCTGCCGAGGTGGTTTCCCATTCATCTGGCCAAGACCAGCTACTGGGCGCGCACGGTTATCGTGCCGCTTCTGGTGCTGCGCGCCCTGCGGCCCCGGGCCCGAAATCCCCGCGGCGTCACCATTGACGAGCTGTTCCTTCGCCCCCCGGCCACGATCACCGGTCTGCCCCGCGGCGCCCACCAGAAGGAGCCTTGGGCCAGTCTCTTCTTCGCCATCGACGCGGGGCTGCGCGTGGCGCGACCGCGCTTCCCCAAAGCGTCCCACGCCAGCGCCATCGATAAGGCCCGCGCCTTCGTGGATGAGCGCCTGAACGGTGAGGACGGCCTGGGCGCCATCTTTCCCGCCATGGCCAATGCGGTGATGATGTATGACGCCCTGGGCATTCCGCCTGAGGATCCCCGCCGCGCCATCGCCCGCGCCTCCATCGAAAAGCTGCTGGTCGTCAAAGATGACGAGGCCTATTGCCAGCCGTGCCTTTCGCCCGTGTGGGATACCGCCCTCGCCGCCCACGCTCTGTTGGAAGCCTCGGGAGAGCCCTGCGAGTCCGCCGCCGCCAAGGGTCTCGCCTGGCTGAAACCCCTTCAGGTTCTGGACGTAAAGGGGGATTGGGCGGAGTGGCGCCCCGACGTGCGTCCTGGGGGCTGGGCCTTCCAGTATCGCAATGACTATTATCCCGACCTCGACGATACCGCCGTGGTGGCCATGGCCATGGACCGGGCG
>PLFA01000126.1:0-19500 GCA_003136615.1 Caulobacteraceae bacterium | reverse complement strand
TTCGCCGACCACGGCGCCCTGCTTGATCCCCCCACGGTGGACGTGGCGGCCCGCTGCGTGAGTTTCCTGGCTCAGCTCGGCGAGCCCGCCGATTCCCCGCGTATGATCTCGGCCCTGGCCTATCTGGAAAGCGAACAGGAAGCCGACGGAAGCTGGTTCGGCCGATGGGGCGTCAATTACGTCTACGGGACATGGTCAGCCCTTTGCGCTCTGAACGCCGTGGGTCTTTCCCCCGACGCGCCCATGATGGCCAAGGGCGCCGACTGGCTCATCGCGATCCAGAACCCCGACGGGGGCTGGGGCGAGAGCTGCGAGAGCTACAAGCTGGACTATAAGGGCTATGAGCCGGCCCCCAGCGCTTCATCCCAGACCGCCTGGGCGCTGCTGGGCCTCATGGCGGCGGGGCGCAGGGACCATCCGGCCGTGACGCGCGGCATAGCCTGGCTCACCGAACATCAGGATGCGGACGGGGTCTGGCCGGAGGATAGCTATACCGGCGGTGGTTTTCCCCGGGTTTTCTATCTGCGCTACCACGGCTATTCCAAGATCTTCCCGCTCTGGGCCCTCGCCCGCTATCGCAACCTCGCCCAAGCCAATAGCGGCCGCGTGGCGTTCGGGATGTGACTTTCACCTCCGCGTTCCACACCACCGTCTTCCCGTACGAAGCGAAGCGGAGATGCGGGACCCAGGGGGCTGGGGGAAGCGCTGTGGTTCGCGAATCCAAATGTGCGTTCCAGTCCACCGGGTCCAGGACACGCCGCTTCGCGTCTTTCCAGGATGACGTTTAGAGGTGGGCATCCACGGAGGTATCATCGCCGTGGTGGGGATGGTCAGCGAGGCGAAGCTTCTGGCCGGTTGTGATGTGCGGGTCATTATCGGGGGCGGCCAGGCGCGGCGTCTCGAAACCGATCTTGAGGCGGAGGTGGCGGCGGGCGCGACCGGCGTCCTGAGTTTCGGACTCTGCGGGGCTCTGGACCCGGCCTTGAGCGTCGCCGATATCGTGATCGCCTCTGCCGTTATCACCGACCGCGAATCTATCCCTGCGGACGCCGCTTGGTCCGCCCGTCTAAGCCAGGCTCTTCCGCAGGCAAAATTCGGGGCTCTGGCGGCCCGCGACGAGATGGCTCCGGACGTGGAGGCCAAGGCTGAATTGCGGCGAACCACAGACGCTCTCGCCGTGGACATGGAATCCCATATCGTCGCCACGCTCGCCCGCCGCCACGACGTGCCATTCGCGGTGCTTCGCGCGGTATCGGACACCGCCGCTCACACCCTCCCCATGGCGGCGAGGGTGGGACTTAGGTCTGACGGCAAGGCGGATATTCTGGCGGTCCTTCGTTCCTTAAGCGCCCATCCCCGCGAAATGCCGGCTCTTATACGCACGGGGCGTGACGCCGGCGCCGCACACAGAGCTCTCAGCCGGGCCGCGCAGGAGATCAGCGCGCTTGGTTTTCAGGCGTTCTCCGCCTCCTAGGTATTTTCCGGTTCAAAGTCGCGGCAGGCGGAAACCTGATGCGACAAGCTCGGCCCATAGAGTGGCGAGGCGTTAGGTCCGGGAGGGGGCATGGAGGAGGCGATCGACTGGTCGACCACGCGCGGCGTGGCCGCGCCCTATTACGCCCTCCTCTATTTACCCTCCGGTCTGGCCCAGGGGTTTTGCAATGTCTGCCTGAGCTACGTTCTCGGACATGCGGGGGTAACCTATCCCGCCATCGCGGGGATTATCAGCCTCTCACTTCTTCCCTCGACCCTGAGCTTCCTGGCTGGCCCGCTGGTGGACGTAAGTCTAAGACCTAAGCTCATCTTTCTCATCTGCGTGGTCGCTCTGGCCGGCGCCCTTGTAGGCTATGCCGTAACGCCCGACGACGCGGCGCATCTGCCCCTCCTCGCGGCCCTGACCCTGACCGCGAATATAGCCGGCGCCGTGGGTGTCGTCAGCGTCACCTCGGTCATGGCCCAAACCACGCCGCCGGAGAAACGCCCACCGGTGGCCGGGTGGCGACAGGTCGCCAACTATGGCGGCGGGGCTCTTGGCGGCGGACTCTCCCTGTGGCTTGTTTCCCACGCCGGGGGCGTCAAGACCGCGGCCCTCACTCTCGCGGTGATTTGTTTGCTCACCGGGGCGCCCATCTTGCGCGCCCGCACCCTGCGGTTGGAAGTCGCGGTCGACCTCGGCGCGCGGGTTCTCATTCTTAGTCGGGATCTCTGGGCGTTCGCCAAGAGCCGGATCGGCGTCCTGGTGATCCTGCTGAATGTCCTGCCCGCCGCCCTTTTGGCCAGCCCCCCGCTGCTATCGGCATCCTCGGACGCCTGGCGGGTCTCCGCTGACATGGTGGCCCTGTCTCTGGGCACCCTGTCGGGAATAATCGTCATCCCCGGATGCCTGATGGGCGCCTGGCTGTCATCAAGGCTTCCCAAGCGGACGCTCTACGTCGGGGCCGCCGTGGCCTATGAGGCGGTTCTGGCGATCATGGCCATTGGGCCCCATACGCCGCTGGCCTTTGTCGCCGGGGTTTTGGCGGCAAGCTTTTTCAACGGGGTGGCCAATACGGTGCTGGTCAGCATCACCTATGAAGCCATTGATCCCATCAATGCCGGAACCTTGACCTCGGTCCTCAGCAGCCTGTCAAACCTTCCCCTTCTGCTGATGACCCTCGTTCTGGGAAAGGTGGCGGTCCACGGCGGCGCGGACGGCATACTGATCGCCGAATCCGGGATTGGCGTCGCGGCCATGGCGGTGTTCGTCGCGATAGCGACGGTGTGGCGTCCGGCGCGTGGGGCCGAGGCTATCGCCGCCCTCGCGGCGTAAGCCCCTACTCCGCCGGCTCCCGCTGAACCTTGCGCGATCTCGGGTTCTTCGCCTTGATCTCCGCGAGCATCTTTTCCACGTGGCTGGAGAAGACGAACTCGGCCTTGCGCTCGTTTTCGCGGGAAATATCCTTGGCCATGGGCCCGCTGGTGCGCACGCCGCGAACGCTGAGGTCGAGGGCCTTCAGCGGGTTTTGCAGGATGGCGGTCACCGCGCTGGCTTCGAACCCGGAATGGACCATGCAGTCGGCGCACTTTTCGTAATTGCCGACGCCGTAGGCGTCCCAGTCCGTCTCGTCCATGAGCTCCTTGAAAGTCTTGGCGTAGCCTTCGCCCAGGAGATAGCAGGGCCTCTGCCAGCCGAAGACCGTGCGGGTCGGGTTGCCCCAGGGCGTGCAGTGCAGGGCCTGATTGCCGGCCAGGAAGTCCAGGAACATGGTGGACTGGGTGAAGGACCAGGCCTTGCCGCCCCGGCCCCGGGCCAGGATGTCGCGGAAGAGCTGCTTGGTCTTGGTACGGTTCAGGAAGTGCTCCTGATCGGGCGCCCGCTCATAGGCATAACCGGGGGATATGGTGACGCCGTTGACGCCCACCTTCTTCATCTCGTCGAGGAAGTCGGCCACGCGCCCGGCGTCAGCGCCCTGGAAGAGGGTGCAGTTGATGGAAACCTGAAAACCCTTGGACTTGGCCAGCTTGATGGCGCGGACGGCCGTCTCGAAGACCCCCTCCAGGCACACCGATTTGTCGTGCATCACCGCATCGCCATCGAGATGGACGGACCAGGTGAACATGGGGTCCGGCTTATATTGATCGATCTTCTTTTCCAGCAGCAGGGCGTTGGTGCAAAGGATCACGAACTTCTTGCGATCCAAGTAGCCCCGAACAATCTTCGGCAAGTCGCGATGGAGCAGCGGCTCGCCGCCGGCGATGGAGACCACGGGGGCGCCGCAGTCGTCGATGGCCTCCATGCACTGGTCATAGGAGAGCCGCTGATTGAGGATATCGTCAGGATAATCGATCTTACCGCATCCAGCGCAGGCCAGATTGCAACGGAAGAGCGGCTCCAGCATCAGCACCAGGGGATAGCGCTTGGCGCCGCTGAAATGCTTGCTGACAATATAGGCGCCGATGCGCGCCACCGCCGTCAAGGGTATCGCCACGCAGAACTCCTTTTAGGATCTGGCCAGTGAAAGGAGCCGCGCCCCCGCGGCCCCGCCGGTCACGCGCGGAGCTCCGCGGGCAACCTGAATTCGATATTTTCTTCGACACCGTCCATGGGCTCCACGGTCGTGGCCCCGAGGATCTTGAGGGTTTCGATGACTTCCTGGATCAGCGCCTCGGGCGCCGAAGCGCCGGCGGTGAGGCCGATGGAGTGTTTGCCCTCCAACCATGTGGGATCAAGCGCCGCGGCGTCGTCGATCAGATAGCTGGGCAGGCCCTCTTCGAGGCCGATCTCGCGCAAGCGATTCGAGTTGGAGCTGTTCTTGGCGCCGACAACCAGGATCACATCGGCAAGCTTGCACATTTCGCGCACGGCCGACTGGCGATGCTGGGTGGCGTAGCAAATGTCCGTCGTGTCTGGGCCGAGGATATTCGAGAACCGGCGTTTAAGCGCCTGGATCACGGCCTTTGTATCATCGACGCTGAGCGTGGTCTGGGTCACATAGGCCAGCGGCGCGTCGGCGGGGAAATCCACGCCGGCGACTTCTTCGGGGGTTGAGATCAGGGTCACCGGGGCGTCGATCTGGCCGATCGTGCCCTCCACCTCAGGGTGGCCGGCATGGCCGATGAGGATCAGGCTGCGACCCTGGCGCACATAACGCTTGGCCTGGGCATGCACCTTGGAAACCAGGGGGCAGGTGGCGTCGAGGACCGGCAGGCTGCGTGAGGCCGCGGCCTTCACCACCGAGCGGGAGACGCCATGAGCGCTGAACACCACGTGGGCGCTGTCGGGAACCTGATCGATTTCCTCGACGAAGATCGCGCCCTTGGCCTTCAGGTCTTCCACGACGCGGCGGTTGTGGACGATCTCATGGCGCACATAGACAGGCGCCTGATACTTATCGAGCGCCCGCTCGACGATATCGATGGCGCGCACCACGCCCGCGCAGAACCCGCGAGGCTGGGCCAGGATCACTCGCATGAAATTGCCGCTCCGCGGATTGAACATGACCTACGCGGCGGAGCGAATCCCCACCCCCGCGAACGATCGACGCTTTGAATAGCAGGTATGACCGCTTTGGTGGAGTGCAAGAGCCCATAAGGGGTGGGTGATGTCTCTCCGGCGCCACTCAGGCGGGCGATGCGGGCGCGAAAAGGATAGGATCTGCGGTCGCTCACGGGCGAAAGGCCCATAGAGACGCGCGCGGGCGCCCCCCAACCGCTGGGCGGCGGGGGTCCTCACGTCGTCAGGGGGAGGGGCGGGTAGGCCCCGAATGTTCGCCGCGCGCCCGGCGACGGCGGTCGGGGCTCGATGCCGGCGGCAGCCAAAAATTCGTGGAGGCGTCGCGTTGCAGGGTCAAGAAGGTGGAGGGGGTCACGCACACGCTCTCGCCGTGGCCCTGAGGGTGCGGTCCGGCCCGGACTGGGCCCCGGCGCCACGTCGCCCTCGGGCACAAAGAAGCGTATCCAATCCTCGTGTCGGCCACCGGGCGGCGGCGGAAAGCCATCCTCGCTCCACAGGCTCCAGTCAGGCTTCAAACCCAGATCGGCGCAGATCGCGGCCACCGCGTCTTTGAGGGGCCCATTGAGGAGCCGGTAAAACCGCGCGCTCTCACGCTCGTCGCCGAGCCGCTCGCGGAGCTTGCCGCGCAGCGCTTCGGCGCGCTCGCGGATTTCGAGGACCTCAAGATCCGTCTCCTGATCCTTCTCGCCAAGGGGCGTCGCCTCCGCAACCGCTTCGGCAAGCTCGCCCATAAGCGTGGCTTTGAGGGGCGTGTTTTGGGGGGGCGTGGTTTTGGGGGGCGTGGCCTTGGCGGAGGGTGCGGCCCAGCTCGGCAGGATGCCGGCCTTCAGTCCCGCGATATCATCTTCGATCTTTGCCGCCAGCGAGAGGGCGAGATGCAAGGCGCGCATCACGCGCACAAAGGCGAGGAGGGGATCGCCGATAAGGCGACAGACCATCATCGGCCCCTTCGGCACACGCGTCTCGGGCGTCGCCTTCTGGGTGAGGTACTCGCCAAACCGCGTTGTGATGTCAGACAGCGCATCCAACATGCAAACCCACATCCTCGCGCGCGCGATGTGGTGATTGCAGAGGGCGAGGTCCGCGCTTCGGGCGGGAGCCGCTTTTCCAGTTATGTCAGCGACCAGGGTCATTAGGCCGATAATCGCAAATCGCGACGTAATGTCAATATGCAATTTCTTGAATTGCAATTTTATGGAGCACGCTATGTCGGCGGCGCCGGCCGCCTCGAATGCGAAAAGTCAATCCGCGGTCAACTTCCATGCATCCGGCTTGATATCGTTTAGGACATCGCACTGACGTTTGATGCTGTCTAATACATCATTGCGGAAGGCAGGAAGGCTCTATATCTTTCTACGCATCATAACCGCGTTCTGATGCGTAGAAAGATATCATGAGTTACCAGGCAGAAGCCTTCGCGCAGAGACTCCGCGAGGCCCGCGTTAAAAAGGGTTGGTCTCAGCGGGTGCTCAGCACAAAGGCAGGCATCCCACAGGCCCATATCTCACGGATCGAAAGTGGCGCGGTCGACGTCAAGGTCTCAACCTTGGTCGACATAGCCCGGCTGCTGGATCTTGAACTCGTCCTTGCGCCGCGCGTGTCCGTGCCGGCGATTGAGGCTTTGAGGCGCGAGACCGAAGTCAGCCACGGGATCATGCGGGGCCAACGCCCAACTCAAGCTCCGGCCTATAGCCTCGATGAGGACGACTCTGATGCCTGAGGCCCTCGACATCTTCTTCGGCGCGCGAAAGGTCGGCGCAATCATTTCCTTGGGTGGAGACAGAACCGTCTTCGCCTTCGATGACGCCTATGCCGACGATCCGGCGCGTCCGACGTTGAGCCTCTCATTCAAAGACGCCATGGGCGATCTCATCCGCGATCAAAGGCGAACACAGACACGGCTATCGCCGTTCTTCTCCAACCTTTTGCCGGAAGGTCCTCTACGCGACTACCTGGCCGAAAGGGCGGGGGTAAACGCGGTGCGTGAATTCTACCTCCTCTGGGCGCTTGGGCGGGACCTTCCAGGCGCGATCATCGCCCGCGGGCCGGACGGCGCGGACCTCATCCCAGCGCCTGACGATGATGCTCCCTCAGGGACCGGCGCCGGCGCAGCCCCCCTTCGGTTCTCTCTCGCGGGGGTTCAACTGAAATTCTCCGCCGTCCAAAACGCGACGGGCGGCCTCACCATCCCCACAACCGGGATGGGCGGATCGTGGATCGTCAAACTGCCGTCCATGAGCTTCCCCCGCGTCTGCGAGAATGAATTCTCGATGATGACCCTGGCCCAGGCCGTGGGCATCGATGTGCCCGAGATCCAGCTTCTCGACCTCGACAAGATCGCAGGCTTACCAGACGGACTCGGCCGGCTAGAGGGCGCCGCCTATGCGATCCGCCGTTTTGATCGCACGGCCCAGGGCGAACGCGTCCATATCGAAGACTTCGCGCAGGTCTTCGGGGTCTATCCGGCGGATAAATACAAGGGCGCCTCTTATCGGGTGATCGCCAAGGTCCTTTGGGTCGAAACCGGCGAAACCGGCATGACCGAATTCATCCGCCGCCTCGTGTTCACCGCGCTGATCGGCAATGCCGACATGCATCTGAAAAACTGGTCTCTGATCTACAAAGACGGCATCACGCCCTCCCTGTCGCCGGCCTATGATTTTGTTTCGACACTGGCCTACATCGCCGACGACAAGGCCGGCCTCAAAGTCGCCCGCGGCGCTCGCTGGGACCAATTCAGCGAAGACGAACTCGCCTACCTGGCGGCAAAAGCCGGACTGCCAGAACACCTCGTCATCGCCACCGCGCGCGACACCGTCGAGGCCTTCCGCGAGACCTGGGCCAAAATGCGCGCGCACCTACCCCTTGGCCACACGATCGCGGACGTCATCGACCGCCAGCTTGAGATCGTTCCGCTCGCGGGGACTAAATAGGTCGGCGCCACCTCAAGCTTCGCTAGCCGCTCCGCCACCGCCCGCAGCTACACCACCACTGGGACACGACCTGATGGTGTGGATGCCGCTCGCAGAATGGGGACAGGAGTGATGTTTTCCGATTAGCGTAACCCGGTATTCAGTCTAATACTCGAGATTGGGGTATGGCGGTTCTGCCCCCGCATTGCTCATATTGCTCGCAGCCCTAAACCAACGCGATCAGCGCGGCGTGACCGGCCGCCGCCGCCAGACGCCGATCACGCGTTAAAAGCGGCGCATCGAGCGCTTCGGCCAGGGCGACATAGGCGGCGTCATGGGCCGTGAGATCATTCCGGAGCTCCCACATACGAGGCAGAAGAAAATCGTGCGGATAGCGGCGCATCGGAAAGTCGGCGAGATCGGCAAGGGCCAATCGGCCGCGCTCCCCACTGAGCTCACCGTTTGCCGCATAGCGCCGGATCACGTGCGAAACCTCCACGTCAATGAGATGCGGCGTGTGGAGTGTTTGACCCGGATCGAAAAGAGCCGCTTCCACGGCTTGGGCCGCGGGCGTCCGGAGCAGAACTTCCACAAGAGCCGAAGCGTCGACGACGATCACACCTTGTCGCGCTCGGCGCGAACGACATCCGCGGGCTCCTCGGAAAGGACCAACGCCGTGCGACCCTGTAAACGCGCCCGCAATTCATTGATCGTGGGGCGTTCCGCCGATTGCCGAATCTCAGCGAGCAGATAGTCCGATAGCGACATGCCGGCCAAGGCGGCGCGCGATTTTAGCGTGCGGTGCAGCGTGTCAGGCACATTCCGAATTTGGACCATGATTCCCATGTGACGAGCATGGAAACATGTGCTTCACATGTCAATGGTACGCTCAGGCCTCATGTCGACTGAGCCGCAAACGGCGCCTATTCGAAAATCGGTGCGAGCCTGGCGAGGACCTCATCCATGAGATGCCCCGGCAGGGAGTCGACTTTCCGACCATGGCGGGCTTGCAGATCAGTCACGCGCGGCTGATCGCAGCGCACAACGCCCGTTGTCTTGGTACCCGAGATCGGCACCGCAAAGCCGATACGACGGGCGAAATCACCACCATTGGTGATGGGCAGCACGACAGGCAGGTTTGTTGCCGCGTTGAACGCCGCGGGCGAGACCACAAGCACGGGCCGATACCCCTTCTGCTCGCGACCCTGAGAGGGATCGAGGGTCACGAGGTAGATGTCGCCTCGGTTCACAGAAGCTCACGGCCAACGGCCGGCGCGTCCATCCACTCGCGCTCTTCAGGCGATAGCGGCTGTGAATAGTCCGACGCCGCAAGCAACTCTTCAAGCCTGTAGCGCGGCCGCGCGTTGGCCTCCACCACCAGGCGCCCGCCTTCGACGCTGACGGCCACGCTCGCGCCGGCCTTGAGGTGCAGCAATTCAAGGATCGCCGGCGGAACGGTCAACATGACCGAGCCGCCGACCTTACGCAGATTTGTCGTGTGCATGCGGCCCTCAAAAGATTATACTTTTGTATAACATGACACTAAGGGTTTGGCTAGCTTTTGATCAGCATGAGAGGGAAAATAGGACCTCCCGCCGCCATCACCGCACGGGCTTCAGAAACCTATCCGTCCGCAGATCAAGCCAGGTCCAGGGTTTGAGGAGCGCGGCGTTCTCTTTCCAGGAGAGCAGCACCAGGCGGGCGCGGCCCACAAGGTTCTCCTCGGGCACGAAGCCGACGCCGACCTCGGGGGGCAGATAGGCGTCCAGGGCGCTGTTCCAGCCGCAGCCGCCGAGCTTGGGATCATTGGCCATGAGGCCCGGGTCAAAGCGGCTGTCGGCGGAGTTCTGGCGGTTGTCGCCCATCATGAAATAGCAGTGGGGCGGCACGACATAGACGCCGGTGTTATCGGCGACCTCGCCGCCACTGCCATGGATCTGGGTCAGATAGGTCCGCCCCTCGGGATTGGTCTCGCGAACCCATTTGCCGGGCTCGGCCCAGCCGCGGTCTGACACCGTGACGGCGCGAGGCGCGCCTTCTGCGAGAGCCTTGCCATTGATGAAGACCTGGCCCTGGCGCACCTGAACGCGGTCGCCCGGCACGCCGATCAGGCGCTTGATATAGTCAGTGTGGCCATCGCGGGGCAGTTTGAAGACGATGACGTCGCCGCGCGTTGGGGCGCGGCCGAAGATGCGCCCTGAGAAGAGCGGCGGGCTGCCGAGGATCGAATGGCGGCTGTAACCATAGGACCACTTGGAGACGATGATGTAGTCGCCCTGATAGAGATTGGGCTCCTCCGACGCGGAGGGAATCGTATAGGGCTGGAAGATCAGGGTGCGCACCGCCAGGGCGATCAGAAGCGCGTAGACCACCGCGCGAACCTGCTCCCAGACGGTCTCGCGACCAGTGGCGACTTCAGCGACGGGGACGCTCTCAATCTTGGACATGTTCAATCTTAGACATCGGGCGGCTCTCCTGACGCGAATTCATGAACGCCATAACCGGGGAATAAGGCCCGCGCTTGTTAATTTCTTGTCAGGCGCCCGCCGGGACGCAGTGTTGCATTGACCGCCGCGTGGCTGTGGGGGCCGGCGACGGTCCTGGCCGCCAGCTTTCAGGTGGCCCGCAACGCCCTGCAAAGGGGCCTGATGGGCGCCGCAGGGCCCTGGGGCGCGACGCTCGTGCGGTTTCTCTTCGGCCTGCCCTTCTCCATCGCCTTTGTGGCCATGGCCGTGGCGCTGACGTCCCACCTCTCGCCTGACTGGCGGGGCGCCTTCTGGCTGGCCACCAGCGCGGGCGCCCTGGCCCAGCTTCTCGCCACGGCGGCGCTCCTGACCGCCATGCGCCGGGTGGGGTTTGCGGTCGGCACGGCGCTCCAGCAAAGCTCCCTGCCCCTGGCCGCCGTGATCGGACTGCTGGTTTTCAGGGACCCGTTGAGCCCCATCGCCTGGATCGGCGTGGCGGCCACGACGCTGGGTTTTGCGATCCTCTCCTGGCCGGGGCGCGTGGCCAGCGGACCCCAGCCGCTTACCGGCGCCGCTTTTGGTCTGTTGTCGGGTCTCTGCTTTGGCTTTTCGCTCAACGCGTTCCGCCACGCGGTGCTGGTGCTGGAGCCGCGACATCCGGCCTTCGCGGCATTGACCACCGTCGCGGTGGCTCAAGGGTTGCAGGCGGCAGGCCTGATGATCTGGCTCGCCTTTCGTGACCGGAGCGCCCTGCGCGCGGTGGCCAGCGGCTGGCGGTCCTCCCTGGGCGCGGGTCTGTTCGGCGCCCTGGCCTCAGCCGGCTGGTTCTTCGCCGTCGCCCTGGCGCCCGCCGCGCCGGTCCGGGCGCTGGGCATGATCGAAGTTCCCATCGCGGCGCTAGCTGGGCGGCGGATGTTTCGCGAAAGGCTCAGCCTTCGCCAGCTCCTCGGCGGCGCCGCCATCCTGGCCGGCGTGGCCATGACTATTCTTGACTGAAAGTGTCGTGACCCGTCGCCCGGCCCCCAACGCCCGATGAACCTTCAGGCCCGCGTTGACGACGAGACGCGCCACAGCCTCGATACCTTTGTGAACCCTTCGTGCGCTTCGTGGTTCAAAGCTGACTCGCCGCCTCCCGAAACCGCGCCGGAGAGATCTGTGCAGCGGTCAATCCGAGGGCCGCGACATCGGCGGGGAGTGCTTCGCCCAGGGACAGGGCCGCGGCGACGCGGGCGGCGGCGGCGGAGCTTTGGACGCCGTAGCCGCCTTGGCCCGCGAGCCAGAAGAAACCGGGAGCGGCGGGGTCGAAACCGATCACCGGCGCGCGGTCGGGGGCGAAGGTGCGTAGACCCGCCCAGGACCGGATGATCCGCCGCACCGGAATATCGGCGGCCTCCTGCATACGCTCCACGCATTCGGCGACGGTGAGGTCTTCGGGCCAGGCGTCATGGGGCTCGGCGGGCGTTTCATCGGCCGGCGAGACCAGAAGCCGACCGGCCTCCGGCTTGAAATAGAAGCTTTCCTCAATGTCGATCACCGAGGGCCAGGCGGCGATCTCGGCCCCGGGAGGCGCCTCGATGATGAAGGCGGTGCGCTTAAGCGGCGTGAGGCCAAGGGGCGCGAGACCGGCCAGCCCGGCCACGACGTCCGCCCAGGCCCCCGCGGCATTGATGATCACCGGGGCGCTGATCGCCCCCCCGCCGGCAAGGCTTGCCGTCCAGCCCGCCGCGCCGTGATCAAGGCCGATAACCGCCGCCTCCAGCCGGATATCGGCGCCGTTACGGCGGGCCAGGCGCAGATAGCCCTGATGCAGGCTCTCCACATCGATATCCATGGCGTCGGGCTCGGCCAGGGCGCCGGCCACGTGTTCGGGGCGCAGGACAGGGCAAAGCGCGCGCGCCTCCTCGCCCGAGAGCTGGCGATGGGGAATGCCCGCCGCCCGCGCGCCCTCGGCCAGCTCATCGAGCAGCGGCAGCTGGGCCTGGATGGCGATATTCAGGACGCCGCGCGGGGTCAGAACCGGGTTTTCGGTAAACCCGGCCGGAGGGGTCGTGAGGAATTCATGGCTGGCGACACTCAGAATCCGAAACGGCGCCGGGCCATAAAGGGGAGAGTAGAGCGCCGCGGATCGGCCGGTGGTGTGATAGCCGTGGGCGTTTTCGCGCTCCACCACGGCGACCCGCGCGCGGGCGCTCAGCATGGCCGCCGCGGAGGCGCCGGCGATACCCGAGCCGATGATGATGATATCGAAATCGCGCATGACGCCCCGCATGGTGATCGCGCACGCCTTAAGGGATGACGCGGGCCCGGGTTATGTGCGACTTGCCCCCCATGTCCAGAGGCGGAGCCCATTCTTGCCGCAGCGCCAAGTCCTGATGGAACCTGGAGACCGCGTCCTGGTCACCGGCGGGTCCGGCTTCGTCGGCTCGGCGGTGCTGCGGGACCTTGAGGGTCACGGGCTTAAGCTGCGCGCCCTGGCCCGCGCCTCCAGTTCACAGGCCAATTTCGTGGGTGTCGACTGCGAGATCGTCGAGGGCGACATGACCCGCCTGGACGATATGAACCGCGCCCTGAAGGGCGTGCGCTGGCTCTTTCATGTGGCAGCCGATTATCGCCTGTGGGCCCGCGATCCCACCGAGATTCTGCGCGCCAATCTGGCCGGGGCGGAGGCGGTGATGGAGGCCGCCCTCGCCCAGGGCGTCGAGCGGATCGTCTATACGAGCAGCGTCGCCACCCTGCGGGTCGGGGGGCCCAGCACGGTCGCCGATGAGACCGCGCCCTTAGATCCGGGCGAGGCTGTGGGGATATATAAGGAAAGCAAGGTCGTCGCCGAGCGGCTGGTGGAACGGTTGATCGCTGAGCGCGGGCTTCCCGCGGTGATCGTCAATCCCTCCACACCCATCGGCCCCCGCGACATCAAACCCACGCCCACCGGGCGGATCATTGTCGAGGCGGCCCAGGGCCGGGTTCCCGCCTTTGTCGATACGGGTCTCAATCTGGTGCACGTGGACGACGTGGCCCGGGGCCATATCCTCGCCATGACGCGGGGCCAGATCGGCGAGCGCTATATTCTGGGTGGCCAGAACGCATCCTTGGCGGAAATGCTGGGAGAGATCGCCCGGATTGTCGGGCGCAGGCCTCCGCGCGTGAAGCTGCCCCGCGGGCCCCTTTATCCCCTGGCCTGGGGGGCGGAGGCCGTGGCCCAGATCACCGGCAAGGAGCCTTTTCTCACCCGTGACGCCCTGAAAATGGCGTCGCACCACATGTTCTTCACCTCCGCCAAGGCGCATGCCGACCTTGGATACTTCGCCAGGCCCTACGGTCAGGCCATCGCCGACGCTCTCGCCTGGTTTCGCACGTGGGGCTATATCGCCTGAGGGGGCTTTTCTCACATGAACCTGGGTGATCTGAGCTTGGTCTTGGGCGTCGTGTGCCTCGCTATCTGGACCTATCTGCTCCTGGGGCGCGGCGGATTTTGGCGGATGGGCGAGCGGGATGATCGCGATGAGGCGGCGCCCCCCGCGAGGTGGCCCAGCGTGGCGGCCGTCGTGCCGGCGCGCAACGAGGCGGATGTCATCGCGCGGTCAATCGGCAGTCTGGCGGCGCAGGATTATCCCGGCGATTTTCGGATCATTCTGGTGGATGACCACAGCGAGGATGGCACCGCCGAGGCCGCCGCGGGCTTAGGCGAGCGTGTGGAAATCCTCCGGGGCGCGCCCCTGCCCCCCGGCTGGACCGGCAAGCTCTGGGCCATGAAGCAGGGCGCCGAGCGCGCGGCGACCCTGGATCCCGCGCCGGACTATATCCTGTTCACCGACGCCGACATTGCCCACACACCGGAAAACCTGGCCCGGCTCACAGCCCGGGCGGAACGGGGCCAGCTCGTCCTGACCTCGCTGATGGCCAAGCTCACGGTGGAGACGCCCGCCGAGCGGATGCTTATCCCCGCCTTCGTGTTCTTCTTCGCCATGCTCTACCCTTTCTCCCAGGCCAATGACCCCAAACGCTCCCTCGCCGCGGCGGCCGGAGGCTGCATGCTCGTGCGCCGGGACGCTCTGGAAGCAGCCGGCGGCGTGGCGGCGATCCGCGGGGAAATCATCGATGACTGCGCCCTGGCCCGGCTGATGAAGCGCCAGGGCCCGATTTGGCTGGGTCTGACTGAGCGCGCCCAGAGCCTACGCCCCTATCAGAGCGCCAACGCCATCGCCCGGATGGTGGCCCGTTCGGCCTATGCCCAACTTGGGTTCTCACCCTGGTTGCTGGCGGCGACGGTGCTGGGCATGCTTCTCGTCTATGTGACGCCCCCCGCCCTGACGGTCTTCGCCCACGGCCCCGCCGTGGTTATGGGATTCGCGGCATGGGCGATGATGATCATCGCCTTCCAGCCGATCCTGAAATTCTATCGTCGCCCGGCCATCTGGGGCCTCAATCTGCCCCTGATCGGCGCCCTTTATACGATGTACACCCTTCAATCGGCCTGGGATGTCTGGCGGGGTCGCGGCGGCATGTGGAAGGGGCGCGCTCAGGCCCAGAGCCCGCAGGGCGGCGGCGCGTGACCACCGCCGCCATCGCGGAGGGATCGGGCAAGGGCCACCGCGACGAGAATTTTCCCGTGGCCTCGGCGATCATTGCGGCGCGCCACCGCCCGGTGGTGATGGCCTTCTATCGCGTGGCGCGGATGGCCGACGACGTGGCGGACCATGCGGATCTGCTCCCAAAGGAGAAGCTTCGCCAACTGGCCCTGATCGCCGACAGCCTCACCGGCGCGGCAGACGGCGTCCCGGCGGCGGTTCATCTTCGGGGCCAGCTTGCGGCGCGGGGCCTCTCCAACACCCATATCCTCGATCTGCTTGAGGCCTTCCGGCGCGACGCGGTGAAATCGCGCTATGCGGATTGGGAGGAGCTCATGGACTATTGCCGCTATTCCGCCGCGCCGGTGGGGCGGTTCATGCTGGATGTTCACGGCGAGGCCCCCACGACCTGGCCCGCATCCGACGCCCTTTGCGCGGCGCTTCAGGTGATCAATCACCTCCAGGACTGCGGCAAGGACTACCGGGAGATTGACCGGGTTTATGTGCCGCTCGACGCCCTGACGCGGGCGGGGGTCGCCGTCGAGACCCTGGGCGCGGACGCGGCCAGTCCCGCCCTGCAAGGCGTCATTCATGACCTCGCCGGCAGGACGGCGGATCTCTTGGCCCTATCCCGGCGCCTCAGCGGCGCGACGCGCGATACGCGCCTGGCGCTGGAGATTGGCGTCATTCAGACGATCGCCGAGGCCCTGACCCGCAGGCTGAAGGCGCGGGACCCGCTGGCCGAGCGGGTGACCCTGAGCCCCTTGGATGCGCTCGTCGCGGCGAGCCTTGGCGCCGGCGGCGTGCTGGCGGGGCGACTTATGGGTCGGCAAACGCCGCTAAGCGCGGCATAAGGTCGCGAAGATGACCCAAACAGCCGCCAAGACGAAACCCGCCGCCCCGCCCCCCGCCTCGGGCAGCTCCTTCTATGCCGCGATGCGCCTACTTCCCAAGGCGGAACGCGAAGCCATGTTCGCAGTCTATGAGTTCTGCCGCAAGGTGGATGACATCGCTGACGAACCCGGCCCCACCGAGGAGGAGCGCCGCGCTCAGCTCGATGTCTGGCGCCGGGGGCTGGACACCCTCTATGCGGGCGGCGCCACGCCGGCAACGCGCCTGCTTGTGGAGCCCGTCAGCAAGTTTGGGCTCCTCAAAGAGGACTTCCTCGCCGTCATCGATGGCATGGAGATGGATATTGGCGAGCCGATCCGCGGCCCTGATTTCCAAACCCTCGACCTTTATTGCGACAGGGTGGCCAGCGCCGTGGGTCGCCTCTCGGTGCGGATCTTCGGCATGGAGCCGGAGCCTGGCGAAAAGCTGGCCCACCATCTCGGCCGCGCCCTGCAGTTCACCAATATCCTGCGCGATCTGGATGAGGACGCCGCCGCGGGCCGCCTCTATCTGCCGGCCGAGGCGCTGGAGGCCGCCGGAATCGCCAGCCGCGAGCCCGCCGCGGTGATCGCCGACCCGAACATCGACAAGGCCTGTCGCTGGCTCGCGGCCAAGGCGCAGGAGCAGTATCGCGCCTCCCAGAAGATCATTTCCAGCAGCCCGGCGGGGCGTCTGCGCGCCCCACGTCTGATGATCGGGGTCTATGCCTGGATCCTGAAGGGCATGCTGCGCGCGGGCTGGCGACCACCCCGTCGCCGTATCAGCCTTGGCAAGGGCCGCCTCGCCTGGGTGGTGCTGACCCGTGGTCTGGCGCGTTAAAGCAAGCTCACAGCACAAAGCCCAAGGGTCCAAACCATGATGCCCACGGGGATCTGCATCGCCACACCGGCCTATGAGGGCCAGTGCTCGATCAAATATACCGAGAGCCTCCTGCATCTCTGCCTGGCCCTCAGCCAAAGGCGGATCGGCCTAAGCTATGTCCATACCCAAGGCTCGTTCATCAGCGCCGCGCGCAATAACGCGGTCCATTACTTCCTGACCAAAACCAGCGCCTCTCATCTGCTGTTCATCGACGCGGATATGTCGTGGCGCACCGCGGACATGATCCGGCTGCTGAACAACGCTGAACTGGATATCGTCGCCGCCCTCTGCCCCCGCAAAATCTATAATTGGGCGGCGATCGCCAAGGCCGCGCGGGACAACCCCGCCCTCGACCCCGCACTCCTCCCCCTCTATGGCGCGGAGATCATCGGCCGCCCCGAAGGGCCCATGCCCGACGCCGCCATCGAGGTGGACTATGCGGGCGCGGGGATCATGCTGGTCGCCCGAAGCGTCTTTGACCGACTGAAAATGGCCCACCCCGACTGGGTGCTTACCGAGGGGGTCTCCAAGGGCGGCCATGCTTACTTCGACGGCGGCCGAGATCGCGGCGGCGGATTTCTGGGCGAAGACCACGCCTTTTGCCAGGACGCCCGGGCCGTGGGCGCGCGCATCCATGTCTGCCCCTGGCTGAGGATCGGCCATATCGGGAATCATGAGTTTGTCGGGCAGCCGACGGCGACCGGTGGCGGTTAGGGCGTAACCTTAAGTTTCTCCGCCAGGAAAGCGGCCGTCGCGGTGTCCGCCCTCAACCAGGCGTCGTAGCGTAGGAAGCCGTGGATCTCGTTGGGGATAACCATCTCCTCATAGGGCGCGCTCTGGGCGTCAAGTCGGCGCGCGAGATCCACGGTCTGATGGAACAGCACATTGCGATCGTCATCGCCCTGGATGAGAAGAACCGGCGAGGTCCAATGGCTGAGTTCCGCCACGGGGGATGACTCCCAGGCGACCTTCATGAAGGCGTCATAGTCGCCCTGCTCATAGCGCTTGGGCCTTCCGCCAGTGGCCTTCAGAAGTTCGGCGGTCCAGTCGTGAACCCCATGCAGATCCACACCCGCCTTGAACACATCAGAATTGCGCGCAAGCGCCATGGCCGTGAGATAGCCGCCATAGGAACCGCCCCAGATACCGATCCGCGCGGGATCGACCTCGGCCAAGCCCTGGAGATAGCGGCCGCCGGCCTGGACGTCCTGGTACTCCGCCGCGCCCCTGGGGCCGCCATGGGCCGGGTGCTGGAAGGCGCGGCCATAGCCGATGCCGAGGCGATAATTGACCGACAGGACCACGAAGCCGTGGGTCGCCAAGTACTGATTCACCGCATAGGCATTGCTGTAATAGTCCATATAGCTCCAGCCCAGGAGCATCTGCCGGGGCGGGCCGCCATGGACAAAGATCACCGCCGGTTTGCGCGTTTCCCCAGGCGACTCGAACAGGTCGCCATGGATCGTGAGGCCGTCGGCGGCGGTGAAGGTCACCGACTTGGGAACCACCAGACTGTCGCTCGGATAGTCCGCGCCTGCCCCTGTCGCCAGGGATTTGCGCGCCCCATCGGAGAGGCTGGCCATCGCGACCTCTGGCGGCGCCTTGGCCCCCGCGGCGATGAAGGCGACGCGATCACCCGCCAAACCCACGGGGTAATATTCGAGCCCTTCGCCTGAGGTGATTTCCTCCGGCGCGCTCTTGTCCGCCGAGGTGACAAACACATGCCGGCGCTCAGAATCGAAGGCGCTCGCCCCTGTATTGGCGTCATAAATGATGGCCCGCCCATCGGCGCTCTTGGCCACATGTTCCACCATGAAGGCGCCCGGCGTCAGCAGGCTTGCGGCCCCCCCGGCCGCGGGAACCGCATAGAGGTGTTCCCAGCCATCGGACTCGGCCAGAAAGATCAGATGGTTATCGGCCATCCAGGTCAGGTTCGCGCCACCCGCCACGTCGGGATAGGAGCCATCCAGGGTTTCGGCTGAGCGCCAGACCGTGATCGCCGCGCCGCTGGCTATATCGGAGACCTTGATCGCCCAGGGATGGGGAACCTCGGTCAGCAGGGGATCGGGAGGGCCGCCTTCGCCGGGCGCGCTGACGAAGGCGATCTTGGCGCTGTCAGGCGACCAGACGGGCTGGGTCACTTGATCGGTGGTCGGCGCCAGATAGCGGAGCGGTTGGTCCTTACCCGTGTAGAGACCCACGAAACCGTGGTCGCCGCGGTCGGAGACGAAGGCGAGGGTGGCGCCATTGGGCGACCAGGCCAGTTCCCCGTCTGCGCCGCGATCAAAGAACAGCCTTTCGGCCTTGCCCTTGCCATCCAGGGGGGCCGTCCAGACCTGATGATCCTTGATGAAGGCGAGAACGCCCTTGGCGGACACGGCCGGGGCGTCGCCCTCGGCAAGCTTGACCGGCGGGGCGTGGCCATCCGCCGGGGCGACCCAGATTTCCATCTGAGGCTGGGTGGCGCCATTGGCGGGGTCGGGCTGGAGCCCCCCATCCGCCGGCCAGTTCTCGTCATGGTCGCCGCCGCGCACCCAGACCAGCGTCGCGCCATCGGGCGAGAAGGTTAGATCGGAAAGCTCCTGGCCGTCATCAGCCTTGTCGTGGGTCAGCGCATGAGGCGTGAAATCCGGCGCCCTGGCGACCCAGATCGTGCGCACCCCCCGGAACACCTCGACCCAAGCCGCCGCCTCGCCGTGCGGGGCGGCCACGAGGCCGGTCTCGAAGGGATAGGAGATCATGGTCTCCAGGGAGGGCGCGTCCTTCGCACAGACGCCCGCCGCCGCAAGGAGGGCCAGAGCGCCCGCCAG
>PLFA01000174.1:1276-9654 GCA_003136615.1 Caulobacteraceae bacterium | reverse complement strand
TGGGGCTTCGCCGCCCTGGTCCTCGCCAATGCGGCCGCGAGCCTCTGCGATCAGTGGCTCACCTCGAGCCTGGCCCAGCGGGTTATCTTTGATGTCCGCCGCGCCATGTTCGCCCACTTCCAGGACGTCGCCCTGACCTTCATGGACAAGACCCATGTGGGCCGGATCATGTCGCGGCTGCAGGGGGACGTGAACGCCCTGCAGGAGTTCCTGGAAAGCTCCACCGGCGCGCTGGGCGATCTCACCACCCTTATCGGCTATGCCGTGGTCCTGGTCTGGATGGACTGGCGCCTGGGGCTTTTGACCCTGGCCACGATTCCCGCCCTGATCGTCGTGCGGGCCATCTGGCTCCCCTATTCCAAGGCGACCTTCCGCGAGGCCCGTGACGCCTCCTCCATCTCCAGCGGGGCTCTCGCCGAGAACATCAATGGCGTGCGCACGGTGCAGGAGACGCGCCGGGAGGCGATGAACTTCGAGCTCTATGAGGAAAAGGCGCGGCGCAATTTCCGGGCCCAGGTGAAGGTCTCCTGGATTGCCCAGATCATGACCCCCACGGTCGATGTGCTCACAGGCGTCGCCATGGCCTTCATCATCGTGGTGGGCGGCGAGGAGGTGATCGGCGCGACCCTGAAAGTCGGCATCCTCGTCACCTTCATCCTTTCGGTGCAGCGCTTCTTCGATCCGGTGCGCCTGCTCTCCATGCAATATACGGTCATGCAGCGGGCCATGGCCGCCGCCCATCGCATCTTTGAGGTGCTGGATGTGCCGGTCACCCTCACCGACAAGCCCGGGGCGATCAACCTCGCCGGAGCGCCGGCCACGGTGGAGCTGGACCACGTCACCTTCGGCTATGCGCCGGACCGCCCCATCCTTCATGATGTCAGCCTGAAGGTGGCGCCCCGGGAGGTGGTGGCTCTGGTGGGACCCACGGGCTCAGGCAAGACCAGCATCACCTCCCTCGTCCACCGCTTCTATGAGACGGACCGGGGCCGGGTGCTCGTGGGCGGCCATGACGTGCGCGACGTCTCGCTCTCATCCCTTGGGGCCATGGTGGGCATGGTGCTTCAGGAGCCCTTCCTCTTCTCAGGGACGGTGGAGGAGAACATCCGCTACAACACCGCGCGGGCGACACACCAAGATGTCGAGGCGGCGGCCAAGGCGGTGCTGGCTCATGACTTCATCATGCGCTTGCCTCAGGGCTATGACACGCCGCTGGGTCAACGCGGCCGCAACCTGTCGGTGGGCCAGCGCCAGCTCCTCTCCTTCGCCCGGGCCCTTGTGGCGGATCCGAAGATCCTGATCCTTGATGAGGCCACCGCGAATATCGACAGCTTTACCGAACAGGCGATCCAGAAGGCTCTGCGCGTCCTCTTCGCCGGCCGGACCTGCCTCGTCATCGCCCATCGCCTGGCCACCGTGCGCGACGCCGACCGGATCATTGTCCTGCGCGAGGGGCGGATCATCGAGCAGGGCCCGCATGACGCCCTGATCGCCGAGGGCGGCCTCTATGCCCGCCTTTACGCGTCCAGCCACGGCTCCTTCGACGACCTTGCGGATGCGGCGGGCGCCGTTACCTAGCCGTCATCCCGGGGCGCGAAGCGAACCCGCGACCCAGGTGATCCTCCCGCGCCTCGCCACCGCGAACCTTAAGCGCCGCAACCGGTCCCCTGGGTCCCGCATCTTCGCTGCGCTGCGTGCGGGATGACGGAGTAGGTGTGAGCGCCCCACTCACCCCCTCCCTGGCGCCGCATCGCGGGACTCCCTAGATATCCGCCACGGCCCAGCCTGGGCTAATGGGGATGAGACTCGTGACGACTTCCAAGACATTCATGACGCGCGCCCTTGTGATCGGCGCGGTGGGCGTTAGCCTTTCGGGGTGCGGCATCAACGCCATCCCCACCAAGGAAGAGGCGGCCAAGGCGCGCTGGGCCGATGTGCAGAGCGACTATCAGCGGCGCGCCGACCTTATTCCCAATCTGGTGGCCACGGTGAAGGGCTATGCGACCCAGGAGCGCACCGTGCTGGATGAGGTGACCCAGGCCCGCGCCAGCGCCACCCAGGTTCATGTGGACGCCTCGACCCTGAACAATCCCGCCGCCTTCCAGAAGTATCAGCAGGCCCAGGGCCAACTGGGGGGCGCCCTCAGCCGGCTTCTGGTGGCCAGCGAGCACTATCCCGACCTCAAGTCCAACACCAACTTCCTGGCCCTCCAATCCCAGCTTGAGGGGACGGAGAACCGCATCGCCATCGCCCGGCGCGACTACAACGCCGCGGTTCAGGACTACAACACCACACTTCGGGTCTTCCCGACCTCCATCTGGGCCTCCACGCTCTACAGCAAGGAGCAGCCCCTGCCGCTCTTCACCGCCAGCGAATCCGCCCAGTCGGCTCCCACGGTGAGCTTCGACTCGGCCCCGCCCCCCGGTGCGGCGCCTGGCTCGCCCCCGCCCGCGGCCCCCGCTCCGGCCAAGCCGTGAGGCGTCTGGCGGGCCTTCTGGGCCTGCTCGCCGCGTTCCTCTGGGCCGCGCCCGCCTTCGCCCAGGCGACGTCCGCCCCCGCGCCAAAGTTCCCCGAGCTCAGCGGCCGGGTGGTGGATGACGCCCATGTGCTGTCGCCTGAGGTTCAGGCCGACTTGACCGCAAAGCTGGCGGCCTTGGAGCAGAAGACCAGCCGCCAGCTCGTCGTGGTCACCCTGCCAAGCCTGCAGGGCTATGAGATCTCCGACTATGGCTATCAGCTCCTGCGCCATTGGGGCATCGGCCAGAAGGGTCTCAATAACGGGGCGATCCTCATCGTCGCGCCGTCGGAACACAAGGTGCGCATCGAGGTGGGCTATGGGCTTGAGCCCATCCTTACCGACGCCCTCTCCAGCGTGATTCTGCAGGAACAGGTGATCCCCAAGTTCCGCGCCGGCGACGTCTCCGGCGGCGTGGAGGCGGGGACGGACGCCCTGATTCAGCAGCTTTCCCTCGATCAGTCTGACGCCGAGACCAAGGCCGCGGCGGCCGCGGCCCAGACCCATCACGTTCGCCACCATGTGGGGATTGGCGGCCTCATTCCCCTGATCGTCCTCTTCTTCATCATCTCGTCCCTCTTCCGGGGCCGTGGCGGAGGCGGGGGCATGGGCTGGATCCTGCCCCTTATGTTCCTCGGCGGCGGACGCGGCGGATGGGGCGGCGGCGGAGATGATGACGGCGGCGGATGGGGCGGCGGAGGCGGCTTCAGCGGCGGCGGCGGATCGGGCGGGGGCGGCGGCGCCTCGGGAGGCTGGTGACATGCTGAGCGCTCTGGAAGAAGACCGGATCGAAGCGGCCGTGGCGGCGGCGGAGGAGGGAACCTCCGGCGAGATCGTCGTGGTCCTGGCCTCCGAAGTTTCCCACTATCCCGACGTGGCCCTCGCCTATGCGGCCGGCGTGGCTCTCATTGTCCCGCCCCTGGCTCTGGCCCTCGGCGTCCATCCCCTGGCCATGGCGACACAGGCCGGTCTTTGGACCGCCGCCCAGAGCGGCGCCCGGGAGGACCAGACCAGCCTCGCCCTGACCCTCTACGCCGCGCTTCAGGCGGCCCTCTTCATCGCCGTATTCCTGATCTGCGAGATCACCGCCGTACGCCGGGCCCTGACCCCCGGCGTTCTCAAACGCCACCGTGTCGAGCGCGCCGCCCGCCAGCAATTCGCCGCCATCAGCTCTCGAGCTCAGGATAGCCAGACGGGCGTCTTGCTGTTCATCGCCCTGGACGACCGACAGGTGCGGATCGAGGCGGCCAAGGGCCTGCACGACAAGGTCGGTGAAACGGTCTGGACCCGCGCCGCCCAGGCCATCGGCTCCGCCATGAAAGCTGGCCACGACCCCACCGGCGGCATCATCACGGCCATTGAGATCTGCGGCGCGGCTCTGAAGGAACATTACCCCCAGGCGGGTCCGCACACCGGGGGATTCTCGAATAGGCCGGTGGAGATCTGAGGCGCCTGCCGCGAGGCTAAACTGTCAGCCTCAGCATATCCCACCCTGAAGCGTTGAGCCGCGTGAACTGCCCGTTCAGCTTGGCCTCGAAACTCAAGCGCTCCACACCGCCAGGGTCCTTGTCGAGACTCCACCAGCCGCCGTGGTCGGTGAGAGGGCCGCCGCCCTCCATAACCAGGCGGTCACCGCGCACCAGGATTTCCGCACCGCCCACCCAGGGGTCGCGATTGAGATAGACGCCGGCCAGGGGCTGAAGCGCGGGAGAGGGCGCGGGCGTCGCCGCGGGTTTGTCGCGCCCGAACAGATTCTCGCCCCACCAGAAACCCGTGACCTTGCCGTTCTCCCGCACGGCATCCAGGCCGTGACGCGCGAGGATCGGGTGATCGACGACGAAGCGGTCCTGGCCATCCGGATAGGCGAGCGCCACCCCATCCTCGGTCTTGACGCTGAGGCCCTCCGGCGCGGCGGTCAAGGTGAAGCCGCCGGCCGGCGAGACGAAGGTCCCCAGATAGGGTGCGGGCTCCTTGACCCGGAAACGACCCAGCGCATCGGGCGGCGCGGGCAAGGGCCTTCCGGCCCGCGCGGCGCGCATCAGGCGCACGGCATAGGCGGTGGTCAGGCGAGGTCGGTAAGAGCCCAGGCGCGCATTGACGCTGGCGAAACAGGCGAGGCCCGCGGCCGGATCGGCGTGGAAGGACGAGGAGAAGGCCATCATGCCGCCGGTGTGATGCAGACAGGGCGCGCCATCCAACGGAACGACGGCGACCCCGCAGGCATAGCGGGCGCCGGGTCCAAACTCATCGGCCGCGATGACCCCCGTCGCGAAGCGTCGGGCGGCTGCGTCGGAGAGCACCGGCGCGCCCCGGCCCGCCCCGATCGCCAGAAGAGCCCGCAGATAGACGGCCATCTCGCCGCTCGTGGCGCCGATGGAGCCGGCGGGATCGTCTTCGGGATCCCATGAGGCGAATTCCAGCCGCGCACGGGGCGGATTGGCCACGGCGTCATAGGCCCAGGGCCAATAGCCCACAGCGAATTCCGGTCGCCGGGCGGGGCTGATCGTGCCGGCCATGGCGGTGAGGCCGAGCTTGCCCCGCACAAAGTGTGACACGGCGTCCTGATGGGGCATGCCCGTCGCCCGCTCAATGAGCAGCCCCAGCAAACGAAAGCCGGTATTGCTGTAGGAGAATTTCGACCCTGGTTTGAAGCCGCTCCACAGCCGCCCGTCCCCCGTGCGGGGAAAGATCGTCGCCCCATCTGGAAGCCCGCCGCTGTGGCTCAGAAGCTGGGCCACGGTGATGGGCGTCGCCGGCCAGGGCGCCTCGGGAAGATAGGTGGCCGCCGGCGCGTCGAGATCGATCTTCCCGGCGTCCGCCAGGGCGAGGACCGTCAGGGCGATGAAGGACTTGCTGATTGAGCCGATTTGAAAGCGGTGGCTTTCGTTCACAGGCACATGGGCGTCGCGATCAGCCCATCCGAGGCCCAGGGTCGCCGTGAAGCCATCTTGATCGGTGACGCAAAGGGTCATCCCCGGCAGACCCAACTGGGTCAGCTCATCCAGGGCGTAGGTGCGCAGAGCCGCCATGGCGGGTCCGTAGTCGCGCGCGCCGTGGGAGTGAATGGTGAAATCCCCGGCCGGCAATGTGGGCGTCGGGGCATTCCCATCCGCACCGGCCGGGACGGCCCGCGCCGTCCCGGCCGCGGCGAGCCCCGCGGCCGCTCCCATCCATCCCCGCCGGGTCAGCCGCATCATAAGTCCCCCCAATAAGCGTCTCCGACCCGACTTAGATCAGGGCGGTGATTTTGACGATTCCGTCAGGATTCATCCTGATCTAAAGCCAGAACATGAACCGCCCAAAAACCCTCGCTATAAAGAGATATGTTTGAGCGCGCCTGATCGCCGCGCGGTCGTGGCGGGTTTGTTAGGGGCCAGCCTTGCCGCCCCAGCGGGCGCCGCCGCGCCGCCCACCTGGCCGACCGAAGCGCCCTTGGGGCCGCCACGCCCCTTTTCCTTCGAGGAGGTGAAGCGCCGCGCCCGGGCGCTGAGCCAGAGCAGATTCACGCCTCCCCCCTCACCGCCCGCGACCCTGATCAAAGCCATCGACTACGACGCCTTCGGCCAGATCGCCTACAAGCCGTCGGCGACACTTTGGGGCCAGGCGCCCGGCGACGGGGGTGTGAGGTTCTTCCCCCTGGGTAAGCCCGCGCCCATGCCGGTGGAGATCTCCATCGTCAGCGGCGCCGAAGCCCGCGCCGTCGTCTATTCCGAGGGGCTCTTCGACGCCCCCGCCACCTCGCCCCTACACGGCCTGGGGCCCCAGGCCGGGTTCGGCGGTTTCAAGCTGATGAACGCCGACCATCGCACGGACTGGCTAGCGTTTCTGGGGGCCTCCTATTTCCGCGCCGCAGATCCGTTCAATCAGTACGGACTCTCGGCCCGGGGCGTGAGCGTCAACACGGCGGCGGCGATCCCTGAGGAATTCCCGCTCTTTCGGGCCTTCTGGATTGAGTCCCCGGCGCAGGGTCCCGTGGTCATCTGCGCCCTGCTCGATGGACCGAGCCTCACCGGGGCCTTCCGCATGACCCACACGCGCGGTCCCTTTGGCCTCGTCCAGGATATTGAGGCCGAGCTCAATTTCCGCGTCGCCGCGCCCGGGCTGGGTCTGGCGCCCCTCACAAGCATGTACTGGTATGCCGCGTCCGACCGCGCGCCGACGGACGACTGGCGGCCACAGATCCATGACTCCGACGGGCTCGCCATGTGGACCGGGTCCGGCGAACGCATATGGCGGCCCCTGGCCAATCCGCCCAGCGTCATCACCAACGCCTTCCTGGACCGGAACCCGCGCGGCTTTGGACTCATGCAACGGGATAGAACATTCGCCGACTATCAGGATGACGGGGTCTTCTATGATCGGCGCCCCAGCGCCTGGGTCGAGCCGCTGGGCGATTGGGGACCTGGAACGGTGCGCCTTGTGGAAATTCCCACCCGCGGCGAAAGCGATGACAATATCGTCGTCTTCTGGACCCCCCAGGCCGCGCCGGCCGCGGGACAGAGCCTCGCCTATCGCTATCGTCTTCACTGGAGCGATGAGGAATCGACGCCGCTCGGCGTGGCGCGGGTGATCGCCTCCCGTTCGGGGCGGGGCGGACGGCCCGGCCAGCCCGTTCCCTCAGGGAGGCGCAAGATTGTCGTGGACTTCGCCGGTGCGGCCCTGGCGGGCCTCAACCGTGGCTCCGGCGTCGAGGCCGTGGCCCAATCGAGCCGGGGCCAGATCGAGGACCTGACCTGCTATCCGGTTGTGGGAACCCCGACCTGGCGTCTGATGTTCGACATTACCGTCACGCCCGGCCCACCCATCGACCTGCGGGCTTTCCTGAAGCGCGGCCCGGCCGCCGTGACCGAAACCTGGATTGGGCAGATCTTCCCGGGAGGCTAGGTCATGCCGCCCGAAGCTTCTGGGCGGCAAGGCTCGGGGCCTTGATCTCATAGACCGGCGGCGGCTCGCGGAAGAGAAGGTCGATGGCGCGGCGCAGGTCGGCCTCGGCGGCATAGTCGGCGCGCAGGGCCCGGGCGCGGATGAGGACAGGCGGCGGCGCGGCGTCCTCTGGGATTCGCAGCAGGCGGGGCAGAACGCCCTCCCGCGCGGCCGAGGGGCGGGAGGTATGGAGAGAGAGCAGAGACGAGAGGGTCAGGCTGAGAAAAACGGGGCCAGCCCATAGGAGCAGATAGCGGTTAAGCGCCAGGGCTCCCGCCGCGCCGAGCAACCCCAGAGCCACATGTCCGCGATGAGCGAGCCAGGCGTCCTTCCCGCTGATGGCGACCCCGTCCCGTCGCTGCGGCTTCCAGCCGCTGTCCCGGCCGATGAGAACATCGATCACCGCCACGCTCTGCATCAGCATCATGACCGGGGTGATGAGGAGGGAAGCGAGGGTCTCAACCACCACGCCCAGAATGAGTCGCGGCGCGCCGCCGAACCCGGCCCGGGACGCCCGGCTCCGAAGCGCCAGGATAAGGGCGAGAACCTTGGGCGCCGCGAGCAGCGCCAGGGTGAAGGCGAAGACGCCGATGACCTCGCCATAGGGCCGCGAACCCGGAGTGAAATGCTCGGATGACCAGGCCAGGGCGCCGGCCATCAGCAGGATCAGCCAGAGAGGCGAGGCCAGATAGGCGACGATCCCCATGACGAGATGCAGGCGGCTGACCCAGTGNNCACCAGCGCCGATCCCGGGCCGCCGTATCCAGGAGGGTCGGGGGCGCCTCCTCATAGCTGCCGCCAAGATCGGCGCGCGTCCGCACGGCCCAGCCGCGCCGGCGCAACAGGGCGGCCTCCACAAAGTCATGGCTCATGATGTGGCCGCCCCAGGGTCGGGCCCCGGGCAGGTGGGGCAGGCCCGCGCTCTCGGCGAAGGCGGCGA
>PLFA01000174.1:0-1236 GCA_003136615.1 Caulobacteraceae bacterium | reverse complement strand
GGATCGGCCTCCATCTCCGCGGTCAGCGCCAGGAGGGTTTCGCCGGTGAGGAGGCTGTCGGCGTCCAGCACCACCATATGGTCATAGGCGCCGCCCTGGCTCTCCACCCACTCGCCGATATTGCCCGCCTTTCGATCCGTGTTCTCAGGCCGACGGCGATAGTGAAGCGCCGGCTCCGGCCCCAGGCGCAGACGGGCTCGCAGAAAGGCCGCCAGCTCCGCCCGCGCGACCGACGCGTCGCGCGTGTCGCTGAGCACAAAGATATCGAACTGGCCCTCCACGCCCAGGCGTAGCAGGTCCTCGGCGATGGCCTCGGCGGCGGCGAAGATGAGGCCAGGATCTTCGTGATAGGCGGGCAGGAGCAGGGCCACCCGCGACGTGGCCGAGACGGCGAAACGCGGCGGCGTGGCGGCGGCGACCCCGGCGCGCCAAGCCGCCCCAAATCCCGCGACGGCGCTCAGGAACCCGAACCCGACCCATACCGCCAGGAGAACCGAAAGGGCGACCGTGACAACTTCGGCGAGGCTAAGCCCGCGCGCGCTGAAGGCATCGATCAGAGGATACGCCACCATTGCGCCGATCACCGGCGCGCCGAGCAGGAGCGAAAGCCGCCGACGCCAAAATCGGCCAGCGGGGCCCAGCCCCAAAGCCGGCGCCGGCAAGCCGTCGCCAAGGTCTTGCGCGGGCATGGCCAAAGGACGCCGGGGCGGACCAAAGCGCAAAGGGGGAAAAGGCTGGGCGGCGGGCGCCCTTGGCGGCGCGGCGCCGGCGAGACGGGGGGCCCGCGCCTCAATGCGAGGCAGAATGCCCAGGCGGGAGCGGCCCAGGCGAAGAGGATCGGGTTCGGCGCTCACACCGGGATGCAAGTTACGCGACGCACGATCCGCCATGCCTCTGTCTTCGGACTGGGCGGGCGCCAAGACCATCTCGCCGTTCTCTCGACCCGAGAAAGAGCGTCGCGTCAATGAGACGTCGCCTTATGGCCACAATGCGTAACCGCGTCGCGGTGTTCCGGGCCACGGCCACGCGCCCGCGGCCCCCGCGCCGCCGACGCGCGGGGGGTAAGCCGCTGACCGGCCTAAGGCAAAGCGGTCAGACTGAATCGTCCCTATCGGTCAGCCATGTCGGGGATCCGCGAGAGAGTGGCGGGAAACCGCGGCGATCCTGTGGACACCACTTTCGTCGCCAGAATTCATAGGCGGCCTCATCCGCAGGGTCGGGTGGCGGCGGCCCCAT
>PLFA01000148.1 GCA_003136615.1 Caulobacteraceae bacterium | reverse complement strand
GCCTTTTCCTGGCTCCAGCCCATGGTGTGCATCCCCGTGTCCACGATGCAGCGCCCGGCGCGGAACATCTGGCCCTTCAGCCAGCCGATACGCCCCAAGGGGTTGTCGTCATACATGCCGATCTCATTGGCCAGCTGCTCGGCATAGAGGGCCCAGCCCTCGCCGTAGGCCGAGAGATACATGTTGCGCCGAAGGATCGGGATTTGCGTGGATTGGAGGGCCAGGCCCATCTGAAGCTGATGGCCGGGCAAGCCCTCATGATAGAGGGTGGTGTCGAGGTTCCAGCGCGGCCACTCGGCTGTGTCATGCAGGTTGAAGCGGATAATGCCGGGGCGCGACCCATCAATGGACGGCGGCTCCGAATAGGCGCCTGGCGCCCCGGAATCGATGGCCGCGGGCACGGCCAGCACCTCGACCTGATAGGGGGGCAGGCGGTCAAACACGGCCGGAAGCTTCAGCTTCACCGCCGCGAGCTTGGCCTGCAGATAGGCCAGGAGCTGCGCCTTGCCCTCCGGCGTGTTGGCGTAGAACTGGCTCGGGTCCTTATACAGCGCCTGGATCCGCGCGCCGAGGGAGCCCTGGGTCAGGCCCTGGGCCTTGAGCAGCGTATCCAGCCTCGCGCCGATCTCTTTCGCCTCATTGAGGCCCAGCTGATGCACCTCCGCCGGCGTCATGGCGGTGGTCGTGGTGTAGCGCAGATTCGCTTCGTAAAAGGCCTCCCCATCCTTGAAGCGGGAGATGCCNNTCCCTTGGCCGCCGCCCTTTTGGCCAGGCTCGTCACGACGCGGGAGTCAGAGGCCGGCACGCGGATCTGGCCCATCTGGCCAAGGGTTATATCGAGGAGGAAATCTGGAGGCAGAACGCCCTTGGCCACGTCGTAGCGAAAACGGGCGGTATTATCATCCAGGGCGCCGGCGAAGGCGGTCATGCGGTCGAGATAGGCCTGCACGCTCGCCGCGCCCTCGATCCTGTGCTTGTGCTCCAGGAAATCGGGCACGCCCTGATAGGCCCCGGTGATCGGGCTCAGCACGTAACAGGAGGGCGAAAACCCATCCACGCCGCCCATATCGAGCGCCAGCACCCGGCGGGTGGATTCGATCATATAGGACACGGTGTCGTAATTGACCGCGTCCATGCCCGTTAGCGCCGCGCGATCAATGGCCGCCATCCGGCGCGCCTGATCCGCTACAGCCGCCCGGTCGCCGGCGATGCCGGCAGGGCTGACATCGTTCAACTTATGGGAGAGCGGCGCATTGGCGCCGGTGTCGAGGCCCAGCTCCGTGGCGGCCTGTGGGTCGCGCTGGAGTTGTTCAGCCCAGAAGGCGTCGAGTAGGGCGGTAAGCTGCTGGCCGGGGTCCGCCTGGGCGAGGGCGGGGCCGGAGAGGCCAACGGCGACGGCTGAGGCGAGGAGTTGGCGGCGGGTGGTCATGTTGTCCTAGGATGCTACTGAGAGTCGTTCTGATCCAGAAACCCCTCCCAGCGACCGCCGTCGGTCCATTCAGCGGCACGCCGCCCGCGCCGATGGTGACGGAGAACCTTTCCGAGGCGAAGGGATCGGGGCGAGCGTCGGCGACGTGTTGGGCGTGGGCGGGCTGGGGGAGGATGACGGCGCTAAGCCCTGTCGACATGACGGCCAATGCCAGGGCGCGCCGGACGGCGGGATGCAGGATTCTCACGCGGACCTCATGGCCCGATGATTCCCGGTAAAATGCCCGTCAGCTAGCGGTGATCGATATCGTCCGGATTTATCGATCATGATCGGCTGGATTCGTGATGGATACGGCCAGTGGACGGCGGCCGCCCACGCCACCGACACGTGGCGTCCTACCTGCGCCGCATCTCATCCTGGCGCATCGGCATGGTATCGATCAGTGCGGTGATCTCGAAGGCGGCTACCGGCTTGTCGCGGCGCAGCTTGACCCCGCCATCCTTGCCGATGAGCAGGACTTCGAAAGCCGCCCGGGAACCCACGCCAAGTTCGGGTCGGTCCCGGCGCGCGGCGTCTGGCGTCATGTCCTGAATGACGACGTCACGCTCGCGCAGCGCCGCGGCGTCGTCCTCCAGCAACGCGTGTTGTTTCGTGGCGCGTGGGTCACCGGGCATGGCCACCACGACCACGAGCCGGTGGGCTGACGGCGCGGCCGCTATTGTCATCACGGCCAAGATCACCATGCCCACTCGCCATGCTGTTCGCATCTCATGCCTCCAGGCGACGCGACATGAACTGGCGAGACGAGGGGGCGGTTGCAAGGCGGGCGCCGGGTCTGGGGTTGGAGATCAAGTGTCCCGCTGGAGGCGCCTCGCAGGTGAGAGGAATGGCGCCCGATATGCGTTAGACCATCCAACGCCACGACGCCGTGAAAGGACCCAAATGCCCGAAGAACCGACCAACGCCCGCAAGTCCTTTGGCGATATCGCCCCGAAGCTGGCCGAGATCACCGATAAGGTGCTGTTCGGCGATGTCTGGGCCGATGACGCGCTCTCGCCGCGCGATCGCAGCTTGATCACCATCACCAGCCTGATCTCGCTCTANNACGAGATCATCGCCACGCTGACACATCTGGCCTTCTATGCGGGATGGCCGCCGGCCATGACCGGCCTGCAGATCGCCAAAAAGGTGTTCGCGGAGATCGGGCCTTAGGGTCCGGTGCGCTCAAACGGGGCGCTGATGGTGAGTTGGACGTCGTCGGCGAGGCCGTAGGCGACATATTTGCTGACGCCAAATTCGCTACGTTTGACATCGCCCGTCACCTGAAAGCCGACCATGTATTTCTGAGTCATGGCGAAGACCGCGCCCCGGGTGAAGGTCGCCTTGAGCGTCACCGGGTGGGTGATCCCGTGCAGGGTCAGATCGCCCGTAACGTCGGCCGTGGTCGGGCCAGTGAGTGTCACCTTGGTGGAGTGAAACGTGATTGTGGGATAGGCGGCGGCGTCGAGCCAGTCGGCGCTCTTCAACTCCTCGACGAGCTTGGCGCTGGCGGTCCAGACGCCCGCCACGGGAATGCTGACATCGAGGTGGCTGGCGGCGGGATTGGCGGCGTCCAGAGTCAGGGTCCCGCTCGCCCCGGGAAACTGGCCATAATAGGTGGAAAACCCGAAGTGAGAGACGCCGAAGAGCACCTCTGTATGCGTCGGCTCAAGGGCGTAGGTTCCTGATTTCACGCTGGGCGCCGCGTCCTGGGCGTAAGCGGCGCCGGCGAGGGCGAGGCTCCCCGCAAAGGCCAGGGCGGCGATATTCGAGATTGGGCGTGGGGTCATGAGTGGGTTCCTGGCATGGCGTGATCCCCCCGGACGCACGGACGCTGAACATGGGCCTTTCGGCGCCCTAAACAAGGCGATATATTCTTGAGGCCAAGCTAGATATTATAGCCCCCGGTGGCCTCTAGCCTTTGGCCGGTGAGCCAGCGGGCCTCGTCCGAGCAGAGGAGGGCGACGAGGCCGCCGATATCGTGGGGATTTGCCAGGCGGCCCATGGCGGTCTGGGCGATAACCATCTGTTGCAGGGCGGGATTGCCGCGGATGGCGCCGCCGCTGAAGTCGGTGGGCACGCCGCCGGGGGCCAAGGTGTTGGACCGGATGCCGCGCGGGCCATATTCCTTGGCCACATAGCGGGAAAAGACCTCCACCGCGCCCTTGCAGGAGGCGTAGAGGCCATAGCCGGGCACGTTATAGCGGTCGGCTGCGGCGGTGATGAAGACGACACCGCCGCTATCATTCATCATCCGCAGCACCTTTTGGGTGAGAAACAGCACGCCCTTGAAATGCACGCCTGAGAAGGCGTCGAAGTCGGCTTCGGTGAGGAGGTCTATGGGATGGGCCTGCCGATGCCGGCATTGTTGATCAGGAAATCCAGGCGCTCGGCGCCGTCGAAGGTCTCGCTCAACGTGGCCTTGAGCCGGTCGATGAAGCCGTCGATGGCGGCGGTGTCCGACAGATCAAAGCGCAGGGCCGCCGCTCGGCCGCCGCTCAAGCGAATCTCCTGCGCCACCGCCTCGCCTTCGGCGGGGTTTGAGTTGAAGGTGAGGACAATATCCATGCCCAGTTTGGCTAGGGAGAGAGCCATGTCCTTGCCGAGCCCCCGGTTGCCGCCGGTGATCAGGGCGATCTTGTTACGCGTATCGGAGGTCATTCTCTATCCTCTCTTCGCCGCTTCGCGCCTTTGCGTGAATCACTAGAGCGCATGGCGCCGTTCGGCCGATCGACAGGTTTGTCTCACGCGAAGACGCGGAGGCGCTAAGAAAAGTGAAGTGTCTGACCGATTTCGCGTTTTTGAATTCTTGTCCGGAACCTTTTGGCCGCCCGCGCATTGGCGCTATGGAGACAAGCTGATCCGCGTATGATCGGTGTGTCTTGGGGCGAAGATCATCAAAGAGCCGGCGGACGATACTCTCGTCAGCGACGTCACCGCGTCGCACCCTTCCCAAGGCCCAGACGTGAATTTTCGCGCAGTTCTGCGGAACACGACGCTCGATGTCCACCAGCGGCTTCACCGCCATGATGGGTTCGCCGCCGTTCAGAACGGCACAATCACTATGGCGGCGTACCGACGTCTGCTGGTCCGCCTCCACGGCTTCTACGTGCCCTTCGAGATGGCGGCTGACGTCGCTGGCGAGCGCAGCATTTGGCTCAAAGATGACCTTCGGGCCCTCGGCGTGGACCCGAACGGGCCAAGGCCGCCCGACCTCTGCCCGGACATACCGGTCTCACGAACGCCTGAGGCGCGTCTGGGCGCGCTCTATGTGGTGGAAGGCTCGGCGCTAGGCGGACGGGAACTCGCGCGCAATCTGAATGGGCTGCTGGGCGCCTATGCGATTCGCGGACGCCGGTTTTTCATCGGTCGAGGCGCCGGGACGGGTGTGGCGTGGCGGAGCTATCTGGCGCAACTTGAGGCCTATGCGGCCGACCAAGCCGCCAGACCGAGGATCACGCACGCCGCCCTGGAGACGTTCGCCGTCTTCGAGCGCTGGATGTCCGGTTGGAGCCGCGCACAACATGACTGACACCGACACCCTGGCGTCGCCGGTCGACACCACAAACTGCGAGCGGGAGCCCATTCATATCCCTGGCGCGATCCTACCCCATGGGGCGATGCTGGTGATGGATCCCGAGACGCTGGAGGTACTGCAGGTCGCTGGCGACACTTTGGGCCTGATCGGTCTGGGACAGAGGGAGCTTCTCGGCCGATCCGCCCACGAGATTTTCCGTAGCGACCAGGTGGAAATCCTCTCCGCCTTGAGCGCCAACGTAAACCTGGCCAAGCCGCGCCATCTGCTCGATCCGGTTTTGCGGGTCATTCCGGCCCAGCCCCTTGATGCGAGCCTGCATCGCAGCGGCCCCTCGCTGGTTCTGGAATTCGAGGCGGCTGACCTCGCCGACCGTTTTGCCGCCGATCCGCTGGCCGGCGTCCACGAGATGGTGGAGGGGCTGGATGCCGCTGTCTCGCTGCAGACCCTGTGCCAGATGGCCGCCGACCGGGTGCGCGGCGTCGCGCGGTACGACCGGGTTCTGGTCTACCGCTTCATGCAGGACGACTCCGGATGGGTGATCGCGGAAAGCCGCGAGAAGCACCTCGAACCGTTCCTCAACCTCCACTATCCGGCGGCGGATATTCCGCTCCAGGCGCGCGCGCTTTACGTGAAGAACTGGCTGCGGCTGATCACCCAGGTCAATTACGAGCCCGCGCCGCTGACCCCCGCGGACAATCCCCGCACGGGCGAGCCGTTGGACATGAGCCAGGCGATTCTGCGCGACGTCTCGCCGATCCATCGCGAATATTTGCGGAACATGGGCATCGACGCTTCGATGTCGATCTCGATCATCCGCCACGGAAAGCTCTGGGGCCTGATCGCCTGCCACAATTACAGTCCCCGAATCCTGCCCCGACACCTGCGCGCTATCTGCGAGCTCTTCGGCTCAATGTTCTCTCTGCAACTTGAGGCGCGGGAGAACGGGGAACAGTTCCAGGAGCGGCTGGCCAGTCGCATGGTCCTGCAGAATCTGATGCTGAATCTCGCCAGCGCGGATGATTATGCATTCGGGTTGACCCAGCAATCGCCCAACCTGCTCGACTATATTCACGGCGGCGACACCTCCCTGGATGGGAGCCGAAACGGCGGCGTGGCGGTGAGCGTGAAGGGCCAGTTGACGTTTTTGGGCGTCACGCCGAACCAGTCTCAGATCGAGGAGATGGTGCAATGGCTCAACACGCAGATCACCCCCCTGGAGAGTGTATTTTCCACCGATCGACTGGGCGAGATTTGGCCGCGGGCCAAGGCCTTCGCTGACGTCGCCTCTGGCGTTCTGGCGATTTCGGTGTCGCATGAGCCGTCGGACTTCATCATCTGGTTTCGGCCGGAACTCGTGGGGACCACCACCTGGGCGGGCGAACCCAAGAAGCTGCTGACGGCAGGCCCCGACGGCGAGCGGCTATCGCCCCGGAAATCGTTCGAGATCTGGAAAGAAACCGTCCGTGGGCGGTGCCTGCCCTGGGCGACAGCCGATCTGGACGCGGCTTTCGACCTGCGCGTCTCCCTACTGCATGTGGTGCTCCGTCGAATCAATGCCGCGGCGCGGGAGCGCAAGCGCGCGGCGGACCGCGATAAGCTGCTGCTGGCGGAGCTGGACCACCGGGTGAAGAATACGATCGCCAATATCCAGGCGCTCGTGGTGCAGACGAGTCGGAGCGCCGATACGCTCACTGGATTTGTCGAGGGTCTCGATGGCCGAATTCAATCCATGGCCAAGGCCCATAGCCTGCTCTCTCAGAGCCGCTGGGAGGGTGTCTCAATCGACAAACTTCTGCGCGAGGAACTGAACCCCTACGCCAATGGGCACTTCGCCGTGTCGCTCACGGGAACAGATGTGCTGCTGACCCCGAAATCGGCGCTTTCCCTTTCGCTGGCCGTCCACGAACTGGCGACCAACGCGGCCAAGCACGGCGCCCTGCGTCTGCCGAGCGGGCGTGTCGCGGTCCATTGGCGTCGCAGCGAGGACGGCGGCATTCAACTTTCATGGCACGAGGCCGGCGGGCCGCCCGTGACGCCCCCCACCCGATTCGGCTTTGGCACGACGCTCATAGAGCGGGCCCTGGCGATGGAAACAGGCGGGACCGCCGATATCCAATATCTGGTCTCCGGCGTGACATGCGAGATCTACCTTCCCCTCTCTTCAGTCTCTCAATCCGAGCCGGATGGCCCGGCAGCGTCCGCCGCAGCGCCCGATGCGCTCGCCCTCAAGCCGGAAGACGCGTCGGAAACCTTCAGGATTCTCGTCGTTGAGGACTCATTCCTTATCGTCATTTCGCTGGAAGGCATGCTCGACGATCTGGGGTGGACGATTATCGGACCCGCTGCGCAGAAGGGCGACGCCTTGGCCTTGGCGCGATCCGAGACCTTCGACGCCGCCCTCTTGGACGTTAATCTGAACGGCGACATGACCTGGGACGTGGCGGCTGTGCTGAAGGCGCGCGGAATCCCGTTTGTCTTCAGCACCGGCTATGACATCACCAATGTGCTGCCGGATTTCCTCGTGGGGAGCCAGGTGGTCAGCAAGCCGTTCGGCGACGGCGAGCTCGCGCGCGAGCTCCGTCTGGCCATTGCGAAAAGTCGGGCCGAGAAGGTGGCCTGACGTCGGCGCCCTTGCCGCTCCCCTAACAACATCGGAAGACTGGCCGGGAAGGGGAGCGTCCGAGACATGAACAGGCTCGCGGGGCGCAGGGCGATTGTCACGGGGGCGGCCTCTGGGATCGGTCGGGCGAGCGCGGAGCTCTTCGCCGCCGAGGGGGCGGAGGTTCTGGCCGTGGATCGGCCGGGTTCGAACCTAAGCTTCCAGTCGAACCACATCTTTGGCCTTGAGGCGGACGTGACCGAGGCGGCGGCGCCGGGCGATGTCGTAGCGGCCGCCGTGGCGCGACTGCGGGGCCTCGATATCCTTTTCAACAATGCCGGTGTGGCGACCTCGGCTCTTGCCGCGCAGACGAGCGACGAGGCCTGGGATCATGTGCAGGAGGTCAATCTGCGGGCGGTGTTTCGTCTCACGCGCGCGGCCATTCCACACCTGATCGCTTCGCCAGCCGGCCGCATCATCAATACCGCCAGCGTTATGGCCGAGGGGACCGATTATGGCCTCGCCGCTTACTGCGCCTCTAAAGCCGGCGTTCTGGGGCTGACCCGCACCCTCGCCCTCGAGCTCGGCCGACATGGCGTGACAGCCAACGCCCTCCTGCCGGGCGCGATCCGCACCGGGATGACACAGGAGAGCTTTGCCCAGCCGGAGATCGCCGAGGCCTGGGCGCGTAAATCGGTGCTGCGACGCCTCGGGGAGCCCCTGGACGTGGCCAAGGTCGCCCTGTTTCTCGCCTCCGACGACGCCGGTTTTGTCACCGGCCAGACCCTCGCCGCCGATGGCGGCCTTACCTTGAGGATTTGACCATGGCGTTTGGCCGTCTGATCGTTGTGGCGCTGGCCGCGCTCCTGGCCCTTTGCGCGCCAGCGTGGGCGCAGGGCCCGCCGCCATCGTCGCTCCAGGCGATCCTTGACGCGGCCCCGGCGGGGGACTGGCGGCCCATCGATCCGGCGAACACGGTTTATATGACCCTGCCGCAAGGTCGGGTGGTGATCGAGCTGGCGCCCACCTTCGCGCCCCATCACGTGGCTAATCTGAAGATGTTGGCCAAGGCTGGGTTCTTTGACGGGCTTTACGTCGTGCGATCCCAGGATAATTATGTGGTCCAGTGGGGCGATGCGGAAGCGAAGAAGCCGCTCGGCGGGGCCAGCCGGTCGCTGAAGGCGGAGTTTGATCACCTCTACGGCGCGGCGGAGGGTTTCACACCCCTGCCGGATCCTGACACCTATGCCCCTCGGGTAGGCTTCACCGACGGGTTTCCCGCGGCGCGAGATCCCCTGACCGGCGAGGCATGGCTCACCCATTGCTACGGCATGGTGGGGGCGGGGCGGGACCTCGACGCCGACTCAGGCAGCGCCGCCGAGCTCTATGCGGTGATCGGCCAGGCGCCCCGCCAGCTTGATCGCAATGTGACCCTGCTGGGCCGGGTGCTGGAGGGGATGGATGTCCTTTCCGCCCTGCCCCGCGGCCATGGCGATCTGGGTTTCTATCAGACGCCAGGCGAACGGATTGCCATTTTGTCCATTCGGTTGGGCTCAGACGTTCCGGTGGCCGAGCGGGTGAAGCTGGAAGCCCTGCGCACCGACAGCGCCACCTTCGCGGCGGTGATCCAGAACCGGCGCTTTCGCAAGGACGCCTTCTACAAGACCGCCGCCGGCCGGATCGACGTGTGCAACGTGCCGCTGCCGGTGAGGCGGGTGAAGTCGGAGGGCTGAACTCCCGCGTTCAATTGGAAGCAAGACCAGAAACCTTTGCCAGGTTGGCCCTTGGAATGGCGGCGGTGAAGGGACCGCTGGTCTTGGCTTTATCGCGGGCCAGTTCCGCCCAGGCGGTCGTGAAAGCGGAGGGTCCGCCCGGTTCAAGGGGTGCAAGGATCAGGGTCAGGCGGCGCCCCGCCGAGGCGGTGATGATCCGGGCCCAGAGATCGAGATCTTCGTCGGGAGTGGCCGTCTGAATTCTCTGGCCGCCACTGGCCAGGAGATCGGCGAAGACGGCCAGTTCGAGGCTGGTCGTCCGAACTTCGATTTCGCCAGCGGGTGGAAGATCGCGCAGGCCCGCGGCCAGGCCGGCCAGGGCCATGCGGCTGGCGGTCGTGCGACGCTCGCCTCCCGCGGCGCCGGTGATCTGGCCGCCGCCGCCGCG
>PLFA01000048.1 GCA_003136615.1 Caulobacteraceae bacterium | reverse complement strand
GCCTAACTCTGCTCACCCACTTGTGGGGGAGGGGGGGGGCCGAAGGGGTGGAGGGAGAAGTTGCAGCGCGATAGACCCTACGGTTAATTGCGGCGCCGATCTTAAGCCTCTCTCACCACTACTCATCGCTGCTTCCCCCTCAGCCCTTCGGGCTCCTCCTTCCCCCGTCAAAGCGGGCGAGGAGAGCAGACTGCCATTGCACGTTGACAAAAAAATCGCATTATGCAATTATATGGCACATGACGCTCGCCGCCAAGATTTCCGCAGCCCCTGATCCGCGCATCGCCGTGGGGGAGATGTGGCTTTGCATGTTGGGTGGGTTAGTGCAGCTTGCCAAGCGGTATCACCGCTTCCTCGTCCGGGAGATCACGCCCTACCCGTATGGGCTCAAAGGGCCGCTCTTTGCCCTTCCACTTCTCGGCGATCCGATCGGCGCCTTTAAGCGCGTGGTGCGCGCCTTGCGCTTCGCCGCGCTTCTGTCGCTGAAAATCGAGAAGGAGATCGCGGCCTTGAGGGCCAGCGCGCCCCTCGGCCCCCATGCCTTCCTTTCCCCGCCCCGCCGTGCCAGGCCGCGCCTCACGGCTGGCTGCGACGCTGCGGCCAATGACGATGAAGCGTGGGACGCGGATGACTGGGAAAAAGTGGTCAAGCGCGAGGCTCCCGGGCGTTTCGCGGCCTTCGCCGACCCGGGAGAGCGGTGTGACGATGATAGATTCGAGGCCCTCCTCAAGGGTTCCCTGAAGAAGGCCATGGCGGCCATCTGCGCGGATCTTGGTCTCACGCCTGACTGGAGCCTTTGGACCGACGCGGGCTTTCCGGCGCCGCCTGGCGGCGGGGAGGAAGATTGGGCCGCCTTTTTTGAGCCAGGGCCCATCAAACCACCGGCGCAACACATTTGGGATGGCCGAGTGGATAAGGCCTGGCGACCAAGCTCGGCCCCGCCGGATCGGGGCGGATCGCCCTGACAGTCCCGGGCATGACGTGACTGATGAATTCAGCTCTCCAGGCGGATCTGGCCCCCCCGGATCGCGCCTGCGCTTGTGTTGTTCCCGGCGCCTGACTTGCGCGTGATCGTGGTCTATAGGTGGGAGATAACAGGAAAAACCCGGGAGAAGGCCATGATGTTCACACCCTTGGCGCGGGCCTTTTCAGTCGCCGCCGCACTTCTAAGCGCCAGCATGACCTTACCTGCCTTGGCTGCCTCGCCCGCGGTCGATGCGGCCATCGCTGATCCCGGTCGCCCCGCCAAGGACACAGCCCTCGACGCGGAGCGCAAGCCCGCCGAAATCCTGACCTTCATCAACCTGAAGCCCGGCGCGACCATCGTGGACGTGGTCCCCGGCGCCTATTGGGATCGCCTGTTCGCGAAGGTCGTCGGGCCGGTGGGCCATGTCTATGATTTCATGCCTGATGAACTGGCTAAGGCGGAGCACAAGCCGCTCCCCGTCGCCGGGTCAGCTCCCATCGCCGATTTGCCCAATGTCACCGCCTATTCGGCGCCAACCAACAGTTTCGCCGTCCCGACCCCCGCCGACATCGTCTGGATCCGCCAGAACTATCACGACATCTATGATCCCTTCATGGCCCCCGCGGACGTGCCGACCTTCGACAAGGCGGTCTTCAAGGCCCTGAAAAAAGGCGGCTATTTCGTGGTTATTGACCATTCCGCGCCCGATGGCTCGGGCCTCACGGACACGAACACCACGCACCGGATCGACGCCGCGGTGGTGAAGAAGGACATGGCCGCGGCAGGGTTTGTTTTCGTGGGCGAGAGCGGGGCCCTGCGCAATCCCGCCGACCCGCGCGACAAGCTCGTTTTCGATCCCTCTATCCGCGGCAAGACCGATCAGTTTATCTATCTCTTCAAGAAGCCCTGACCCAAGAAAAACAGGATCGGCAGGCTGGCCCCCGCGCCCGTCAAAAAACGCCGGCCTTAAGAACACATTGCTCAAGGAGGAGCGACCAAGATGGATGACGCCGCCGCTTTGATGACCGTAACCACGCGCGCGGAGCACGTGGATGTTCTGGTGGTGGGGGCAGGCATATCGGGCGTCGGCGGCGCTTACCATCTGAAGACTCAATGTCCGGACAAGAGCTTCGTGGTTCTAGAGTCCAAGGAGAGCTTTGGGGGTACCTGGCGCACCCACGCCTATCCGGGCGTTCGCTCCGACAGCGATCTCTATACCTTCGGCTATCGCTTCAAGCCCTGGATCGGTCCGCCCATCGCCGCCGGTCAGGCCATCCTCGACTATATGGGCGAGGTGATCGAGGAAAATGAGCTGGGCGGAAATATTCGCTACGGCCACAAGATCCTCTCCGCGGCCTGGTCCAGCGCGACCAATCTCTGGACCTTGAAGGTCCTGCGAGCTGAGGATGGCGAGACCCTCGTCTTTACCGCCAATTTCCTCTGGATGTGCCAGGGCTATTACCAGCACGACAAGGGATACACGCCGGACTGGGAAGGCATGGAGACTTTCCAGGGACCCATCGTCCATCCCCAGACCTGGCCCAAGGATCTGGACTATAAGGATAAACGTGTCGTCATCATCGGCTCGGGCGCCACGGCCGCCACCCTGGTCCCCAACATGGCCGACGACTGCGCTGAGCTGACGCTCCTGCAACGCTCGCCGACCTATTTCATCCCGGGCGGAAATCGCAACGAGTTGGCCGACTCCTTACGCGAGCTGAAGATCGACGAGACCTGGATTCACGAAATCGTCCGTCGCCGGATCGTTCTCGATCAGCACGAGTTCACTCGGCGCACCTTCGAAGAGCCCGAGGCGGTGCGCGGCGAACTGCTGGGCGGGGTTCGCGCCTTCCTCGGCGAGGATTTCGACGTCGACACCCATTTCACCCCCGCCTATCGCCCATGGCGTCAACGGATCGCGTTCGTGCCCGAAGGCGATATCTTCCAGAAGATCGCGGCGGGTAAAGCCGCCATTGTCACCGACGAGATCGAACGGTTCACGCCGCAGGGAATTCTCCTCAAATCGGGCAAGACCCTGGAGGCGGACATCATCGTCACGGCGACTGGGTTCAATCTCAGCGTGCTTGGCGAGATCGCCTTTTCCATCGATGGAGCGCCGCTCGATTTTGGGGAAACCGTGACCTATCGCGGGATGATGTTTACCGGCGTCCCCAACATGGTTTGGGTGTTCGGCTATTTCCGCGCAAGTTGGACCCTTCGCGCCGATCTGATCGGCGACTTCGTGTGCCGGCTTTTCAAACACATGGACGCCAAGGGCGCGAAGCGGGTCGAGGTGGCCCTGCGTCCCGAGGATCACAACATGCCGCGTCTGCCCTGGATCGACCCTGAAAACTTCAATCCCGGCTACCTCATGCGCGACATGCATCTTCTGCCCAAGGCCGGCGATAAGCCGGAATGGCGCCATAGCCAGGACTATTGGAACGAGAAGGACGTGTTTCCCGCCATCGATCTGGACGATAGGGCCTTCGTCTATGGTTGAAGAGCGCTCTACTCGCGCAGCTTCGGGAGGGAGAGACCGAGCGCTGGCCGCGCGGCGATAAGATCGCGGCGGAATCGGAAGAGCTCGGCGGGCCGTCCGCCCGCGCCCGCGTCCATGCGGCCCAGTCCCTCCACGAGGCCCGTGCGCTCCACCACCCGGCGGAAGTTCTGTTTGTGAAGCGGCACGCCGGCGACGGCCTCGACGCCGCGTTGCAGAGCCGAGAGCGTAAACGCCTCGCCCATGAGTTCGAAGATGATGGGCCGGTACTTCAGCTTGCCGCGCAGGCGGCCAAGGCCCGTGGCCAGGATGCGCCGGTGGTCGGAGATCATCGGCTGGCCGAAGGCGGGCTCCAGAACGCGGGCTTCCACCGGAGCCCCGCCACCCGCAAGGGCGCGGTCACGGCCCGCCTCGGGCGCCAGGCCCGCTTCGTAAAGCAGTTCGTAGCGATCCAGGACGCGCTCCTCGTTCCAGGGCGCGCCGTCCAGGGCGAAAAGCAGGCGCGCGCGATCCTGTCGGCCGGGTGAGCCCGCGGCCCAAGCCGCCAAAGCCGGGGCGATGAGATCATCGATGAGCGCCGGCCGGCCCGCGCGCCAATCCTCCCAAGGGAAGAACCGCGTCCATTTGGACCAGGCGGTGTCCGGCGCCTGGGTCTCAAGGGCGGCCGGCGCCAGGGCCAGATAGCCCACGGAGATGACGCGCGCGCCGCCGGCGCCCACATCCGCCAGGGGGGCGTCGCGGCCCTTGTCGCCGAAGGTATAGAGTTGCTCGACATAGCCCAGTTCGAATCGGGTCTGCCGGGTCACGAAATCCCGCAGGGCCAGGTCAAAAGTGCGCTGGCCTTCCGGGTCAAAGGGGCCGAAGGGCAGGCCCGCCACCGCTGGGGTCTGGGGGTCGGAATCCTGGGGCCGCACGGTCAACACGCAGGCCTCGCCCTCGCGCAGGGCCACGATCACGGCCGACAATCCGATGACGATCGTGGGATTCACGCGACGGTCCGTGACGCGGTGTGGGAACCTGCGGCTTTGGTTAGGATATCGAACCGCTTGAGGTAAGCCGCCTGGGCGCCGGCGGGGCCAAGGGGTTGTATCTTGAGGTGATAGCCCGGCGGCGGTTTGCCAAATAGGCGCAGGGATTCGGGGCCCGCGAATCCCGCAAGCTGGGTGGCCTCGAAATAGGCGCAGGCGCGATCGGCGGCCTTGATCAGGACCTTAACCTGTTTGGGGATCTGGGCGGGCAGTCCGAAGCGGATATGGATGGCGCTGGCCAGGCGATCCTCGAACGCCTCATAGTCGAGTCCAAGCGCCGCCTTGAAAGGCGAGATCATGTCGCCGATCACATATTCGGCGGCGTCGTGAAGCAGGGCCGCCAGGCGCCAGCGCGCGTCGATGGAGGGCGTGACGTGGGCGACGATCTCTTCAACCACCACGGAATGCTGGGCCACGGACATGGGGTGCTCGCCGAGCGTCTGACCATTCCAGCGCGCCACGCGCGCCAGGCCATGGGCGATGTCCTCGATCTCGATGTCCATCGGCGAGGGATCGAGCAGGTCAAGACGTCGGCCCGATAGCATTCTCTGCCAGGCGCGGGGGGCGGGGCTCTTTGACACGATCCGTCTCAGCCGCGCGGCCAGCCCGTCAGGCCCGGCCGCTGCGGATACCCTCGTGATGTCGGATGACCTCCTTCACCAGGAAATTCAGGAAGGTCTCGGCAAATTCCGGCGCCAGATCCGCGCTGATGGCGAGAGCGCGAAGCCGGGCGACCTGCTGGGCTTCACGCGCCGGGTCCGCTGGCGGCAGGTCCAGGCGGGCCTTCAACTCGCCAACCTTGCGGGTGCATTTGAACCGCTCGGCCAGCAGATGGATCAGCGCCGAGTCGATATTGTCGATGGAACGGCGATACTCCGCCAGTTCCGGCGGGATATCGGGTGTCGGGGCGTCACGGCTGGCCATGACGCCTCTCGTCGCCTAGTCCTGGGCCGGCGGTCAAGCGGCGTGTGACCGGCTGGCCTTGTGGGAATCATGACTCCTGACATTCTCGAACGGGCTCACAAAATCGCCGAGCGTCTCATCGCGCGGGGTGAGACCATCGCCGTGGCGGAATCATCCTCAGGAGGCCTGATCAGCGCGGCACTCCTCGCTGTTGCCGGGGCCAGCGCCTATTTTCGCGGAGGGGCGGTGGTCTACACGGCCAAGGCGCGAATGGCGTTGATGGACCTGCCGCGAGAGGCCGTCGCGGGAATGAGGTCGGCCAGTCCGCCCTACGCCTTGCTTCTGGCCCGCTCAGTCCGGGAGAATCTGGGGACGACGTGGGGGCTCTCGGAGACGGGCGCCGCGGGACCTTCCGGCAATCCCTATGGCGACGCCGCGGGCCATACGTGCCTGGCGATCAGCGGCCCCACCGAGACCGCCATCACCCTGGAAACAGGCGTTTCCGACCGCGTCGCCAATATGGAGGCCTTCGTCGTGGCGGCGCTTGAGCTCCTCAAGTCTGCTCTTGAGCTTTGATCGACGGAGACTTTCAGCTAGCTTGCCGCCGCGCGCCGAGCTCCGTCTCGCGCCCCTCAAGGACATCCATGGTCTCGTCTCAAACCCTCACGACGTTCTTTCGCTATGTCATGACAGGCGGCACGGCCGCGATCGTCGATCTCTCGGTGTTCGCCGCCCTGCACCGGGTGGGCGTTCCCATTGCGGTCGCCGCCAGCGCGAGCTTCTGTATCGCCGCCGTGGTGAACTATACGCTCACCTCGATCTTCGTTTTCAGGACGCGGCGCAGTCTCAAGGGCTTCGGGTTGTTCTTCGGCGTCGCCCTTCTGGGCATGTCGATCAATGTGGGCGTGACGGTGGCGGGCTCGGCGATGACGCCCTTTGGCCCGATCCTCGCGAAGGTCGCCGGGATTGGCGTCGCCTTCCTGTTCAACTTCTGGCTGAACAGCGCATTTGTCTTCAAAGCCCGAGGCGTGGGCGCCTCAAGTCCTCAATAGCTTCGGCCGCGCGTGGGATAGTTCAGCACGTCCACCGCGACATTTACGGCCGCGTGGTCGCCGACCGGCACACAGACCGCGCCGCCGGTCTCGCGATAGCCATGGGTCCCCACCCCCGCGAAGACCTCGCCATGCGGACTCTTGTCGAGCTTCCCCGTATCGGGATTGGGAAGACCGCCGCAGGGCCCCACGGGACGCACGATGTTCTGGGCTATATCCTGGCGACGCGGCGGCAGGTTCACCGGACCCGTCGCGGGCGCGGGGGGCGCGCCCCCCAGCTGGCTGTCCTGGGCCGTGGATATAGCCTGCTGCGCCGTGGCCGGCGCCGCCATGGCGACCCCAAGCAAGGCGCCGCAGGCCCACAGGCTTGGTGTCCGCCACGCGACCTCGAACATGCTCAACCTCCAGCTTTGATGCGATGATATAGGAGCCCGGCGTCGTGGCCAAATCACGGCGCCTCTTATCGGGGTCCTTCGCTTTGCCGCCACTTCCAATCACTGACGCCCGCGCCGCCATAGCTCCCCTCTATCGTCTGGATGAGCATGTGGCCCTTGAGCCCCTGGCCAAGTCCGCGCGGTTGTCTCCCGCCCAGCGCGCCCGCGTGGTAGCCCAGGCGCGCGATCTTCTGGCCCGGCTTCGGGCGCCCGGTCAGGCGGGCTGGGTGGATCAGTTCCTGCGGCAATATAGTCTCTCGAGCGAGGAGGGCGCCGCGCTTCTGGGTCTGGCGGAAGCCTATCTTCGGGTTCCGGATGCGGCGACGGCCGACGCCCTGATCCGCGACAAGCTCGGCCGCGCCGACTGGCGCGCGCATCTCGCCGAGACCGATTCGGTCATCGTGAAGAGCGCCACGCTCGGCCTGCTCCTCGCCCAATCCCTCTCTCAGGCCCCGTCGGGAACGCTAAAGGGTCTTGTCGCGCGCATGGGCGAGCCGGCGATCCGGGTCGCCGTGGCCAGCGCCATGCAGCTTATGGGCGAGGCCTTTGTTCTCGGCCGCGATATCGAGGAAGCCCTCAAACGCGCTGATCGCGGCGCGAACAAACAATTCCGCTATTCCTTCGACATGCTGGGGGAGGGCGCCCGCACCGCGGCTGACGCCGACGCCTATCAGGAGGCCTATATCGCGGCGGTGCGAGCGGTGGGCGCCGGCGCCGCCGGGGCCGCTGATGTCTTCGCCGCCGATAGCGTCTCGGTGAAGCTCTCGGCCCTGCATCCCCGCTACGAGCCCTTCCAGGCGAACCGCGCCGTGCCGGAACTCACCGGCCGTCTCATCGAATTGGCGCGGATCGCCCGCGCGGCCGATGTGGGCCTCACTGTTGACGCCGAGGAGAGCGAGCGGCTGGACATGTCCCTGGCGATCATCGAGGGCGCCGCGCGCGATCCCTCGCTTCGCGGCTGGGATGGCCTTGGCATGGCGATCCAGGCCTACCAGCGCCGCGCCGCGGCCGTCATCGATTGGGCCGGCGCCCTGGCCAGGGACACGAACCGCCGGCTGATGGTGCGACTGGTGAAGGGCGCCTACTGGGACAGCGAGATCAAGCGCGCCCAGGAGCGTGGCCTCGCGGACTATCCGGTCTTCACCCGCAAGACCGGAACGGATGTGAGCTATCTGGCCTGCGCCCGGGCCATGCTGGCCGATGAATCTCTGTATCCCGCCTTCGCCACCCATAACGCCCTGACCGTCGCGAGCGTGCTGGAATGGGCCGGCAATCGGCACGACTTCGAGTTCCAGCGGCTGCACGGCATGGGCGATGGGCTCTATGAGCCCCTGATGTCGTCCCGAAGCCTGGCCGTGCGGGTCTATGCTCCGGTGGGCGGTTATCGCGATCTGCTGGCCTATCTGGTGCGCCGCTTGCTGGAAAACGGCGCCAATACCAGCTTCGTGCACCAGATCGCCGACCGGGCGATCAGCGATGAGGATCTGCTCGCCGATCCCGTGGAGCGCGCCCTGGCGTCGGGCTTGTCCTCCCACCCCGCCATCCTGCCGCCGCAGGAGCTCTACGGTCCGTCCCGGCGAAACGCGGCCGGGCTGGATCTGTCCGAGGAGACAGTCGTAACCCCCGTCCGCGCAGAGATGGCGAGAGCCTTGGCGACTCCAGCCCGCGCCGCCCCGATCCTGCGTGGTCGCGCCGGAGCCGGGCGCGGGCGTCTCGTCCCTAATCCCGCCGGAGGTCGTTCGCCCGGCGAGGTCATCGACGCGACGACGGCGGATGTCGGCACGGCCCTTGATCTTGCCGTGAAGGGGCAGGGGGCCTGGAACGCTCTCGGCCATGCCGCGCGGGCAGAATGCCTGGAACGTCTAGGCGATCTTCTGGAACGCGACCGGGTCGCTCTTATGGCGCTCCTTACGGCGGAGGCCGGCAAGACGATCGCGGACGCCTTGAGCGAAGTGCGCGAGGCGGTGGATTTCTGCCGCTATTATGCGAGGGAGGCCCGCCGCTGGGGCGGCGCCGAACGCCTGCCCGGCCCCACGGGCGAACTGAATGAACTTCGTCTGGAAAGCCGGGGCGTTTTTGCCTGTATCAGCCCCTGGAACTTTCCCCTGGCAATTTTCCTGGGCCAGATCACCGCCGCCCTCGCCATGGGCAATGCGGTCATCGCCAAGCCGGCGCCCCAGACCCCTCTTATTGCCGCGGCCGCCATCCGCCTCGCCTTGGAGGCCGGCGTGCCGCCTGACGTTCTTTGCCTCCTGCCGGGCGGCGCGGAGATTGGCGCGGGGTTGATCGCCGACCGCCGCATCGCAGGGGTCGCCTTCACCGGGTCCACCGCCAGCGCCCGCCGGATCGCCCGGACCCTTCTGGAGGATGAATCGCGCCCCCTCGTTCCACTTATCGCCGAGACAGGCGGCGTCAACGCCATGCTGGTGGATTCCACCGCCCTTCCTGAACAGGTGGTGGCCGACGTGATCATCTCCGCCTTCGGTAGCGCCGGGCAGCGGTGCTCGGCCCTGCGCCTGCTCTGCCTCCATGAGGATATCGCCCAGGGCGTCATTCAAATGCTCACCGGCGCCATGGCCGAGCTGGTGATCGGTGATCCAGCCGATCTGGCCACGGACTTGGGACCTGTGATTGATGCGGCCGCAAAGGCCAACATCGCCTCTCATGTGTCGCGCTGGCGCGAGCGGGTCGTCTTCCAGACCGCCATCACCGCAGGGCTTGCGGAAGGCCATTTCGTCGCCCCGACCCTGATCCGCCTGGACGCGGTGGAAGATCTTGATCGCGAAGTATTCGGCCCCATCCTGCACGTCGTGACCTGGAAATCCGGCGCCCTTGAGGAGACGCTCTCGCGGATCACGGCTCAGGGATATGGCCTCACCCTGGGGGTCCACAGCCGGATCGCCGGTGTGGCGGAGGCGGTCCGCGCGAAGGCCAAGGTCGGCAACCTCTATGTCAATCGCTCCATGATCGGCGCTGTGGTGGGTGTTCAGCCCTTCGGCGGAGAGGGGCTCTCAGGGACGGGCCCCAAGGCCGGCGGTCCGCACTATCTGCCCCGCTTCGCCGTGGAGCGCGCCTTCACCCTGGACACCACCTCCGCCGGCGGCAATGCGAGCTTGCTGGGTCTCGAAGATTAGTCCGCCGCTAGGAACGACCGCGCGGTGGCGGCCGCGCCGACCTCGAAAGGCGTGACGTCTGACCAGAAACGCCGGGCGAACTTGCGGGCATCCACGCGGTAGGGGCGGTCCCAGGTAAAACTCATATCCGCCACCTCCCGCATGAAGGGAACAAAGACGCCCATGGCCGGCAGTGTCCAAAGGGGGACTGCCACTACATTCGCCTTCACGCCGATGGCCGCGGCGCCCAGGCGGATAATCTCACGGGGGGTTGTGGTCGGGGCGCAGGGCATGTTCCAGGCTTGGCCATAGGCGTCGTCGGGCGCCTCCAGCAGCGTGACCACGGCCCGGCCGATGTCGGGCACATAGGCGAAATCGTGCGGCGTGTCGGGAGGGGCGATCATTAAGGCCGGCTTGCCTTTGGCGAGGGCCCCAAAAGCCTGGTCGCCCAGATGAGACAGGCCCACCCCCGGNNCCGCGCGGTTTGAGAGCGGCATATCTTCGGTGAGCGGGGCGGTCTGAGGCCCCATCATGTAGAGATTATCCACGAAGACGAGACGCGCCCCGCTGGCGGCGCAGGCCTCCACCACATTCGTCATGGCCCTGGGCCACGCCTCACGCCAGACCTTGGCGTCATAGGCGAGGCCGATGGCGAGGACGACCTGGCGCGCGCCCTGGATCGCCGCTTTCACGGAGTCCGCGTCCAGCACATCGCAAGCGATGAACCTGGCGCCGGCCGGCACGTCGGCGGGCGCCTTCCGCTGGGCGATCGTGACCTCGCCCCCGCGCACGGCGAGGACGTCCGCTGCGGCGCGTCCTGTGGCGCCATAGCCCAGAATGACAGTCGAATGATCCATGACGGCTCTCCTCTGAGCCGAAGACTAGACCCACGCTTGGTATCCGAAAAATGCATGTATAATATCGCCGGCATGCAGGATGCGCATATCACCGGCCTCGATCTCAAGCTCGTCCCCGCGCTCGAGGCCTTGCTGCGGCGGCGTAACGTGTCCCATGCGGCGGAGGAGTTAGGCCTCAGCCAACCCGCCATGAGCCGGGCGCTGGCGCGCCTGCGCGACCTGCAGGGCGATCCGCTCCTGGTGCGGGCCCATGGCGGTTACGTCCTGACGGCCCGGGCCCAGGCGCTCCAGCCGCGTCTGGCCGAGGTTCTAAGCCAACTGGGCGCGGTGTTTCATCCTCAGGCCTTCGATCCCGCCAACGAACGACGCGTGCTGCGCCTCGCCGCGGCCGACGTCCATACGATCATCATTCTTCCTGGCGTGGCCGCGCGCCTCGCCCGCGACGCGCCGGGGGTCGACCTGCGGGTTGAGACCTATGGCCCGGCCACGCCGGGCCGCGTCCTCATGGGCGAGGTGGACCTCGCCTTCGCCTTGACGACGACGCCCCTGCCGACCGGCGCCTATAGCGAAGTGGTGGCGGAAGATCGCATGGCCGTTGTCACACGGCGTGATCACCCGACGGCCAACCGTCCCTGGACCATGGCCGATTATGGCGCCTATCCACACGCCACGGTCGCCCTCTTGGGCGATGGGCAATCCGAAATGGACGCTGTGCTCGCAGCCGCGGGGGTGACCCGGCGCGTCGCCCTGGCTACCCCCCATTTTGTCGCCGCCCTGGCCGCCGTGAGTGCCACGGATATGGTCACCACAATGTCCGCCGCGCTCGCAGAGCGCTTGGCGCCGGCTCTCGGTCTGCGTCTCCAGCCTCCGCCCTTCGCCGAAACGCGACTGGAAATGACCCTGGCGTCATCTCATATCCGCGCCAGCGATCCTTTTCTGGCGTGGTTTCGCGATGTCGTCCGACAAGCGGCGCGGGAGGCAGGCGTCGGAGCTCCAGGGGCCGAGAACAGTCCCGCGGCGACCGCCTCGTGAGACGCGGGCTCCACCCGGTTTTGCGAATCTCATTATGCGGACAATATTTTGTGAAATGTTTAATGTCAGACAGCTGAAGGATAATCAGAGGCGACTTGCTTCTCGTGAGAAAGAGGAAGATCCGATTTCGCGTGTGCTTAATGGCGCGTCACAAAATCTTATTCTAATCTTCTTATTTTGATCTTCCTGTCGGGCTTATCGTCCTCGGCGGAGCGACTCCCTGTCGGTTTCGCCCCCCAACCCCGAAAGGAAGTTGACATGACCCCCACGCATAACGCCCACGAACACCATACCCACGCCGCTGATCATCACGAGATGGCCGCCAAGCATCACCGCGAAGCCGCCGCCTATCATGAAGCGGGCGACGCCGAGACGGCCGGCCACCATGCGCATGTCGCCTCTGGCCACGCCGCCCAGGCAGCCCATCACGCCGAGGAAGCGAGCAAGCTACACGCCGAGCATCATGGCGAGATCGAAGACGCCCCAGAACACGAAGATGGGCATGAGCACGAGCACGACGAAGAGCACGAATCCGTCGACGCCTGAAACCTGTCGATTTGGAACGGCGGCGCCGGCCGCGCCTCGAGGGGCGGTCGGCGTTGTCGTGTCTGGAGCCGGCCGCACGCGTCGCATCCAGGTGTCACAAACCAAATCTAGGATTGATCTTCGACGGTGAAACGCGCCCATCGGGCTTTGTCTCAGGTTGGGTGTCCTATGAACCTTCTGGTGTCGCGTTATTTCATCATGCAGCTCGTCGGGCTGCTGAGCCTGGTCTTCGCTATTCTGGCCCTCACGCTGGGCCCCTGGTGGGCTTTGCCGCTGGCCATCCTTCTCCCGCTGCTGATCCTGGGCATCGCGGACCTCGCCCAGACGTCACACGCGATCCTGCGGAACTACCCCATCATCGGCCATATCCGTTTCATGCTGGAGGCGATCCGGCCGGAGCTGCGCCAATATATCATCGAGGATGAGCGCGATCCGCTGCCCTTCAGCCGGGATGACCGCGCCCTGGTTTATAGCCGGGCCAAGAACGCGCGGGACACTCAGCCTTTCGGCACGGTCCTTGATCTCGGCGCCGTGGGCTATGGCTGGATCTCGCACTCCATCCGCCCGAAGGTCATCAAGGACACCGACTTCCGCGTGACAATCGGCGGTCCGGACTGTCGCCAGCCCTATCAAGCCTCGATCCTGAACATCTCCGGGACGAGCTTCGGCGCGGTGAGCGCCAATGCCATCATGGCCTTCAACCTCGGCGCCCGGATGGGCGGTTTCGCCCACAATACCGGCGAGGGCTCCATCAGCGCCTATCACCGGCGCCATGGCGGCGACATTATCTGGCAGGTGGCCAGCGGCTATTTCGGCTGCCGTACGCCCGAGGGCCTTTTTGACGAAGAGCGCTTTAAGGCCCAGGCTCGCGAGCCCCAGGTCAAGATGATCGAAGTCAAGCTCAGCCAGGGCGCCAAGCCTGGCCATGGCGGGGTGCTTCCCAAGGCCAAGATCACCGCGGAGATTGCCGAAACACGAGGCGTCAGCCGTGATCGCGATTGCGTCTCGCCCGCCGCCCACACGGCGTTCACGACTCCGTTGGAGTTCATCGCCTTTATCGCCCGACTGCGGGAGATGTCAGCCGGCAAGCCGGTGGGCGTGAAGATGGCGCTCGGCCACGGCTATGAGTTCTTGGCCATCGTCAAGGCGATGCTGGAGGTGGGAATTACCCCCGATTTCATCGTGGTGGACGGCGGGGAGGGGGGCACGGGCGCCGCGCCGGTCGAACTCACCGATCACGTGGGCGCGCCGCTCAACGAAGCGCTGGGCTTTGTTCACAACGCCCTGGTCGGCGCCGGGCTGCGCGACCGGATCAAGCTCGGCGCCAGCGGCAAGCTGATCACCGCCTATGATCTTTGCCGGGTCTTTGCCATCGGAGCCGATTACGCCATGTCCGCGCGGGGCTTTATGTTCGCCGTGGGTTGCATCCAATCCCGAAGCTGCCACACCAACAATTGCCCCACGGGCGTCGCGACCCAGGACGCCCTGCGCCAGGGGGCTCTGGTCGTGTCGGACAAGGCCCCGCGCGTGGCCGGTTTCCACCACAATACGCTGCACGCCCTGGCCGAACTCCTGGGCGCCGCCGGCCTTGAACATCCCCAGGACCTCAAACCCTGGCACCTCCAGGTCCGCCACCAGAGCGGCGCCATCATGCGCGGCGACGACGTCTATCCGCGCGTCGCGCCGGGCGCGCTGCTCAACGGCGAGGTGGGGCCCGCGCTGAGCCGGGAATGGGAAAGGGCCCAGACGGGAAGCTTCGATCCGGTACTAGTTCCGGAAGCGGCCCTGACTCAAAGCGCGGAGCCGCTTGGTGGGGTTTAGCCAGCCCGCGCTTAGTTTAGGGGGCCATGGTCCAGGCGCGGCAGGACGTGGCGGGCAAACAGGTCGGCCTCAGCCGCGTGGGGATAGCCAGACAGGATGAAGGCCTCGATACCCAGCGAACGGTAGGCGTTCAGCTTGACGAGCACCTGATCAGGGTCGCCGACGATGGCGGCGCCGCATCCTGACCGCGCGCGACCAATACCGGTCCATAGGTTGTCCTCGACGAAGCCGTCGCCGGCGGCCGCCGCGCGAAGTTCGGCCTGGCGACGCACGCCCACCGAGCCGCTGTCGAGGGAGCGTTCACGTATGGCGCGGCCTTCGGCGTCGTCCAGGCGGGAAAGCAGCCGGTCCGCGGCCTCCCGCGCCATGGCCTCGGTCTCGCGGACGACCACGTGCACGCGGTAGCCAAATCTTAGACGCCTGCGATGACGCGCCGCGCGCGCGGACATGTCAGCGATGATGTCGCGCACGACCTCCAAGCGGTCAGGCCACATGAGATAGACGTCTGCGCCGACGGCCGCCGCCTCCCGCGCGTCGGGCGACAGGCCGCCGAAATAAAAAAGCGGCGCGCGGCCCGAAACCGTGGTCACGCGAGGCGGCGCCAGTTCCAAATTGTAGAACTCGCCCCGGTGGCTGACCGGCTCGCCATTCAGCAGGGTGCGCAGGATCGACATGACCTCCATGGTGCGGGCGTAGCGGGGCGCGCTCGCCAGGGTCTCGCCGGGCAGGTCGCTGGAGATGATATTGACCGTGAGCCGGCCCTCCAGAAGTCGGTCCAGGGTCGCGAGCAGCCGGGCCAGTTGCGGCGGCCACATCTCCCCGCAGCGGGTGGCGGCCAGCAGGCGCATGCGCTTCAGGCTGGGGGCCAAGGCCGCGCCAAAGGCGAGGGTGTCGATCCCCAGAGCGTAGCCCGACGGCAGGAGAAGGTTGTCAAAGCCGCCGGCTTCAGCGGTCAGGGCGATGGCGCGGCAATGCTCGAAGCTGGAGCGTAAGGCGGGGTCAGGAACGCCGAGATATTCATAGTCGTCGTCGCAGAGGGCGCTGAACCAGGCGACTTCACAAGGGGGGAGGGGGTCTGTCACGGCAGCGGCGTCCCGCGCGCGGCGGTGAGCACGCCGTACCACTCGGTCCGCGATAGACCTATTGCCATCGCGTCTGCCGCCTCGCGGATTCGCGCCGGGTTCTGCGAGCCGATGATCGGGATGGGCCTGGCTGGGTGGGCCATGATCCAGGCATAGGCGATGACCGCGCGGCTGGCGCCATGGGTTCTCGCCAGACCGTCAAGAGCCGCCCGCACCGCCGGCGCCCGGCCGTCATGGCTATCCCCGACCAGTCGGCCACCGGCCAAGGGCGACCAGGCCATGACGCCCAGGTCCATCTCCATCGCCTGGTCCAGAACGCCGTCATATAGCGGCTCAATCGCCAGAGCCGAGAATTCCGGTTGAATAGCCGCGAGCTTGAACGGCAGGTGCGCCGCCAGGGCCGCGACCTGGGCGGAAGTGTGGTTGGAGACACCGACCTCGGCGATCTTGCCACCAGCGCGCAAGCGCTCCAGGGCGCCCGCCACCTCGGCCGGATGGGCGAGGCTATCGGGGCGATGGATCTGGTAGAGATCGATCCGCTCGACCCCAAGGCGCCGCAGCGAGGCCTCGCAGGCGCTGATCAGATAGTCGGCGCTGGAATTGTAGGGGACGCCCATTTCGATGCCGCCCTTGGTGGCCAGCACCATGGCGCCCCGCAGGGCCGGCGCCCTTGCCAATACCCGCCCAAGCAACGCCTCGGCGGCGCCGAAGGGTTCGCCGTTGTCGGGTCCATAGATATCTGCGGTGTCCAGCAGATTTACCCCGACGTCGAGGGCGGTCTCGACCAGGGCCGTCGCGGCGGCTAGGTCGTCACCGCGGAATCGCCACATGCCCCAGGCGAGCGGCGATACGAAAAGGTCCGTGGGGCCCAACCGTCGGCGACCGTGGCCAGAGGAAGGGCCAGAGGAAGGGGATGAATCGGGCATGTCGGGCGTAACAAGAGTTGGCGTCATCGGCGCGGGCATGATGGGTCGCGAGCACATACGCAACCTAAAACTCTTCCCTCAAACGCGGGTGGCGGCCCTGGTCGACCCCGTTGCGTCCTCCCTGGAAGCCTCGCTCGCCGAACTCGGTTCAGCGGCGGCGGGCGTCCTCACCTTCCCGGACGTGCGCGCCATGTTGGCGGGCTGCGCGCTGGATGCGGTGATCGTCGTATCGCCGAACTATACCCACCGGGCCGTCCTCGAACCGCTGCTTGAAACTGATCTGGCGATCCTCTGCGAGAAGCCGCTCTGTACGACGGTGGCGGACGCCCAGTGGGTCGCGGCGCGGGCGGCGCTGCGGCGGGCGACCTTCTGGACGGCCATGGAGTACCGCTTCATGCCACCGGTGGCGCGGTTCATTGAACGGATTGGCCACGGCGACATCGGGCGCCTCTCCATGCTGTCGATCCGCGAGCACCGGTTCCCTTTTCTGGTGAAGGTAGGCGACTGGAATCGCTTTAGCCGCAATACTGGTGGCACGATGGTGGAGAAGTGCTGCCACTTCTTTGACCTCATGCGGCTGATCACCGGCCAGGAGGCGGTGAGCGTGTTCTGCTCAGGCGCCATGGACGTGAACCACCTGGACGAGCGCTACCGCGGCGAGCGCCCGGACATCATCGACAACAGCTATACGGTGGTGGAATTCGATAGGGGCGCCCGGGCGATGCTCGAGCTCTGCATGTTCGCCGAGGGAGAGGAACAGCAGGAGGCCCTTTGGGCTGTAGGCGACAAGGCGAAGCTGGAAGTCACCATCCCCTTGGGCGAGATTGTCTTTTCGCCCCGAACGCCGCTGGGGGCGCCTAAGCCTGTGAGCCGCGAACATGTGGACGTTGACGCCGCCGCCCTCGAGGCCGGCACCCACCATGGATCGGTCTATTACCAATTAGGCGCCTTTCTGGAGGCCCTGGGAGGTGAGGCTCCCGTTTTGGTCACCGCCGAGGATGGCGCGCGGGCCGTCGCCATTGGCGCCGCCGCCGAACTTAGCGCGCGGGAAAAGCGCGTGGTGCGGCTGTCGGATATCGTCTGAGGCTCCGGGGGGTGAGGCGCTGGCTGCTTCTTGCTCTGGTCATATTGGCCGGCGTCCTGAACTACGTCGACCGCCAGGCCATTGCCGTGCTCAAGCCGGTGATTGCCGCGAACCTCCATTGGACGGACTCAGACTATGGGCGTCTGGCCTCTGTCTTCCAGTTCGCGGCGGCGGTGGGCTTCATCTTCGCCGGCCGGACCGTTGATCGCCTGGGCGTCAAATGGGCGAATCCCGTCGGGGTGGCGGCCTGGAGCCTGGTGGCCATGTCACACGGTCTGGCGCGCACCTTTGTCCAGTTCGGCATCGTGCGGGCGGCCCTGGGCTTCACCGAATCCATGGGAACGCCCACCCAGATCAAGACCGTCGCTAGTCTTTTCTCCGCCGACCAGAGATCCGCCGCCCTCGGCATAGCCAATGCCGCCAGCAATGTCGGCGCCATCATCACCCCGTTGATCGTACCGGTGCTGGCCCTGACTTGGGGCTGGCGCGCCGCCTTTGTGGCGATCGGGGCGATGGGCCTCGTCTGGGTCGGTGTGTGGCTGGCGGCGAGCCCGGGGCTCGACCTGTTGACGCGCGCGCCCGATGGACCCACGAACCCGCGAAGTGGCGCCGCGGCCTTCAGCGGCTCTATCTTCCGGGATCGCCGCACTTGGGCCATCGCCGTGGCCAAGGCGCTGTCTGATCAGGTCTGGTGGCTTCTGCTGTTCTGGGCGCCGGATTTCTTCCACCGGATCTTCGGACTGGGTCTCGCGCGCTTGGCCGCCCCGCTTGCCGTGATCTATGGCTGCGCCGCGGCGGGATCTGTTATCGCGGGCCTCGTCTCCACGGCCCTGCTACGCCGCCGGGTGCGAGTCGGCATCGCGCGTAAGGGCGCGCTGCTCGTCTGCGCCCTGCTGGTGACCCCCGCCCCTCTAGCCCTGACGGTTCACAGCTATTGGCTGGCGGTGGCGCTGATCGGTCTTATGCTCGCGGCGCATCAGGGATTTTCGGTGAATCTGTTCGCCCTGGTGGCTGACATTGTTCCGGCGACGAAGGTGGGGCAGGTGACCAGCTTCGGTTCCCTGTGCGGCAATCTGGCCGGCATGGGGATGGTCTTCGCAGCGGGTGAACTGCTCACGCGGGGCGCGGGTTATGGACCTCTCTTGGCTGTGGCTTCGGTGTCTTACCTGCTCGCCGTGGCCTGGATTCAGCTGCTGCTGCCGAGACTTCCCGTGCTGCCAGTTATTGACGCGCCCTACCGTCCGTCATTAGGACCTCCGACCCAGACTTAAGAAAAACTGACTTTGCGGTCGCGACGCGACCCCCTAGCGGGGCGCTCCTTACGCAAAGCCCAAAAAATGGGGGAGACCAACCATGAGCACCATCCCGACGATTCACGCGCCAAACCCTAAGCGTTGCGCCGACGGGCGCGGCTGGCGGCGCGCGCTATGGGCGGGTTCAGCCGTGATCTGCGCCTGGGGTGGCCAGGCCATGGCGGAGACGGCCCTCACGCCGCCGCCGGCTGACAGCGGCGTCACCATCGGCGAGATCACCGTCACCGCTCGCCACCGGGACGAGTCGCTTCAGAAGGTGCCTATCGCTGTCTCGGTTGTCGGAGGCTTGGACGCCGCGTCCAAGAATCTCAATGACATCCAAGACATCAGCAGCATCGTCCCCAGCGTCGATTTCCGCACCAGCGCCTCTAACAAGGACCGCACCATATTTATCCGGGGCGTCGGCACGATATCGACATCGCCTGGGGTCGAGCCGTCAGTCTCCACGGTGGTCGACGGCGTTGTCATGTCCCGCGCCGGGCAATCCACGGTGGACCTGCTCGATCTAGATCATATTGAGGTGCTGGAGGGTCCGCAGGGCACGCTGTTTGGCAAGAACGCCACCGCTGGGGTGATCAACATCATCACCCGTAGCCCCACCGACACCTTCAAAGGCTACGTGGACGCGGGCGCCTATGAGGGCGGGGAATACCGTCTGGGAATCGGGGTTTCCGGGCCGATCGTCCCCGACAAGGTGGAGGGCCTGTTGTCGGTCTTCACCAGCCAGTTCCGTGGGAATGTCGATAACCTCTATACGGGTAAAGAGGTCAACGGTTACGTCCACGATGGCTTGCGCGGCAAGATTGTCGCCGACCCCTTCGAGCACGTGAAGGTCACCCTCTCGGCTGACTATGTCCGCTCGGCCGACAGCACGCCGACCGGCGTCTACGCGGCGACGAACAACATTGCCTACCAGACCGACGCCGTAACCACCCATGCCCCGATCGCCGCTTCCCTCGCGGCGGCGGGAATCACCCCGTCGTTCAGCAACACCACGATCAGCGACAACGACTCCAGCTCCGTGCACGACCACAATGGCGGGGCGTCGTTGCAGATCGACTGGGATTTGGGCGACGGCTATCAGGTCACCTCGATCAGCGCGTGGCGCGACTGGCGCAACACGCAGTACCAGGACTATGACGAGCTGTCGGGGGCAGCCGCCGCCGGTATCCCCCAGGTGGCGGACACCGGCTTTCTGCACTTTTTTCAAGAATCCGAGGAACTGCGCATCGCCTCGCCCAAGGGCCGGCTAGTGGACTTCGTGGCCGGACTGTTTGTGCTGAACGCCATCGACCATGAGCTCTATGAGCGTGCGGAGACCTCGATCATCGGCGGCGCCCCGACCAACAACCTGGGCGCCAACCACTACGGCTCCTCCGACCAGAACTACGCAGTGTTTGGCGAGGCCGATCTGAACCTCACCAAAAGCTTCCGGCTCATCGCCGGAGCGCGGGGGATCCAGGACGATCTCTCCTATTACGCCAGCCGCGTCTCCACCTCGCCCACAGCACTGACCGGAATCGGCGTCTCCTACACAGCGCCCAATGGCTCGACGAGCCCGACCGCGATCACCCGCGATGGCTTCGCCGGGCGGTTTGGGGCGCAGTATGACATCAACGACGACATCACCACCTACGCCACCTTTTCGCGCGGCTATATGGGTCCGGCCTTTGACGTGTTCTTCAACATGTCGGCGGTGAACACGCCCCCTCTGAGCCCCGAAACGTCGGATTCCTATGAGGTAGGGTTGAAGTCGCAGCTGTTCGACCATCGGCTGCAGGCGGACATCTCCGCATTCATCACCGACTTTTATAATTACCAGGCGAACTTCACGCAGTTGGTCAATGGCGGGCTGGTGACCAATCTCATCAACGCCGGATCCGTGACCTCGCGGGGCGCGGAGGTGAGCCTGCTCGCCAAACCCATCCCGCGCCTGACCCTGACCGCCGACGCCGCCTACGACGACGCCTATGTCGTCAGCTTCCCATGCCCCGCGGGGTCAGCGGTGAACTGCAATATCAACGGCCAACCTTTGCCTTTCGCGCCGCGCTACAAGGCGCATCTCCAGGCCGAATATCGCTGGCCCGTGGCCGGTCGGTTCGATCTTGATTTGGAAAGCGACTACAACTGGCAATCGAAAACGCAATACCAACTGTCCGAGACGCCCCAGACCATCCAGAGCGCCTATGGAATCTGGAACGCCTCCATCGGCCTGTTGGATGACCATGACGGATTCTCCGCCCATTTTGTGGCGAAGAACATCACCGACCAGAACTACTCGCCCTATATCGCCGGCGGCGATCTCGGCGGGGTCGTGCGGTGGGTTCCGCGGGACAACCACGGCTATGTCGGCGTCAACATCCGCAAGGACTTCTGAGCCTGCGCGGCGGGATAGGGGCGCCTCGCCGCCCACGGAACGATGGTGGGTGCAGTAGGGATCGAACCTACGACCCGCTGATTAAGAGTCAGCTGCTCTACCAACTGAGCTATGCACCCGCCCCGTTCCGGATCGCCCCCAAAGGGGCGTTGGCGCGAGCGCGCGGACCATACGCAAAAGCTGGGGCCTGTCCAGCACCCATTAGAATCCGGCGCGGATTAGATGCCCGCCCCGTTGTTCAGGGTTTCCATGGCCACCTCATGTGTCTGGGCCTCCTCGCGGATCCAGTTCAGGAACGCTTTCACCTGCGGCAGCCGCCCCTTGGCCTTGGGGTGAACGAGGAAATAGGCGAAATCGACCATGGTGGAGATGGGCATGGGCGCGATGAGGCGCCCGGCGTCCAGGTCGTCCTGGGCGAGGGTGCGCTTGGCGAGCGCCACGCCCCGGCCGCTCACCGCCGCTTCGATCACCAGGCTCGATTGATTGAACCGGGGGCCGCGATTGGCGTCAAAGCCCTTCACGCCCCGGGCGGCCAGCCACATCTGCCAGTCGGGGCAGCTCTCGTCCGCGTCGGGCGAGCCGTCGTGCAGCAAGACGTGCTTGGAGAGATCCGCCGGTGTGGCGACGGGGTTGGCGGCCATAAGGGCCGGGCTCATCACGGGGATAACGGTCTCATTGATCAGACGAATGGTTTCCAAGCCGGGATAGGGGCCGGGGCCGTAGCGGAGGGCCAGATCCACGTCGCTGGCGGCGAAGTCCACCAGGTCCATATCCGCTGAAAGCCAGACATCCACCTGGGGATAGGCTTCCTCGAACCGGCCGAGCCGGGGCACCAGCCATTTGGCGGCGAAGGAGGGGGGGGCGGTGAGGGTCAGGCGTCGGCCGTCCACTGCCGCGGTGAGCAGGGCCGCCGCCTCGGCCAGGCGATCAAAGGCTTCGCGCAAGGCGGGCAGCGCCATCTGCGCCGAATCCGTCAGCAACAGACCTCGGGGGGTGCGCTTGAATAACGCCGCCCCTACATAATCTTCCAGGTTCTGAATTTGTTGCGAGACAGCGCCCGGCGTCACCGATAGTTCATCGGCGGCGCGGCTGAAGTTGAGATGCCGAGCGGCCGATTCAAAGGCGCGCAGGGCGTTGAGAGGCGGCAAACGCCGTCGGGGCTCCATAGTTTTCCTAACGTCTCGCCTAGAAGTCCTTGAGTTGCGAAATAGGTCCTCTAAGCCCAATTCGCTACTTGTGGGGCGCGAGGGACGCACGCGTTGCGCTTTTAGAGTCCCTGTAACCCTTTTGGGATATCGGACATGTCCTCAGATTCGGACGTCAGGTCCAATCGTCTGGTGGTTCTGGGCGGACAGGGCGATCAGCCCCGGGCGCCGGGCGCCGTCTGGCTGGTGGGCGCGGGGCCGGGCGATCCGGACCTCCTCACCCTCAAGGCGTTCAGGGCCATCAAGGCGGCTGATGTCATTGTTCATGACGGCCTGGTTTCAGACGCCATCCTCGACCTAGCGCCACGTGGCGCGCGCCGGATCAGCGTCGTCAAGCGGCGATCAAGGCATAGCTACGCCCAGGAGGAGATCGACCGGATGCTGGTCGCTTTCGCCACGGAGGGCTTGACGGTGGTCCGGCTTAAGGGCGGCGATCCATTCATTTTCGGTCGGGGCGGGGAGGAATTGGCGGCCTGCCGGGAGGCTGGCGTTGTCTGCCATGTGGTCCCCGGCATCACCGCGGCTCTGGCGGCCGGCGCCGCCGCGGGCGCGCCGCTCACCCACCGGGGGTCGGCCCAGGCGGTCACCTTCGTCACGGGACACGCCAAGGCTGGGGAAACCCCGGACCTGGATTGGCCGAGCCTCGCGCGTCCCAATCAGACCGTCGTCATCTATATGGGCCTCGCCAATGCGGGTCAGATCGCGAGCCGCCTTATGCAAGCAGGCCGGTCACCCGAGACGCCCGCCCTGATCGTCGAAAACGCCAGCCTGGGCACGGAGCGCCGGATCACCGCGCCCTTGAAAAACCTCGCGACCGCAACGGCTGGGCTTTCAGGCCCGGCTCTGCTGATGTTGGGCGAAGCCATGGCCCTCGCCCAAGCCGGCGGCGCGTGTGCGGAGGCGCCCCTGGCCGCCGTCGTTGGAGGCGTGGGCTAATGTTGCGCGTTCTCACAGCCAATCGCCTGATCGATGGCGAAGTTGTCTTTTGGTCAGGTCAGGATTGGGTGGAGTCCTTCGCCCGGGCGCTCGTCTTCGAAGACGACGACTCGGCCGGGAGCGCTGAGGCTGAGGCCAAGACCGAGGTGACGCGTCTGGTAGATCCCTATCTTATCGAGGTCATGGAAATGGGCGGCCGTTTCGCGCCGGTGAGTTTTCGCGAGCGTCTGCGGGCTCTGGGCCCCACCAATAAGCTTGATCATGGTAAACAGGCCGCGGGCGGGGCCGATATCGCCATTCTCGCCCAGGCCCAGGGCGCCGCCCGGTCCAAGGGCCGGGTCGATCTCATCCGGCGCAAATAGAGGTCGCTCGCTAATCATGTACCTTTACGATGACATCGACCGCCGGATGCTGGCCGACCGCGCCCAGGAGTTCCGGGCCCAGTGCGCGCGGCGTCTGGCGGGGGAGATCACCGAGGATCAGTTCAAGCCTTTGAGGCTGATGAACGGCCTCTATCTGCAACTCCACGCCTATATGCTGCGCGTGGCCATTCCCTATGGCACGCTGAGCGCGGACCAGCTCCGCGCCCTGGCCCACGTGGCCCGCACCTATGACAAGGGCTATGGCCACTTCACCACCCGCACCAATCTTCAGCTCCACTGGATCAAGCTCCGGGACGCTCCCGACATCCTCGACCATCTGGCTGAGGTGGGGCTGCACGCCATCCAGACCTCCGGCAACTGCATCCGAAATCTTACCGCTGATCCCTATGCCGGCGCCGCGGGCGATGAGGTTGATGACTCCCGCGTTTGGGCCGAAGTGATCCGCCAGTGGTCGACCTTTCACCCCGAGTTTTCCTATCTGCCGCGCAAGTTCAAGATCGCCGTCACCGCGTCGCCCACAGATCGCGCCGCGACACGGATCTATGACATCGGCCTTCGCCTGTATCGTGACGCCGACGGCGAATTGGCCTTTGAGGTAGGCGTTGGCGGGGGCTTGGGACGTCTGCCCTATATCGGCGCCGTGATCCGCGAGCGCCTGCCGGTGCGCCATCTGCTTAGCTATCTGCAGGCGATCCTGCGCGTCTACAATCTGCACGGTCGCAGGGACAACATCCACAAGGCCCGCATCAAGGTCCTCGTGGCGAGCCTGGGGCCCGAGGAATTCGCGCGCCAGGTCGAGGCTGAGTGGGAGGCCAGCGATAAGCCCGCTGTCGACCTGCCCCACTCTGAGCTCGCTCGCATCCGCGCCGGCTTTATGCCCACCGGCTTTGAAGCCCTTCCCGCCGTTTCCCGGCGATTCGAGGCCGCCAAGGCTGACAGCCGCGCCCTGGCGAGGTTCGCGCGTCACAATCTCGCGCCCCACAAACAGCCCGGCTATGCCATCGTCCACGTCTCGCTCAAGGCCATCGGCGAGACCCCCGGCGATTGCTCCGCTGATCAAATGGATCTCGTGGCGGACCTCGCTGACCGTTACTCGCATGGCGAGATCCGCGTGGCCTATGAACAGAATTTGATCCTGCCCCATGTGAAGCTGGATGACGTTCCGGAGGTCCATGCCGCTCTGGACGCGGCGGGTCTGGCGACACCCAATATCGCCCTGATCAGCGACATCATCGCCTGCCCGGGCCTGGACTATTGCGCCTTGGCCAACGCCCGGGCCATTCCCGTCGCACAGGATATCGCCCGCCGCTTCGCCGATCCTGAGTTCGCCGAACGAATCGGAGAGCTGAAGATCAAGATCAGCGGCTGCATCAATGCCTGTGGCCACCACCATGTAGGCCACATCGGCATTCTGGGCGTCGATAAGAAGGGCGAGGAATATTACCAGCTCAGCCTGGGCGGTTCGGGGGAGGGGGATGCGTCCATCGCCCAGATCCTGGGGCCCGCCGTGCCCGCCGCCCGGGTCGCGCCGTTCATCGATGACCTCGTGGGCGTCTATCTCGCCGAGCGACGAGAGGGCGAACGTTTCCTCGACACCGTCCGGCGAACCGGCTTGGCGCCCTTCAAGGCCGCGGCTTATGCCGATGCTCATTAACTGGCGTGACGGCGCCGCGACGGCGGCGCGCGATGGGTTTGTCACCCTGGCCGATGACGCGCCTCTCAGCGATGGCGATGTCGTTGTCACCTGGGCGCGTTTTCAGGCTGAGGGCGCGTTGCTGATCGCGCGGGGCCGCAGGGTCGGCGTGCGCCTTGCCAGCGCGGAATCCCCCGAAGTCCTCGCGCCGGTTCTGGACGCTCTAAACCTTGTCGCTCTGGAGTTCCCAAAGTTCCGCGATGGCCGCGCCTACAGCAGTGCGCGGTTGCTGCGCGAGCGGATGGGCTGGCGTGGCGAACTTCGCGCCGTGGGCGATGTGCTGGTGGAACAGGCTTATCTTATGATCCGCTGCGGCTTCGACGCGTTCGAGCCCGCCGACGCCAGCACCCCCGCCGACTGGACCGCCGCCGCCGCGCGGTTCGCTCATGTCTATCAACGCGCCGCCGACAGCCGTCCCCCGGCCTTCGCCGAGCGCGAGGGCGTCTGACATGGCCTTTGACCAGGAGGCCCTTTCCCGCGCCGATCGAGAAACCGCCGGCGAACGCGCCCGGCGTATGGACGCCAACCTGCGCGACGCCGATCCCAGGGCCATCCTTGAATCCGCCGTCGGGGCGTTTGGATCGCGCCTGGCCCTGGTCTCATCCTTCGGCGCTGAATCGGCGGTGCTCCTTCACATCGCCGCCCAGGTGAGGCCGGATCTGCCAATTCTGTTTCTCGATACCGGCATGCTCTTTGGCCAGACCCTCGACTACCGACATGACTTGGCCCGCCGCCTTGGTCTCACGGGCGTGCGCGATCTTCGCCCCCGTTTTGAGGACTTGGCCCTTACCGACCCCAATGCCGATCTTTGGCAGACCGACACCGACGCTTGCTGCGGCATCCGCAAGGTCCTGCCCCTCGACCGGGCCCTGGAGGGGTTCGACGCCTGGGTCACGGGGCGCAAACGCTTCCATGGCGGGGCGCGGCTCAGCCTGCCGGTGGTGGAGGCGTCGGAGCTCAAGGTGAAGTTCAACCCCCTGGCGAGTTGGGGCCAGGCGGAACTTGACGCCTATGCGGACCTCCATTCCCTTCCAGCCCATCCCCTGGTGGCGGCCGGTTTCGCCTCCGTGGGCTGCTGGCCCTGCACCCAGCCGACGCAAGAGGGGTCTGATGTCAGGGCCGGACGCTGGGCGGGTTCGCAAAAGACGGAATGCGGCATACATACCGCCCGGGCGCCCGGCGCCGCGCCCTTTCTGGGCGGCGATATCTGAATCATCACCTAGGAAAGGCGATTAACGTTCCATGAGTTTGCCCGAGGTCGACACGGCGCCGGCCCAGACCAAGGCGCGCGGCGCCTTCAATGTTGAGCGCGTCACCCACGTTCATCACTGGACTCCCAGCCTCTTCACCCTGCGCACGACGCGTGATCCTTCCCTGCGTTTCGCCAGCGGCCAGTTTGTCATGCTGGGTCTGGAAGTGGAGGGAAAGCCGCTTCTTCGCGCCTACTCGATCGCCAGCGCCTACTACGCCGATGAATTGGAATTCTATTCCATCAAGGTCCAGGATGGCCCCCTGACCTCGCGCCTCCAAAGGGTGGTTCCAGGCGATGAGGTCCTGGTCGGCCGAAAGCCCACGGGCACTCTGGTTCTGGACGGTCTGCGGCCGGGCAAGACACTCTATCTGGTGGGTACGGGAACGGGCCTCGCGCCATTTCTCAGTCTTGTGCGCGATCCGGACGTCTATGAACGCTTTGATAAGGTGGTCGTCACCCACACGGTGCGGGAAGTGGCCGATCTCAACTATCGCGAGTTCCTGAGCCATGAACTCCCCATGGATCCGGACCTTGGGGAAATGATCGCCCCTAAGCTCGTCTATTACCCCACGGTGACGCGGGAGGCCTTTCACACCCAGGGCCGGATCACCGATCTTATGGCGTCGGGCAAGATCTTCGACGATCTCGGCCTGCCCCCCCTTGACCCCGCCCATGACCGCCTGATGCTTTGCGGCGGCCCATCGGTGCTGGCGGATCTCAAGACGCTGCTGACGGAGCGTGGCTATCAAGAAGGGTCTATCGCATCGCCTGGCGACTATGTGCTGGAGCGAGCCTTCGTGGAGACTTGACGCATCGCCTTCGTCGGACGCGGCGAGCGAGGGTCTTCGTTTCGTAACATGACTTTGGCAAGATAAATGCTGAACAGCCGGGGAGAGCACGTTTGCGAGGGCCAATTGTCCGTGGTCTAGCTCTGGTGGCTATGGGCGTGGGCCTCATGGGCTTCGCCAGCGCCGCCTGCGCCATGGCGCTTGATTACGCCCCCACGGGCCAGGCGATCACGCCGCTGGCCACGCCGGGCGCCGTCTTCGAAACCCTCAACCCGCACCTGTCCGACCTGCCGAACTATACGGCCGGTCAGGCCTCGGCGCTCGCTTTGTCGCCCGACGGCAAGACGTTGCTGGTTTTGACCAGCGGCTTCAACCGCATGTTCGGCGCCGACGGCCACCCCGTCATGGCGGACTCCAAGGAATATGTATTCGTCTACGATGTGTCCGGCGCAACGCCCAAGCAGGTTCAGGTGCTGCCCATTGCCGATAGCTTCATCGGCCTCGCCTGGGCCCCTTCGGGGGCCGCTTTCTATGTCTCCGGCGGCGTCGACGACGACGTCATGGAATTCACCGGCGCGCCTGGCGCTATCAAAGTGGGGCGTGTGATCAAGCTCGGCCACACGACGGGGATCGGGCTCTTGGCGCGGCCGGAGTCTGGCGGCCTCGCCGTGAGCCCGGATGGAAAGCGGCTCCTGGTCGCCAACGTCCAGAATGACTCGGTGAGCCTGATAGACCTGGAAACCGGCAAAATTATTGAGCAGGATCTGCGCCCAGGCGTCATTGATCCCGCGAAGTCAGGCCAACCCGGCGGCACGTTCCCCCGCGCCGTGGCCTGGACCGACGACGCGCACGCCTATGTGGCGTCAGAACGCGACCGCGAGATCATCGCCCTGACGATCTCGGACGCGGCGATCAGTGTGGGCGCGCGCATTCCGACCGTGGGTCAGCCCGTCTATCTGCTGCAAGGACCCGGCCAGCGCCTCTATGCCGCGCTCGACAACACCGATGCGGCCTTGGTGATCAACACGGCGACCGACACGGTGCTGGAATCCATTCCCACCGCGGCTCCGCCCCCCCTGGCGCGCCCTGGGCTCGGCGGCGCGGGATCAAATTTTCTGGCCCTAAGTCCAGATCATCGCAGCCTGTTGGTGGCCGACGGCGGCGAGAACGCGGTGGCCGTGATCGCGCTGGATGCTCTAGCCCGAGGGGTCTCGAAGGCTGAGCCGGACGCCGACGGCGATGGTGACGATGATGATGACGCCAAGGGCGCGTCAGGGCCGGAACATTCCGCTGTTGTGGGCATGATCCCCACAGGCTGGTACCCCACAGGCGTGGCGGAGCGGCCGGACGGGCGTCGGCTCTACATTATAAATTCTAAGAGCGTGCCGGGTCCCAACGCCAAAGGCTGCCGCGATAATCTCTCCACGGCGCGTGACGCTGATCTCACCTGCCGCGCCGCCAACCAATATGTCTGGCAGTTGGAAAAGGCGGGCCTATTGACGCTGCCGCCCCCAGACGCGGCGACCCTGTCGGCGGCCACCCGTCAGGTCGCGCTCAATGACCACATGATGGAGGCTCCGAGCGCGAAGGATCGCGAGACCATGGCCTTCCTCCGCCGTCATATTCGTCACGTGATCTATGTCGTGAAGGAAAACCGGACCTATGATCAGGTCCTCGGCGATCTGCCCGAGGGGAATGGCGATCCGTCCCTGGCGCTGTTTGGTCGCGCGATAACGCCCAATCTCCACGCCATGGCGCTAAGCTTTGTCGACCTGGACGCCTTCTTCGACAGCGGCGAGAGCAGCAATACGGGTTGGAATTGGTCGCTGGCCGGCCGGACCAACGACTGGACCGAGCGAGAGGCGCCGGTGAATTACGCCGTACGCGGCCTTCAATACGATCAGGAAGGCGACAATCGGAACATCAATGTGGGCTTCGCCTCTCCCGCCGCACGGCTGGAGGCCAATCCGCTAGGGCCAAAGGACCCCAATGCGCTCGTCGGCGCGCGGGACGTCGCCGCTCCGGACGCCCCTGGCGCGGTGGAGCGTGGCTATCTCTGGGACCAGGCTCTGCGCGCGGGGCTCTGGGTGCGCAATTGGGGCTTTTATGGCGATCTGGCCCTCTACGAACCGGCCGCCGGCGACAAGCGCACGCCGCTGATCCGGGATCCCTACCATGATGGAGTCAGGGTCTTCACCCCGGCCAAGGCCTCGCTGATGAACATCACCGACCCCTATTTCCGCGGATTCGATAATGCCTTCCCGGACTACTGGCGGTTCATCGAGTGGCGTCGGGAGTTTCGCGGGTTCGAAGCTGCGCGCAAAGCGCCGGCCCTGATGATGGTGCGCCTCATGCACGATCACACCGGCGACTTCGGCAAGGGGCTGGACGGCGTCACCAATGTGGAGACGCAACTGGCTGACAACGACTACGCCGTGGGCCTGCTGGTCCAAACGGTGGCCCATAGCCGCTTCGCGGACGACACGCTGATCTTTGTTGTGGAGGACGACGCGCAGGACGGTCCGGACCACGTGGATGCTCACCGGGCCCCCGCCTACATCGTCGGGCCCTTTGTAAAGCACGGCGCGGTGGTTTCGCGCCGCTATACGACCGTCAATCTACTGGCGACCATGGAGGCCGTTCTGGGGATCAAACCCATGGGCCTCAATGACGCGCTCGCCGTACCGATGACCGAGGTGTTTGACATCCATCAACCAACCTGGAGCTTTGACGCACACCCCAGCGCCGTTCTGCGCACGACCAGCCTGCCCCTGCCGCCGGAGAACCAAGCTGATGCCTGCGTCGTTCCGCAGCGCTCGGGCGCCTATTGGGCGGCGGCCATGGAAGGCCAGGACTTTAGCCGCGAGGACCATCTCGACACGGCCGCCTATAATCTGGCCCTCTGGAAGGGGCTAAAGGGTGATGCGCCCTATCCCACCATTCGCGACGGTCAGGATCTTCGGCAGGATCGCGAGAAGCTCCTCGCCGCCGACGGCGTGGGGGCTTGCCATTAGGCGGCAACGAGTTCCCCCAGCACAGCTCCGATTTCGTCGTGCAGAACGAGGTCTGCGTAGCGATCCTGGTCGGTGGGTTCGCGATTTACGATGGCGAGGCGGGCGCCCTCGCGCTTCGCCAGGAGCGGTAGCCCCGCTGCCGGGTAAACGACTAAGGACGAGCCCAGCACGATAAACAGATCGCAGGTTCGCGCCGCGGCTTCCGCGCGATCCATGGCCGCCAAAGGCATCGGCTGGCCAAACGAGATCGTAGCGGCTTTCACCAGACCGCCGCAGCTGCGGCAGTTAGGAATTTCGCCTCGGGTGACGAAGGGCGCGCGCAGGTCTTCAAGCTCGTGACGCAGGCCGCACTCCAGACAGGCGGCATAGCCTGCATTGCCGTGCAGCTCGACGATCCGCTCTGGCGGCACGCCAGACTCCTGATGAAGATTGTCCACGTTCTGGGTGATGATCAGGCTGATCTTCCCCGCGGCGACGAGCGCGGCTATGGCATGATGACCCGCGTTGGGAGTAGCGCCTGTCCAGCCCGCCGCGCCGGAAAAGACCCGGGTCCAGGCTTCCCTGCGACGCTCCTCGCGTCCGACGAACTCATGGAAGGGAATGGGCTTCATCCGGTTCCAGACGCCACCGGGACTGCGGAAGTCCGGGACGCCCGATTCGGTGGACATGCCCGCTCCGGTGAAGACGACAACATCGCGCGCTTCCGTGATCATTCGGCCAAGGGTCGCGCGGCCTGTCATGGAAGCTAAAATATCTCAATTTTCATGTGACATTCCATGACGAATTTCGCCACGCGGGTGATCCAGTCCCGCGGACGGCGCGTAAGCTTCACAGACGGCGACCTGCGTAGCCCTGAGGCCGGCTCAAAATGGGGAGCAGAAGCGTGACCCTCTCAGCGGACCTTGAGTCGCGCCCAGCCTCCAGGCGATCTTCAGGACCTGACCGAGACGCCATATGTGCATTACTCGCGGGGCTGGCGCCGGAATATCTGGTCGACCTCAAACTTCAGGTGGAGAGCCGCAACGCTGGGACTGAACTCTTCAATCCGCGCGAACCGGGCGATAGCGTGCATATCCTGATGGAAGGCTGGGCGTGCCGCGATCGCCCATTTGGCGATGGTGACCGTCAGATCACGGCATTCATGCTTCCTGGCGATCTGGCCTCTTGTTGGACACCCATTGAAAGCCCCTTTGATCATAGGGTCAGGACACTCACGCCCTGTCGGGTCATGGTCGCGAGCCGCGCGCGTCTCGCTGATCTCGCACGTCGCAACTCCGTGATCGCCACCAGACTGCGCCGCGCCATGCGGACCGACGTCTCGATCCTCAATGACTGGCTGGTCAATGTGGGGCGCCGACAGGCGCCTGAACGGATCGCCCATCTGCTCTGCGAACTGAACCACCGTTTGGAGATAGCTCGCTCGAACCTTCATAGCGGGGATCGCCTCATCCCTCTCACCCAGCAGGACATTGCCGACGCCCTGGGCATGACGAGCGTCCACGTTAATCGTGTCGTCCAGAAGCTGCGCGCCAATCAGCTCCTGGAGATCCGCAAGGGCTCCGTGATCCTTCGCGATCCCCAGGGCCTGGCGCAACTCTGCGCGTTCGATTCCGCTTATCTGGGCCTCTTGATCTAGAGACTTCGCACGGGCGTGGGGCGGTAGTCCTCGGGCAGCAACGCTTTGAGCGCGGCGACCTTTGGAAGGTCATAGGTCGCGATATAGGCGGCGTCCGGGTGCCTGAGCAGATAATCCTGATGATAGGTTTCGGCCGGATAGAACCCTGAAAAGGGGTCTAGACGGGTGACGATCTTGTCGTGATAGATATGAGCGGCGCCAAGCTGGGCGATATAGCGCTCCGCCTCCTGTTTCTGAGCAGGACTCAGATAGAAGATGTCCCCGCGATATTGCGGCCCTTCGTCGGGAAATTGCCGGTTAAGCTCGGTCGGATCTGTGGCCACCGAAAAATAGATCCGCAGGATCTCGCCATAGGATATCTGGCGGGGATCGAAGACGATTTTCACCGATTCCGCATGTCCTGTCATACCGGTGCTCACCGTCTCATATTCCGCCGTGGCGCGCGTTCCACCCGCGTAACCGGCCAGAACCTGCTTTACCCCGCGGACGTGCTCAAAGACGCCTTGCAGACCCCAAAAACAGCCGCCCGAAAGTACAGCGGTCTCTTCATTTGCGTTCTGGGCTGGCGACGCGAATGCCGGAGAGGGCGCCTTTACGGGACGTCCCGGTGACCAGGCCGCATTGGCTGAGCCGCCGGCCAGGACCATGGCGACCACGGCCGCCAGGGCCGCGGCCGCGCCGCCCAGGACGACGACTCTGGTGTTGGAACGACGCGTGGGCTGGGGCTTCAGGGACATAGGAGCAACTCCTGGATGGACGGGGCGAGCAAGGAATATTCGCCTAGATGTGGGGCGTGGGTTACACGGGATCAACGCGCCGTCGCCGCGCGCCTGGGGGGACAAACGACGCCATGAGCCTCATTCTCAATATCCTGTGGTTTATCTTTGGCGGTTTCGCCTCCGGCCTCGCCTGGATGCTGGGCGCCTTCATCCTGGCGATCACGATTGTCGGCCTGCCCTGGGCTGCGGCGGCGTTTCGGATCGGCGTCTTCTCATTCGCGCCCTTTGGCAGCGAAGTGGTGAACCGGCGCGTGCTGAATCCTTACGGAGACCTTGGAACCGGCTGCCTCGGCGCCGTCCTAAATGTGGTGTGGTTCTTCGCCGCCGGCTGGTACATCGCTCTGGCGCACGTGGTTTTGGGAGCGTTGCTATGCCTGACGATCATCGGCATCCCCTTTGGCTTGCAGCATTTCAAGCTCGCGCAAATCGCCCTCGCGCCGGTGGGCAAGACGGTCGTGCAGGTTTGATCGCAACCGCGCCCCTCCGCGGGGTCTGAGCCATGGCCATTGACGCGCCGCCCCGCGTCGATGCGGTGATCATAACCGCGCCAAGCCTGCCTCCAAGTCCCGCCGACGCCGCCTTTTCGATCATCTATTTGGATCCGCGGATCCTCAAGACAGCGCCACGGCTGGACGACGCCCTGTCCCAGATTCCCGGATTCTCCCTTTATCGGCGGCTGTCGAGCGCGGGGGCGAACCCGACGACCGAAGGGGTGACCCTACGCGGCATCGCCGGCTCAGCGGCCAGCCGCGCCCTGGTGACCCAGGACGGCGTTCCGCAGAACGATCCGTTCGGCGGCTGGGTGATTTTCAACAGCCTGCCCCCCGCGAGCCTTGCAGACATCACGGTGGTGCGCGGCGCAGGTGCGGGCCCCTATGGCGCCGGCGCCCTGACGGGGGTCATCGCGCTAAAGTCCATACCGGCGCGCGCCGGGGACTGGCTGATCGACGCCAGCGCGGGAGAATTGGGCCAGGAGCATCTCACCGGCTTGGGAACCGTGGCGAGCGGGCCGATCCTCGCCACGTTCTCGGCCAGCGCGGATCATTCAGATGGCTGGGATCCGATCCGCCAGGGCAGGGGGCCGGCGGACGACAATCTCACCCTCACGGATTGGAACGCGAGCGGGCGTTTCGCCGCGGACCTGGGCCGAGCTAGCGCCGCGCTGCGCATATCTGCCTTCGAAGAGTATCAGGACTCCGGTCTGGTCGGGGAATCCTCCCGGGAGAGGGGCGGTAGCCTCTCCTTGAGCGCGGCCGCGGCGCCGGCGCCGGGCGTCCTGGGCTGGCGGGCTCAAGCCTGGCTCATCGCCTCGGACCTCGCAAACAGTTCCTATTCGGTCAGCGCCCACCAGGCCACCGATAGCCTCGCGGATAATGAGTACGCCACGCCAGCCCTGGGCGCCGGCGCAAACGCCGCTCTGCGCGCCGTATGGACCACGACGACCCTGGAGGCAGGGCTCGACGCGCGTTTCGATGGGGGGGAGGATCGGGAGAACTTAGGTCCAGTGGACGGCGTTCTGACCCAAAACCGTCGGGCGGGCGGGGAGACCTTCGTCGGCGGCGCCTATCTGGACTTCACCCGCCAGATCGGCCGCTTGTTGCTCACCGCCAACGGGCGGGCCGATGCCTGGGAGACCTTTCTGGGTCATGATCTCCAGGGCCCAATAGGCGGCGCCCCGACTCTTGACTTGCGTACGCCGGACCGCGGCGGGGTCACGCCGACCGGCCGCCTGGGGGCCAGGTGGGACGTCAACGATACAACGTGGCTTCGAGCGGCCCTTTATTCGGGCTTCCGGCCCCCGACCTTAAACGAACTCTTTCGGCCCTACCGGGTGGGAAACGTCGTCACCCTGAACAACACCGCCCTTAGCCCCGAGACGCTTTACGGGGCGGAGGCTGGCCTTGGTGGGCAGGGCGGGGCGTTACGCTGGAGCGCGACGGGCTTCTTCAATCGACTGATGGATCCTGTGACCAATGTCACCCTGCATGCCGGGCCCTATCGGGACCCTCTCGCGGGCTACATTCCCACCGGCGGCTCGGTGCTGGAACGCGAAAACGTGGGCGCGGTGGATGCCTATGGCGTGGAGGGGGACGCCCGATGGTCGCTCAGCCAGGCCGTCGACGCACGAGGCGCGATCAGCTTGACGCATGCGCGGGTGGATGGCGGATCGGCGGCCGCCCAGCTCACAGGCCTTCGCCCCGCCGAGACCCCGGCGATCGTCGCCACCGCCGGCCTGGACGCCCGACTTTTCCCACGCCTGACCTTGACCCTGGACGCACGTTACGAAGGTCAGCGCTTTGTGGATGATCGTAACACCCTGCCGCTCGCCCCATCGACGGTAGCGGATGCGCGCCTGGACTGGACAGTAACCCGCACCGTCACGCTCTATGTTGCGGCGGCAAACCTGTTCAACCTCGCCGTGCAAGAGAACAATGTGGCCGGCGGGCCCATAAGCTATGGGCCGCCGCGCGCGGTCACTTTTGGCGTGAGGATCGCCGGCGGCGCCTCTTCTTGAAAGATTGGATATTACGATGAAACGCTGGGCGAGCTTGGCTCTGACGGGGGTGGCCTGTGTGGCTCTGGCCGACTGCAGACTTCCCTGGACGCCGAATGCGGGGGGTAGGCCTCAGGTCGTGGCGACGGTCCAGGGTCGCCAGATCACAAAGGAGGATGTCTCGGCTGAGATGGCCGGTGGCCTCGCGTCGGACGCGGCCCATCGCCAGGGCGCCGAAGCGAACGCTCTGCGCGACATCATCGCCCGCGATATCATGGCGAGTGCGGCAAGGGCTCGGGGGCTGGACCGAACGCCAGCTTTCCGGCGCGAAGAGGTCCGGATCACTGACACGCTTCTGGCCCAGGCCTTGCAGCAAAAGCTCGCCGCCACGCCGCCGCCGACGACGCGGGCCGAGGCCCTCGCCTTCATGGGCGCCCATCCGGACCTGTTCGCCGCGCGAAAGATCTTCACGCTTGACCAGATTCGCTTGGCCCCGCCAGCCGACCCGGCCCTGCTCAAGGCGCTGAGTGGTCTGACTTCACTCGACCAGATCGCCGCCGCCCTGGCTCAGTCCAAGACGCCCTTCCAGCGCGACACCGCCCAGCTCGATGCCGTGGACGCGGCGCCGGCCCTCGTCGAGGCCCTGGCCAAGGCCCCGCCGGGCCAGCTCTTTGTGCTGCCGCAGGGGGCCATTCTCTCGATCAATCAGATCAAGGCGACGCGCATTGAGCCCTTTGCCGGCGAGCCGGCCATCGCCTACGCGCAAAAGGTCCTGACCACCCAGGCGAACCGCGATGCCGTCCAGAACGGCCTCAAGGCCCTCTTCGCGAAAGCGGCCAAGCAGGTGAAAGTCGCCAAGGGCTATGAATTGGCCAATCCGACCCTCGATCTGAATGCGCCGTCGCGGGCGAACCCGGCAAAGCCGGCTTCAGGCAGCTGACTTCGCCGCCTTGGCCCTGGCGATGGCCTCCAGCACCATGCCCCGGGCCTCCTCGGCCGAGCCCCAGCCCATTAGCTTGACCCACTTGCCTGGCTCCAGATCCTTGTAGTGGCTGAAGAAGTGCTCGATCTGCTGGAGGGTGATCTCCGGCAGGTCCTTATAATCTTGAATAGCGTCATAGCGGCGCGTGAGCTTGCTCCCCGGAACCGCCAGAAGCTTTTCGTCGCCGCCGGCTTCGTCCTCCATCCGCAGAACTCCGACAATGCGGCAACTCATGATGGCGCCAGGAACGATGGCGCGCGTGTTGGCGACGATCACGTCACAGGGATCCCCATCTTCCGAGAGGGTGTGGGGGATGAACCCGTAATTCCCAGGATAGCGCATGGACGTATAGAGGAACCGGTCGACCATCAGGGCGCCGGACTCTTTGTCCATCTCATACTTGATCGGCTCCCCCCCAATGGGGACCTCGATAACCACATTGACTTCGTGGGGCGGATTCTTGCCGATCGACACCCGGTCGAGATTCATAAGGCGGGCCTTTCAAACGCGCGGCTTGGCGCCAGGGGTGGCGCTCAGCTAGGAGAAGCGCCCCTCTAGCTGGGCGTGAGCGAATGACAAAGACCCCTGATGGGCGCTGGGACAAATCCAAGCTGCCGAGCCGCCATGTGACCGAGGGGCCCTCGCGTGCGCCGCACCGTTCCTATTACTATGCCATGGGCCTGGGGACGCGGGAGATCGCCCAGCCCTTCGTGGGCGTGGCGTCCTGCTGGAACGAAGCCGCGCCTTGCAACACGGCCCTTATGCGTCAGGCCCATGCGGTGAGCCGGGGCGTCAAGGCGGCCGGCGCGACGCCCAGGGAATTCTGCACCATCACCGTCACCGACGGCATCGCCATGGGCCATGAGGGCATGCGCTCCAGCCTCGTGAGCCGCGAGGTCATCGCCGATTCGGTGGAGCTCACCATGCGCGGCCATGGCTATGACGCCCTGGTGGGTGTCGCCGGCTGCGACAAGAGCCTGCCGGGCATGATGATGGCCATGCTGAGGCTCAATGTGCCCTCGGTGTTTCTCTATGGCGGCTCGATCATGCCGGGGCGCTTTCAGGGCCGGGACGTGACCGTGGTGGATGTCTTCGAGGGGGTGGGCCAGCATTCGGCGGGCAAGATGGCGCTGGCGGAGCTTGAGGCCTTAGAGAAGGTGGCCTGTCCGGGGGATGGCGCCTGCGGGGGCCAATATACCGCCAACACCATGGCGTGTGTGTCCGAGGCCATTGGCCTTGCACTTCCGCTGTCGGCGGCTCTGACGGCGCCCGACCTCACCCGCGACGCCTATGCGGAGGCCTCCGGCGAGGCGGTGGTGCGTCTCATCGAGTCTCAGATTCGTCCGCGCGACATCTGCACCCTCAAGGCTTTCGAGAACGCGGCGGTGATAATTGGCGCGACCGGAGGCTCGACAAACGGCGCCCTGCATCTGCCGGCCATGGCTAACGAGTGCGGGGTCCACTTCACGCTGCGAGATGTGGCCGACATCATGCGCCGTACGCCCTATCTGGCGGATCTCAAGCCCGGCGGCCGATTCGTCGCTCGGGACATGGGCCTTGCCGGCGGCGTGCCCGTGCTGATGAAGACCCTGCTTGAGGCCGGACACCTGCACGGCGACTGCATGACGGTCACCGGCAAAACCCTCGCGCAGAACCTCGCCGACGTGCGGTGGCGCGAAGATCAGGAGGTGATTCGCCCGGCCAGCAATCCGCTTTCGCCCACGGGCGGCGTGGTTGGCCTCTGGGGCTCGCTCGCCCCGGACGGCGCCATCGTCAAGGTCGCTGGCAGCGCCCACCGCCGCCATCATGGTCCAGCCCGGGTGTTCGACGGCGAGCAGGCTTGCTTCGACGCCGTCGAGCGGGGCGACTACCTCGCGGGCGATGTTCTGGTGATCCGGTACGAAGGCCCCAAGGGCGGTCCCGGCATGCGCGAAATGCTCTCGACCACCGCCGCCCTCTCCGGACAGGGGCAGGGGCGGGGAGACAGTGTCGCCCTGATCACCGACGGCCGCTTCTCCGGCGGCACGCGGGGCCTCTGCGTGGGCCATATCGGCCCGGAGGCCCAGGACGGTGGGCCTATCGCGCTTATCGAGGATGGCGACATGATCCTCATCGACGCCGACGCAGGCGTTATCAATCTGGAAGTCGATCCGGCCATCCTGGCCGAGCGCCGCGCCAAATGGACGCCGCATGAGACGGCTTATGGGTCAGGCGCCCTTTGGAAATTCGCCAAGTCCGTCGGCCCCGCGCACCTTGGGGCCGTGACTCACCCGGGAATGGCGGGCGAGCGACACGTTTATGCCGACCTATGACCGTCTAGAGCTCGATTTCCGCCACCACGGGCACATGGTCTGACGGCTTCTCCCAGCCCCGCGTATCCCGGTGGATCGTAAAGGCGCGCAGGGCGTCGGCGGCGAGCGGGGAGAGGAGGATGTGGTCGATGCGAATGCCGTGGTTTCGCGGCCAGGCTCCGGCCTGATAATCCCAGAAGGTGTAGCCCGCCGGCGCGCCGTCGATGGCCGCGTAGGCGTCGGTGAGCCCCAGCCACTGTAGGGTGCGATAGGCCGCGCGGCTTTCGGGCTGGAAGAGGGCGTCCCCGGTCCAGGCCGCTGGGTCATAGACGTCGTCCGGGCCAGGAATAACGTTGTAGTCGCCGGCCAGGGCCAGGGGCTCTTCGAGCGCCAGGAGATCCTTGGCGTGGGCGGCAAGCCTTGCGAACCAGGCCAGCTTGTAGGTGAACTTGTCGGTTCCCAGGGGATTGCCGTTGGGCAGATAGATGGAGGCCACGCGCACAGGCCTTGGACCTGAAATCACCGCCTCCAGATAGCGGGCCTGCTCGTCGGCGTCGTCGCCGGGGAGGCCGCGGCGAACATCCTCGAGCGGCGTGCGCGAGAGAAGGGCCACGCCATTATAGGTCTTCTGCCCGTGGACGACGACGTTGTATCCCAGGCGCTCGAAAGCCTCGGCTGGGAATTTCTCGTCGACGCATTTAATCTCCTGCAGACAGGCAACGTCAGGCCGCTCGGCCTCGAACCATCGCAATACCGTCTCCAGCCGTGCATTGACCGAATTGACGTTCCAGGTCGCAATTTTCATCTGCGCGAGCGGCGTGGCGCGGGAACGGTCAGATCGTGAAGCTGACGCCGCAGCCACAGCTCGACGTGGCGTTGGGGTTGCGTACGCGAAACTCCGCGGCGGCCAGTTCGTCGGCGAAGTCCACTTCTGCGCCCTTCAGGAAGGGCAACGAGACTGAATCCACCACGACCGCCGCGCCGCCATTTTCGATCCGTAGATCATCTGGCTCGGCCCGATCCACCAGCTCGAAGCGATATTGGAAGCCTGAACACCCGCCGCCATCGACGGCCACGCGCAGCATGAGGGCCCGACCTTCGCGTTCGGCTATGGCTTCCAGGCGGCGCGCCGCCGAGTCCGAGAGGGTCACGGCGCGGTCACGGGAGGACGTTACTTGCAGCTCGGTGTCAGTCATCGCGATGGCAATCCCTATTTACCTCTATATGAGGGCTGATGTGGCGCGAGGCAAAGAGATCGGGCGTGGGGCGTTCATAATGGCGACGTCCGGCGTGCCGGGCAGGGTGGCCTGGGCTCAGGATCCAGCCCGCTCGCGCGGGCGGTTGTTCCCTGAAAGCGATAGTGCGACCCGCACGCCCTTCGCCCGGGACCGGGACCGCATCATCCACGCCTCCGCCTTCCGGCGCCTCAAGGAGAAGACCCAGGTCTTTGTCGCTCATGAAGGAGATCACTATCGCACCCGTCTGACCCATTCCCTGGAGGTGGCGCAGATCGCCCGCTCCCTGGCCGTGGCGTTGAATCTGGATTCCGACCTCGCCGAGACCCTGGCCCTCGGTCATGACCTGGGTCATCCGCCCTTTGGTCACGCCGGCGAGGATGAGCTGGAGCGCCAGATGGCCCCCCACGGGGGCTTCGACCATAATGTTCAGACCTTTCGGGTCCTGACCGCCATCGAGCGCCGTTATCCAACCTTCGATGGGCTCAATCTCACCTGGGAGACCCTGGAGGGGNNGCCCAGGTCGCCGCGCTGGCCGATGACGTGGCCTATAACAATCATGATGTGGATGACGGCTTGCAGGCCGGGCTCTTCACCTTGGAGGAACTCGCGACCGTGCCGCTGGTGGGCGTGGTGCTGACGGCGCTGCGAGCAGAGTATCCTCATCTTGAGGCTTCGCTGACACGCCTCGAACTGGTGAGGCGAATGATTGGCCTGATGGTGGACGATATTCTGAAGCAGACATCCGCGCGAGCCAAAGAACTTGGACTGGTTTCGCCTGAGGAGGTGCGCGCCCTTGGGTTCCCCCTGGTGACCTTCTCGCCGGCCATGGCCGAGGATCTGGCGCGTCTTCGGGCCTTTCTCCATGAGCGGATGTATCGGCATTGGCGGGTCAA
>PLFA01000188.1 GCA_003136615.1 Caulobacteraceae bacterium | reverse complement strand
TGGCCAATGGCTCGGGCCTCGTTGGGCGAAACTATATGCGCCACAACAATTCCACCGTTTTGGCCATTTCCAAGAGCCCCAACCCGACGAAGTTCCAGAAGACCCTGGGCCTCAACGACTTCTATTTCGGCGCCGACGACTGGGATTTTCCCCTCGGCCACATCCAGATGGTGGGCAAGACCGACGGCGTACAGATCAAGGGCGAGGGCCTGCCGGAGATCCTCCAATGGTTTCCGGACCAGCCCTTCGACTGGATCGCCCGCCATTCCCTGGATTTCTGGCTGACCTCCGAGGATCTTCCCATCCCGGAAAACCGCATCGCTTACGAAGGCGGCNNGAAAAGATCGGCGCCCATCCGCACCTTTTCGACCGCAACCTCTATCTCGGCAAGAACATCCCCATCGGCGGCACCGCCCATCAGGCCGGCACCCTGCGCTTCGGCAAGGACCCCGCCGCCTCCGTCCTCGACGTCAACTGCAAGGCCCACGAACTGGATAATCTCTATGTCACCGACGCCAGCTTCTTCCCCTCCATCGGCGCGGTGAACCCGACACTCACCATCATCGCCAACGCGCTTAGGGTGGCGGATCATATCGTGGAGAGGCTGGGTTAGGACGGGCTCCAATTCCCGTGTCCCTCAGAACAGCAGGACCATGTCGCCATAGGCGGCCACCTGGGCGTCATGGGTGAGCAGACGGAGGGGTTCGATCAGGGCCTGGGCGATCAGTAGGCGGTCGAACGGATCGCCGTGCAGGCGCGGCAAATCCTCGACGGCGGCCGCGTGTTCCGCGGTGATGTCCAACGTTGCGAATCCGGCCTCGCCAAAGTAGCGCACGGCGCGCGAGGCCGATAGTGGCATGTCGGCCGCCCGCCCTCGGGCCAGAGCGCGCTTGATGGCGATTTCCCAGATACTCGCCACGCTCACCGTGATGCTATTGGCCTGGTCGGCGATCATCCCCCGGATGGCCGGCGGCAACGCGGGATCATCCACCAACGCCCAAAGGGCCACGTGGGTGTCGAGCAGCAGCCTCAATCGGCGCGGCCGGCGAACAGCTGCTCGATCAGGGCGTTGTCGTCATCGAGACTGGCGGGAACCGTGAACGCCCCCTTGGCGACGCCAAGGCGCCGACCCGCCGGCGCGGAATCGAGAGGCATCAGCCGCGCGGCGGGCTTGCCGTTGCGGGCGATGATGATCTCCGTCTCCCGCCCCGACTCCACCGCCTCGATCAGGCGGGAAAGGTTCGACTTGGCTTCCAGCACGTTATAGGTGGTCATGGAATTCATCCTTAGCTAACCCTGGCTAAGATGATCCGGGATGCTCCGGAGCGCAACCCCCTCGCGCGGTAGGGCGCCCGGCGGGAAACGATCTTATTTGAGGACCGCGCTGATCTGAATTTCAACGCCAATTGTGCGGGGTTGCTCACGACACCCGCTCAGGGTCCGGGCTTTGGAATGTGATCGCGACCTTCATGCCGCGACCGGGGGTGGATGTGACCGTCATCTCGGCCCCGGCGTTCTGAAGCAGAGAGCGCACGATCAAGGCCGAGAGCTTGCCAGGTTTGGGCCATGAATAGCCGGCGGGCAGGCCGACGCCGTCATCGGCGATGAGCACCCGGCAGCCTCCCTCCGCGTTGGTGGTGCAGTGGAGGGTGATGGCGCCGCCGGGACGGCCCGTGAAAGCGTGCTTGAGGGCGTTGGTGAGGAGTTCATTGACCACCAGCCCCGCCGGCATGGCGACGTTCAGGGAGACCGGCCAGGTGTCGACCTGAAGATCGAGATGGATGCCATCGACCGCGTGGGCGCGCATGACCGCCGAGGCGATTTCGCTGAGATAGGTGCCCAGATCGATGATTCCCTCGCCGAGCGATTGTCCCAGGGCGCGATAGAGCAGGCCGAGGGCCTCGATCCGGCCGGCCAGGCGGTCGAACCCCTCGCCGGTGGAGCGGTCCGGAAGGCCCCGCGCCTCGATCCGGATGAGGGCGGTGATCATCTGCAGGTTGTTCTTGACGCGGTGCTGAAGCTCCAGCAGCTGGGTGTCCTTTTCGCGGACCTTTTCGGCGAGCTTGTCGACAATTGCGCCTTCGGAGCCTGCGACGGCGAGTAGCGCCACAAGGCGAAACGCGGGATCTCCCCCCTCGTTCTGGATGATGTTCGACCAGGCCTCCACCTGGAGCCCCGCCGCGCGGTTCGGAAGGCTAAACGACCCCAGGTGATCATGCGCGGCGGTGACGGCTTTGCCGAGCGCCAGACCGTTCGCGTTCGCCCCGGGAAGGCCGCGCCAATCGCCGCCGAGGACGACCGCGTTGGATGGGCCGCAGACCCGCTCAAACTCCAGATTGGCGTAGACGACCTTCTCGACCGGATGGAGTTCGGAGACCGCGACGGCGATGGGGATCTTATCGAGGAAGAGTTTGAAACTGTCGCTGCCGAGAGCCCCGGCGAGGTCGGGCGTGTCGAGAAGATGGTCCAGGTCGTCCGCGAAGTCTTCCGAGGCCATTAAGCTTCACCATGGCAGCCGCCCAAGCGGCGGCGCCTGTCTCTAATCTTGATGGTGACGCCGGACCAAGTGTGTTTTTCGCGCGGGTCGCGGATCACCCCGGGGCGTCGCTATCGCCTGGCGATATAGGCCGACATCCCCCGCGCCGCTTCCGCGGCGAGAGCGTCGTCGTCGAGCGGGAGGACGCGGCGCCAGACCGGGGAATTGTGCAGCTTGTGCGCCTCGATCAGCGTGATCGCGCTCAGCAGCGCGAAAGTGATCGCCCGTTCGGGGTCCGCCGCCGCGATCCGGTCGTGGAAGGGACGAAGCGCGTTGATGACGAGCCGCAGGTTGGCCTCAATGATGCTCACCGCCCGCTCACGGAACGCCGAATCGCCCTGGACCTCGAGGTATTGATCCAGCGCCTTCAGGAGCCCCGTGCGTCCGCGGTACTGGGCGACCAGACCCCGGCTGAGGGCGAGGAGCGCCTCGTCCAGGGTCAAGGCCTGGAGCCGATCTGACCCGAGGCTGGCTTGGTTCGTCTCCTGGGACCATTCCAGAAAGCGCAGGAAGGCGATCCGGATCATCGCCTCCTTATCGTCGAAGCGCCGGTAGACGCTGCCTGGGGATAGGCCGGCCGAGGCCGCAACTCCCGGGATGGTGACGCCGGCCAGGCCCTTCTCCTCGATCACGGCGAGGGTCGCGGTCAGTAGCCGCTCCATCGTCTGCCGGCTGCGGGCTTGGAGCGGGGCTCGTGAGACCGAATTCATCGCGCGCGAACATCCCAGGGAATCGACAGATCGCCCAGAGCTATCTGCGCTCAACCTCCATCGGGGTTGACGACACTCTTCGATAATGTAAATGCAACAGTGCATTCACATTAGGAGTCACCAGTGTCCAGCCATTTTGTCGCCGCCTGGGGCCTCGCCGGTTTACTCACGGTGATGGGCCTGCTGACCGCGCCGCTGGAGCGCCGGATCTACGGGTCTGAGTGCGGCCCGCGGCGCAAGCTTATGGCCTATGGGATTACCATCGCGGTTCTGTGGACCTTGGCCTTGGCCGCGATCAGGATTTGCGGATGGACACCCCTGCTTCACACTCCCGCCGCTCCCGAGGCCTGGCTGCCAGCGGCGCCGATCACGGCCCCGGTGATCGGCGTTCTGACGGGCGTCTACCTTTTCGTCGCTCTTCTGCCCCTGTTCCAGAGCTTGCGCGGCCCGCGCTGGCGAGGCGCCTATGCGGCGGCGATCCGGCGAGGTTTCTCCACGCTGCCGGGCCTCCTGCCGGGCGCCGGCGCCGAGCGCGCGGCCTTCATTCTCGTCAGCCTGTCGGCCGGCGTCTGCGAGGAGATTCTGTTCCGCGGCTTTCTGATCCGCCTGCTTCACGGCGGAGCCGTCGCTTTTCCTTTGCTAGGCGCGCTGGCGGCCTCAAGCCTGATCTTCGGCCTCGGCCACGCCTACCAAGGGTTCAAGGGCGTGCTCAGCACGGCGGTCGCCGGTCTCTTCCTGGGGCTGTTGTTCCTTCTGAGCGGCGCCCTGATCCCCGCCATGGCCTTGCACGCTCTGCTCGACCTGCAGGTCGTCTATGTGCTTTGGCCGGCGTCCACAAAGGCT
>PLFA01000169.1 GCA_003136615.1 Caulobacteraceae bacterium | reverse complement strand
CGGTCTGCCGGTGCTTGAAACCATGCTCATGGGAACGCCGGTTTTGGCGTCCACCACCGGATCGCTGCCGGAGGTGGCGGGCGACGCCGCTCTCCTGGTCGATCCCTACGACGTGGACGCGATCCGAGAGGCGATCCGCACTCTCGAGGCGGACGCCGATCTGCGATCCGACTTGGCGGCGCGGGGCCTCATCCAGGCCCAAAGATTTAACGAGGCGGCCTATGGCGCGCGGCTTACGGGTCTCTATAAGCCTTTCGCCTAATGTCCGCGCCCAAGACTATCCTGTTCGATGTCTCAAGACTCTTTATCCGCGAGACCCTCACCTCGCCCACGGGGATTGATCGGACCACCGAGGCCTATGCCGCTTGGCTGCTCAGCCGCGCCGATCTCGAGGTGCGTCCGGTATGTACTTGGGGCGGGGTGATCTGGCCCGTCAGTCGGTCTAGCCTCGAGCGCCTGCTTCGGCGAAAGTCCACGGCGCCGCCGCCGGGTCAGGAGGAGGCGTGGCGCGCTCTGCGGCGCGCTTTGTCGCAAGAGGGCTCGCCGACGGAACGACCTCTGCGCTCCAAAGCCAGGTCCAGCCGCGTCACGGCGACGGTCCAACGCTATCTGCCCGCGGTGCTCAAGACCTTGCTGTGCTGGCGTCCCGCCGCCGTCCCGGCGGGCGCCGTCTATATGAATGTCAGCCACTTTGGCCTCGAACAACCCCAGGTGCTCGACCGTCTGACCGCCCGGGGGATCCGGTCCGTGGTCATGATCCACGACCTCATTCCCATCCATCATCCGGAATATTGTAGCCCGAGCGCCCTGCGGCTGCACCGCATCCGGGTCGACGCGGTCTGCCGCAACGCCGCCTTGGTCATCGCCAATTCCGCCGCCACGGCGGAAGACCTCGCGTCCTATGCGAAGGCGAACGGTCAGGTTGCGCCGCCCGTATGCGTGGCCCCCTTGGGGCTGGAGCCGGCCTTTCTGGGGCCGTCTCCGCCCTCTTGGCCCTGCCGCCCGTATTTCGTATGTGTCGGCACCTTGGAGCCGCGCAAGAACGTCGCCTTTCTCCTGACCCTCTGGCGCCGCCTGGCCGAGCGAATGGGCGCCGCGGCCCCGATACTGGTCCTGGTGGGTCAAAGGGGGTGGGAGAACGAATCGATCCTCGATCACCTGGAACGCTCCCCACCCATTCTGCGCCTGGTGCATGAAGCCAACAGCCTCACCGACGCCCAGTTGGCTGAGCTCATTCGCAACGCCCGCGCCCTTTTGGCCCCGTCCTTCACCGAAGGCTTCGATCTGCCGGTCAATGAAGCCATCGCCCTGGGCGCCCCGGTCATCGCGTCCGACCTAACGGTGCATCGCGAGTTCATGGGCCAGGCGCAACTTATAGATCCGATCGACGGGCTAGGCTGGCTTGCGGCGATCGAAGGGGCGTGCCACCAGCCCCGCGCCGTGGCGCCAAGGGCCCGCCCTAACTGGTCCGACCATTTCGCTCGTGTCGCCGTCGCCATGGGAATGGAACAAGCCAACCCTGCGGGTGTTATCCCGCTTGGCCTTATTAGCGCCACAGCCTAGACTAGAAGCACATGTTTACACGCATGCGCCAGATCAGGGCTGGTCATCTTCAGGAGTAAGAATGCACGATCGAGGACCTCTAGGCTCCCCGTCCTTGACGTATGCCGATTCCACCAGCGAGAGCTTCGAAGGCGCGCCGGCCTGGGTGCGCAAGGTTCCCTGGCTCTTTCTGTTNNGGCCTGAACTCCATCCTCTCCACCGTGGGCGCGGCGGGCGGCGATCTCAGCCAAGTCACCGCCTATGAGGTCAAGGACTATATGACATCCCGGGGCGCGGTGATGGATTTCACGCAACATGCCGGGCTTGCCCAAATTGTCAGCCGGCCCGAGGCGGATTTTCTATATCGGTATCCGCGCGCGTTTGAGTCCCCTAACCAGGAGCGTCTCTATAAGGCGTTTGGGCGCTTCGCGACGGTGGAATACAACCTGCAAACGGGCATAACCACGCTCAGCGTTCGCGCCTTTCGCGCCCAGGACGCCCAGCGCTTGGCCATGGCCATGCGTGATCGTAGCGAAGCCTGGGTCGCCGCTCTGAACGCCCGGGCCCTCAGTGATCAGGTCGCCCAGGCCCAGCGGCAAGTGGACGATGCGGTGGGCGCCGTCGCCAAGGCTCAGGCCGCCCTGACGCTCTATCGCAATGGGGCGCGCATGATTGACCCCGACAAGTCCGCCGCGGCGGACCTCGAATTGCTCAGCCATCTGGAAGCCCAGATCGACACCTTGAAGGCGCAGCGCAACGCCGTGGCGGCGGCGGCGCCTCAAAGCCCGCAGCTCCCTCTCCTGGACAAGCAGATCGCGGCGTTCCAGGGCCAGATCGACAACGAGCGCGCCAGCCAGGCCGGCGCTGCCAATTCCCTGGCCCCAAAGGTCGCCCAATACCAGAAACTGATGCTGGACAGCGATTTGGCGGCCAAGGGGCTGGAATCAGCGGTGGCCGGTCTTGAGTCAGCTCATCTGGATGCGCGCCGTCAGCAGGTCTTTCTGCAGCGCGTGGTCAATCCCACCCTGCCGGACAGGCCCGAGGAGCCCCACCGCTTAAGGATGGTGATGCTGATCATGGTTTCGGCTCTACTGGCCTATGGAATCATCGCCCTGGTCATCGCGGGTTTGCGCGAACATCAGCAGAACTAGGGCGAGGCGCGCATGCTTCTCGTCCGCGACCTTGCCAAGAGCTATCCGACGCATGGTCATGAGCGGTGGCTATTCCAAAACCTCAATTTCGATTTGCCCCCGGGCGGTCGTATCGCCCTGATCGGACGAAACGGTCAGGGGAAATCGACCCTGATCAAGATCCTGGGCGGAGTCTTGGCCCCGACCCGGGGCAGCGCGCGGTGGAGCATGAGTTGTTCCTGGCCCTTGGGTTTTGGCGGTTTTGCAGGCGGCATGACCGGCATGGATGCCATCCGTCTGATCGCGCGCCTCTATCAGAAGCCGATGAAGGGCTTCGCCGAAAGGATCGATGACTTTGCCGATCTGGGCGAGGCGCTCTATATGCCGATCAAGCATTATTCATCTGGGATGCGCGCCCGCCTGGGCTTTGGTCTTTCCCTGGCGATAGATTTCGACTGCTATCTCATCGATGAAGTTATCGCGGTTGGCGACGCGGCCTTCACCCAAAGATGCGAGGAGGAATTGTTTGGTCGTCGCGCGCATAAGGCCTTTATCATTGCTACCCACAATCTGGAATTCTTACGCACTCACTGTGATCGGGCGATCGTAATAGATAATGGACAAGCTAAGCTTTTCGACGACCTCGGCGTCGCCATCGATGTTTATCACGCGGTTTGGGAGGAGCATCACAACCCGGATGCCATTCGGATCTAAGCGCCGCGTCGCGCAAGATCCCGCGCTCGTCCTCCAAGAGGAGGAGGCGCGGATGTTCGACATCGCCAACGAGCGCCTGCGGCGAGAGGCGGAAATCTGGTGGCCCTATAACCTGTTCCTGACCTCGAGCCAGGATCAGACGAGCCATACCCCTTGCTCCTCGGTAATTGACGCCACCGGTCGAGCCCGCCATCTGATTTTCGGCCCTTTCCAGACGCTCGCGCCGGGTCAATGGCGCGCCAGCGTTGTCCTTCGCATCTCGGCTCCGGCCGCGAGGCGCCCCCTGGCCGTGGATTTCGGCGCCGGACAAGATTTTATCCTCCAGAACCTCCCATATGGCGTGCCGGGGCTCCACACGATAAATCTCGAAAACACCTTCGGTGAGACTGACCACGCCCAGTTCAGGCTTTGGGTTAAGCGCGCGGCTTTCGAGGGCGAGATCGGTTTCCTGGGAGTTGCTTTGAAGTTCGTAGGCGCCCCGTCGTCGGATCCAGCCTTATCCGAGGATAGAATTTGATGTTTAAGCAGCTTCAAGAGATGTGGGCGGAACTCAAGGAGCGCTTCAACGAAATATCAGAGATTTCCCGGGCCAACTCCAAGCGCCTTGATCATCTTTCGTGGCAGGTCGATATCCTAACCCGCGAAAACCGCCTTCTGCTGGGCCAGATAAGTCTGCCCTCGAACGATCTCTGGGTGGGCGGGCCCACCCAGCCTCCGGCCGAGCCCGAGCCGGGCGTAATGCTGTTCTCCACCTGCTGCCGGCAGGAGAGTTTCGAGCAACCCTACTTTGCGTATTGGGGCAGTCGCCTCGGCTTTGGCCCCACCTATCACCGCAAGGTTTGGGAACACGTTTTCATCTGCCAGTCCCTTTGGGAACGTGGACTGCTGGCGCCCGGCCATGCCGGCGTGGGCTTTGGCGTTGGGCGCGAGCCTCTTG
>PLFA01000020.1 GCA_003136615.1 Caulobacteraceae bacterium | reverse complement strand
TGGAAGCAGTGGGCCGCCCAATCCTCGATGATGGCATGCTCTTCGGGTGAAAGCTTGGGAACCGTGCGGTCGGCCCAGATCTTCCCGAACTTGTGATGGAAGGCCTCATCGGTCATCACGAGCTGCATCAGCTTGCGCCCGAGCGGATCGCGCAGTTGCTGGAAGAAGGTGGCGAAGGCGCCCATGGCGAGGCCCTCCACCAGCATCTGCATGCCGATGATCTTCTTATAGACCTCCGGCGCGTGGATGATCTCCACCAGGAGGTTCTTCAGGGTCGCGCCGCATTCCACCGGCCGGCCCCAGCGGGCCTTGATATATTTCGCGAAGGCCGTGACGTGGCGGGCTTCCTCGCGGGTCTGATTGGCGGCGTATTCCTGAGCTCCCTGATCATAGAGGACGTGGCAGAGGGAGGCCGAGAGGTTCAGCGCGCCCTGCTCGCCGTGGAGGATCGAGGAAAAGCTCCGCAGCAACGACTTATTGATGAACTGAGCCCTGAGCGACGGGTCTTTGAGGTGGCTAGAGACGTAATCTGTCTGGATGGCGATATTCAGGGACTCGGGGACGAGAGGCTCGTTCATCATGTCCCAGGGCTCGTCGAAGTCGATGTACTTCTTGTCGAGTGGGTCCCAGAAGTGGTCATGGGTGGCGCTAATGATCTTATCAAAGGCGTTGGTCCGCTCGCCATAACGGTCGAGGTTCAGCATGGCCTCGAAATCATCCGGCGCCACGGCATCATACATGGAGTCCTTGGTTATGTTGCCATCGGCCATGTTGTTCTCTCCCAATCCTGATCTTCCCTAAGCGCCAATCTGAGCGCGACCAAAAGGTGAGTCAAGAAAAATGACGGGGGCGTCACGAATGGCCTTCGGGCGTAATCTTCAGCGCACGGGTGATCAGCCTTCGGTGGCGATGGCGCGCCTGACCGCATATTCTAAGGTGCGCGCGTTATAGGGCTTGGGGATCAATGGCCACGGCGGCGTTTCAATATCCTGATAGGCTGTGGTTAGAATGATTTTCAGCCTTGGCCAGCGGCCCGCTACGGCCCGCGCCAATTCGGGGCCTGTCATGCGCGGCATGCGGCAGTCGCTGAAAATAAGGTCGATGTCGCGCCGCGCCTCAAGCAATTGCAGCGCCTCGACCCCATCGGCGGCGTCCACCACTTCGAAGCCCATGTCGCCCAGCATGTCGCAGGCGTTCAGACGGACAAGTGCTTCGTCTTCCACGACCAGCACGACCGTGCGGACGGGGTCGGTATCACTAAGGCCGTCTTTCGGTCTTCTATCAAGCACACCGGAAGCTCCGGGCGAACACTCGCACAACCATTCTAGGCACGGAGGGACGCACACTAAAAGGGTTCGAAATCAAAATCTGATCGCGATCGGGTTAATTTCGCAGTTTGTATTGTAAATAGCAGTATTATAACGAATATTTCACGCGGGAAACAAGACCTCTTTAGATTATTTGAGGAAATCTCAGGCGGGTCTCATCTGTTTGCGCGAGGAGGCCGCTCGGGCATCACGCCGCGCAGTGACCCTCAGGCGCAGGGCATTTAGCTTGATAAAGCCCGAGGCGTCACGATGATCATAGGCGACGGCGCCCTCCTCAAAGGTCACCAGGTCCTGATCATAGAGGGAATCCGGGCTAGAGCGGCCGATGATTGAGACATTGCCCTTATAGAGTTTGACCCGCACCTGGCCGTTGACCCTGCCTTGGGAGGCGTCGATGGCGGCCTGAAGCATCTCCCGCTCCGGCGAGAACCAGAAACCGTTATAGATGAGTTCGGCATATTGGGGCATCAGTGCGTCTTTGAGATGCATGGCGCCCCGGTCGAGCGTAATGGATTCGATGCCGCGATGGGCGGCCAGGAGGATCGTTCCTCCTGGTGTTTCATAAACGCCGCGGGACTTCATCCCCACGAACCGGTTCTCCACCAGATCTAGTCGGCCGACGCCATTGTCATGGCCGAGCTCATTGAGCCGGGTCAGCAGGGCTGCGGGCGAAAGATTCTTGCCGTCGATGGCGATAGGATCGCCGCGCTCGAAATCGAGAGTGAAGATGGTCGCCTTGTCGGGCGCATCCTCGGGCGAGATCGTCCGCATATGGACGAATTCCGGCGCCTCCACATCGGGATCTTCCAGCACCTTCCCCTCGGATGACGAGTGGAGGAGATTGGCGTCGACGCTGAAAGGCGCCTCGCCGCGCTTGTCTTTGGCGATCGGAATTTGATGGGCCTCGGCGAACGCCAGCAACGCCTCGCGGCTCTTGAAATCCCACTCCCGCCAGGGTGCAATGACCTTGATATCCGGCTGCAAGGCATAATAGGCCACCTCAAAGCGCACCTGGTCATTGCCCTTGCCCGTGGCGCCATGACAGACCGCATCGGCGCCAACCTTGCGGGCGATGTCGATCTGGCTCTTGGCGATCAGCGGCCGGGCGATGGATGTCCCCAGCAGATATTGCCCCTCATAGACGGTGTTGGCTCGGAACATCGGGAAGACGTAGTCCCGCACGAATTCCTCGCGCAGATCCTCGATGAAGATGTTTTCTGGCTTTATGCCGAGCAGCAAAGCCTTATCCCGCGCGGGTCCCAACTCCTCGCCCTGGCCTAGGTCGGCGGTGAAGGTGACGACCTCGCAGTTATAGGTCTGCTGTAACCATTTGAGGATAATGGAGGTGTCCAGACCGCCGGAATAGGCGAGGACAACTTTCTTGATGGACGATGAGGCGGTCACGGCGGAATCCTAACGGCAGATTGAGCGCGCGCTTTATGGGCGACATCGCCGTGGAGCAAGAGCGCGGACCACCGCAAGATACAACTCGGCGCGGGTGATCGCGTCTAGACCGTCACCTGTGTCCCCAGCTCCACGACGCGACCGGGGGGAATCTTGAAGAAGTCGATGGGGCTGGCGGCGTTCTTCATCAGGAAGATGAACAGGTGATCCTGCCACATGGGCATGCCCGAGCGGGCGTCAGGCACGAGGGAGCGGCGCCCGAGGAAGAAGCTCGTGGACATGATGTCGAACTTCAGTCCGAGCTTTTTGCAATGGGCGAGGGTTTTGGGGACATTGGGGCTCTCCATGAACCCATAACGCAGCGTCACGCGGCGGAAGTCCGTCCCGATCGCCTCGATCCTGACCCGGTCCTCCTCACTCACCCGAGGCGTTTCGGCGGTCTGGATGGTGAGCAGAACATTGCGCTCGTGAAGCACCTTGTTGTGCGCCAGATTGTGCATGAGGGCGACGGGCGCGAGGTCGGGATTGGCGGTCAGGAACATCGCGGTGCCGGGCGCCCGATGCGGCGGTTTCCGCGCCAGCATTTGAATGAGTTCGCCGATGGGCGGACTGTCCAGGCGCGTCTTTTCGGTGAGAATGCGCACGCCGCGCGACCAGGTCCACATGACGACCACCAGCCCCGCGCCAAAGGCGAGCGGCAGCCAGGCCCCGTCGACGATCTTAAGTAAATTCGACGCCAGGAAGACAACATCGACGAAGGAGATCGGCACGAGGAGGGCTAGCACTTGCACCCATCGCCATTTCCACAGGCGGCGCGCCACCACATAAAGCACCACGGTGCTCAGCAGCATCGTACCGGTGACGGCCACGCCATAGGCGGAGGCCAAGCGGTGGGAACTTTGGAACACGACCAGCAGCACCAGTACGCCAACAATCATCATACCGTTAATGGCCGGAACGAAGATCTGGCCGGCCTGGGTGGCGGAGGTTCGGCGAATTTCGATGCGAGGAAGCAGTCCTAGCTGCACCGCCTGGCGGGTCATCGAGAAAGCGCCGGTGATCACCGCCTGGCTGGCGACCACCGCAGCCACCGTCGCCAGGATAAGCACCGGCCAGTAAGCGAAATGAGGGACCATATCGAAGAAGGGACTAGAGCGCGCGCCGGGGTTATGAAGGACGAGGGCGCCCTGACCGAGATAATTGAGCGCCAGACAGGGAAAGACGAGGCTGAGCCAGGCCGCTCGTATGGGCCTTTTGCCGAATTGCCCCATATCCGCATAAAGCGCCTCCGCCCCGGTGACCGCGAGAAAGACGCTGCCCAGGATGACGAAACCGATAAAGTCGTTTCGCACCAGAAAATGGATGGCCCAATAGGGACTGATCGCCCTCAGCACCGAGAGATCATCGGTCATGTGAAGAATCCCTAAAGCGGCCAAGGTTAGGAACCATAGGGTCATGACGGGGCCGAACAGGGCCGCGACCCGATGCGTCCCGCGCGCCTGGCCTATGAAGAGAACGATCAGGATCACGCCGGCGACGGGAAGAACCAGGGGCGTAAGAATATCGCCCAGGCGCGGCGCGACCTTAAGCCCTTCCACAGCGGATAGGACGGAAAAGGCGGGCGTGATCACCCCGTCGGCGTAGAAGAGCGAGACGCCCAGAATTCCCAGGCCAAAGAGGATCGCCGAGGGGCGCCCCAGGGCGCGCTGGGCCAGGCTCATAAGCGCCACCGGACCACCTTCGCCGCCATTATCGGCTCGCATCAGCACAAGAATATATTTGATCGTCACGATCAGGGTCAGGGCCCAAAGGATCAGGGACACCACGCCAAGCACGGCCATGTGAGGCGGCCCAACGGGCCTCGCGTGGGCGAGGGCCTCGCGCAGGGCGTAGAGCGGACTTGTGCCGATGTCGCCGAAGACGACGCCCACCGCNNTCGGGGGTCAGATCCGTCGGCGAGACCGGTCCGGTCAGCGCCGGCGCCGCCGAAGCAGACGCGTCCAAATCATATCCTCCAGCCCGTCGCGCGGGCGCCTGCTAAACCATCGTGGACGCTAAGACATCCGGGGCAATGGGCGCGCGCCGTACACCTGATCTGGGCGCCATTCAATCGCCATGAAATCGCCCTTCGCAACGCGCCTACCAAAATAGGGCAGTCCAAGATCTTTGAATGCCTATAGACGGCGCTTAGTTTCATCCCCAAGGCCACTGGTGGCCGCCTTATGGAGCGCACCGCCCCGCCATGACCGCGCGTCTTGCCCTCGTAACCGGAGCCTCCGCGGGAATCGGCGCCGCCTTTGCCGAGGTTCTCGCCGCCCACGGCTATGATCTCGCCCTTACCGCCCGGCGGGCGGATCGCCTCACGGCCCTCGCCGATCGCTTGAGCCTGCGCCATGGCGTCCGGAGCCTCGTCATCCCCGCCGATCTCGCGGACCCTGAAGCGCCCGCCGCCATTCTGGCGGAGATCGCCACTCATGGCCGGGCGGTTGATGCGCTCGTGAACAATGCGGGCTATGGAATCGCCGGGGCCTTCAATGGGGTCGCCTGGGAGCGCCACGCCGACTTCCTGCGCGTCCTGACCCTGGCGCCTTGTGAACTGGCCCACAAGTTGGCCCCTGGGATGGCGGAGCGGCGGTTTGGCCGTATCGTCAATGTCGCATCATTGGCCGGACTTATCTCCGGAGCCCCGGGCGCGGCGCTCTATGGCGCGGCCAAGGCATTCCTCGTGCGGTTCTCTCAAGGCTTGCACCTTGAGCTGCGGGCTCAGGGCGTCCACGTCACCGCGCTTTGCCCTGGCCTCACCTATAGTGAGTTTCACGACGTGAATAATACGCGCGAGACGGTGGGCGCGCGCACGCCGCCCTGGCTGTGGCTCGGCGCCGATGAGGTCGCGGCCCTGGGCTACGAGGCCGTGGAGGCCAATCGCCCGATATGCGTGACGGGCGCGCCCAACCAGGCGATCGCCGCGGCGGCGAAGCTTCTACCGGAGGAATGGGGCATGACCCTGATGGCCAGCCAAGCCAGTCGCATTACCAACTGAGTCCTTCTGGGACCCCTTCTGAGCCGGGGTCTGATAGGGCGTCGCCGTGTCGCGCCGGACGAGATTCACCGTCGAACCCGCCAGGCCCACCAGCATGAACTGCACGGCCATGGCGCAAAGGATGAGCCCCAGCACGCGTATCACCACGGCCGCGCCCACCCGGCCCAGCACCTTGGAGATCACCTCGGTGAACCAGAAGGCCGCGACGATCATCAGAGCGATGGCGCCAATCACCCCCACGCCAATGGCAAATCCCGTCGCCCCGAATTTGCGGGCTTCCTCGGCATAGATGACCACCGAGGAAATGGCCCCGGGGCCGATGAGCAGGGGCATGCCGAAGGGGACGATCAGACGCTCGAACTGCATCAGGGCGTCGGCGCGGGTGGAGAGCGCCACGCCCTCGCGGCCTGAGGCGTTTGCCGTCTGGACAATGTCGCCGCGGGCCATGTCGAGGCCCAAAAGCAGCAGAAGAATGCCGCCGGCGATGCGGAACGCCGGCATGGAGATGCCGAAAAACCTCAGCAGGGCGAGGCCCGTGAGGAAAAAGAACGACAGAAAAGCGAAGGCGAAGATGGCGATATAGACCGCTGTCAAACGTCGTCCGGAGCGGGTCGCTCCGGTCGTCGCGGCCGCGAACAGGGGTACGCTGCCCACCGGATCGATGAGCGCGAACAGGGCGACGAAGAAATTGATCGCGAAATCGGCCAGATCCATGGTCGGGGCTTAGCTGACTTTCCAACGCGCTAGAAGTCTTGGGCGCCCTAGAAGTCGATGGCGAGGCCCTTGCGCTCCCAATCGCCGAAGCGCGTGGGGTCTGGGCCAGCGACGCCGCCGCTTTCAGCCGGTTCGGGGGGCCGCGTGGCCGTCCTGGCGCGCCGATCAGCGGCCTCGCGCAGGGCGCGTTCCGCAGGGGGGCTCAGGGTTTTTCCGGGCGCGGCGTTCGGGGGCGGTTGGGTCATCTTCGACAGATTGTAGGGCCTAGAGGAGCGCGATCAAGCCGAGCCGCGATTATAGCCCCGGCCCTTGCCCCTTCCCGGTCAAACAGGGCAGGGACGCTTCCGTGAACACGCAAACCCCGCCAGCCCTTGAAGCGCGCCTCGGGGCGCTGTTTCTGATCGAGTCCGCGCTTGCGCGGCGCGGCGGTCTGGACGAGGCGCTCAGCGCGCCGCGATTTCTGGGCCTTTCGGCCCAGGATCGGGGCTTTGCCCGGGCCGTGGTTATGGTGGCGCTGCGGCGCCTGGGTCCCATTGATCGGATCTTGGATGGCAAGCTCAAGCGCGAGCCCCCGGCCAAGGTGCGCCAACTGCTGCGGCTGGGTCTGGCCCAGGCCTTCTGGCTGGACACGCCGGCCTTCGCCGCGGTGGACACCACGGTCGCCCTGACCCCTCAGGCTCTGCGAGGCCTCGTCAACGCCGTCCTGCGCGGCGCGCTGCGGGATGGCCAGCCGGCTGACGACCCCGCCTCCCTGGCGCCGCCGTGGCTGCTGTCGCGATGGCGGGCCGCTTATGGCGAGGCCGACGCCATGGCCATGGCGGCCTGCATTGCCGAGGAGCCGGCGACCGATCTCACCCCGCGCAATGACACGGATGAGGAGCTCGCCGCTCTCCTGGAGGGCGAAACGCTACCTGGGGGCACGGTCCGCCTGCGCCGACGGGGCGATGTGGCGGAGTGGCCCGGCTATAGTGAGGGACGCTGGTGGGTGCAGGACGCCGCCGCCGCCCTCCCGGCCCGTCTGGCTGGTCCGCTGGCGGGGGCCACAGCCTTGGACATGTGCGCCGCCCCTGGTGGCAAGACCTTCCAACTCGCGGCCGCGGGAGCGAAAGTCACCGCCCTGGACAAGTCGGCGGGGCGACTTCGTCGTCTGGCCGCGGGTCTCACGCGCCTCAATTTATCCGCGGAGATGATCGCCGAGGACGCCGCCCAGTGGTCGGACGGCCGCGCCTTCGATGTGGTCCTCCTCGACGCGCCCTGCTCCTCCACGGGCGCCTTTCGACGGCATCCCGATGTGCTGTGGAACGCCAAGCCCGGCGACCTCGCGCCGCTCGCCGCGGTTCAAGCGCGGCTGCTTGAGGCCGCGGCGGTCCGAGTGAGACCCGGCGGGCGACTTATCTATAGCGTCTGCTCCTTGGAGACGGAGGAGGGGGAAGGCCAGCTTCGTCGCTTTATGACGAGCCATGCGGAGTTTACGCTCGACCCCGTCCAACCCGGCGAGGGCGGGGCGCCGCCGGCCAGTCTCGCCGCCGAGGGCTGGCTGCGGGTTCTGCCGCACCATCTTGAGGGTGGGATCGACGGATTCTTCGTGGCGAGGCTCGCCCGCGCGCGTTGATTTGGCTTTGGCGCCGGACTATTCCTACACGCCTTGCGTGACTGGCGATGCAGGTGGATCACCACCGGGGAGCGCAGGGGGCGGACGACCGCCATACGCCGCGCGCCTGGGCCTTCCTTTGCCTTAAGCCTTAAGCAGGAGCCCAGCCATGTCCGCGCCCCAATTCCCCCCCGCCCCGGACCAGGTTCGCCCGCGCCGCGCCCTGATTTCGGTCTCCGATAAGACCGGCCTTATCGCCGCCGCGGAGGCCTTGGCGGTCCTCGGCGTGGAAATCGTCTCCACCGGGGGCACACGCGCCGCCCTCGCCGGGGCCGGTTTGAAGGTGCTGGACGTCAGCGACCTCACCGGCTTTCCCGAAATGATGGACGGCCGGGTCAAGACCCTGCACCCGAAGGTCCATGGCGGGCTTCTGGGCGTGCGCGACGCCCCCGACCACGCGGCGGCCATGACCGACCATGCCATCGCCCCCATCGATATCCTCTATGTGAATCTCTACCCCTTTGAAGCCACGGTCGCGGGAGGCGCGCCTTTTGAGACCTGCGTGGAGAATATCGACATCGGAGGTCCGGCGATGATCCGCTCGGCCGCCAAGAACCACGCCTATGTCGCCGTCTGTACAGCCCCGGAGGACCTCGATGACGTCTTGGCGACCCTGAAGGCGAGCGGCGCGACATCCTTCGCCCTTCGCCGCGACCTGGCGGCCCGCGCCTTTGCCCGCACCGCAGCCTATGACGGCGCCATCGCCGCCTGGTTCGCCGGCCAGAACGGCGCGGGCGAGACCTGGCCCGCGCGCAAGCTGATCGCAGGCCAGCTCCGACAGACCATGCGCTACGGCGAAAATCCGCACCAAGACGCGGCGCTATATGTCTTTCCTCATCCCCGACCTGGGGTCGCCACAGCGCGTCAGCTCCAAGGCAAGGAGCTCAGCTATAACAACATTGCCGATACGGACGCGGCCCTCGAGCTCGTAGCCGAGTTCGACCCGGCGGATTGCGCGGCCGTCGCCATCATCAAACACGCCAATCCCTGCGGCGTGGCGCTCGGGCCCGACCTGACGCAGGCCTATCAACGCGCCCTGGAATGCGATCCGGTGTCGGCTTTCGGCGGGATCATCGCCCTCAATCGCACGCTCGACGCGGCCACGGCTGAGGAGATCGTCAAGATTTTCACCGAGGTGGTGATCGCGCCGGACGCGGACGATGCGGCGAAGTCAGTCTTCGCCAGCCGCAAAAATCTTCGCCTTCTGCTGACGGGCGCGCTGCCGGATCCCGCGGCGCCGGGCGAGACCTTTCGCTCCGTGGCGGGAGGTTTCCTCACCCAGTCGCGCGACCGCGCGCGCCTTACAGCGGACGACCTGAAGATCGTCACCAAACGTGCGCCGACGGCCGCCGAGCTGGAAGACATGCTTTTCGCCTTCACCATCGCTAAGCACGTGAAATCGAACGCCATCGTTTTCGCCAAGGATGGCCGCACGGCCGGCATCGGGGCGGGTCAGATGAACCGCCGCGACTCGGCTCGCATCGCCGCTCTGCGCGCTGGGGAGGCCGCGGAAGCCGCGGGCCTAACCGAGTCGCTGGCTAAGGGCTCCGCCTGCGCCTCGGACGCCTTCTTCCCATTCGCCGATGGCCTCCTACAAGCGGTCGAGGCGGGAGCCACCGCGGTCATCCAGCCTGGCGGTTCAATCCGCGACGCCGAGGTCATCGCCGCCGCCGACTCCGCAGGCGTGGCCATGGCCTTCACGGGCGTACGGGTGTTTCGACACTAGGCAAGACTTGGTGCGAAATCAGGCCTTGCTCAGGCGATCAGGCTCCCCGTCCGCAGACAGCATCACCGCCAGCCATCTGGATCCCTCGAACTGGGCGAGGATCAGCATGACCAGCACCGTCAGGGGCGTTGAGAGGAACATGCCCGGCAACCCCCAAAGCGCGCCCCAGAATGAAAGCGACAGAAGCACCACAAGGGGGTCCATGTTCAATCTCTGCCCCTGAAGGCGCGGGAGCAGGATATTGCCGACGAGGAAGGTGACCAGCCAAAGCCCAGCCAGGATAACGAGAGCCTGCCATGTGGTGTTGAACTGCACCAGGGCGAAGACGGCGGGCACAAGGATGGCGGCGATCGCCCCGACGATGGGCACATAGTTCACGATGAAAATCAGGAACGCCCAGAAAATGGAATTCTCCAGGCCCACGGCCGCCATGACGGCCCAGGAGACCACTGCGATGAGTGCGCCGGTGATGGTCTGTATCCATAGATAGCTCTGGATCGAATCCCGCACGCGCAGGGCGAGGCTCACGACATCGTGTCGATGGCCGCGCTGGCGAAAGAGCTTCACCGCCTTTCGATCAAAGACGCGCCGCGAGGCGATCATGAAACCCACATAGATCAGGACATAGATCGCGTTGGTGACGAACCCCTGGAGGCCCAGCGCGATTCCGCCCAGATAGGCGGTGGGATCCAGGCTGAGCGCCATATTGGCGGCGGCGGAGGGTTGTTTCATCTTTAGCGCGCTCGCCATTTGCGTGAGCATGGCCACCAAGCGGGGCTCCGCCGCCGACAGCGTCTCGACAAAGCCGCTCGCCCGCGCGGCGATGATCACGACACAAAGCGCGAAGGCGCCAGCCAGGAAGATCACCGAGAACAGGGTGGGGAGGGCTTTTGGCAGCCCAGGCGCCCGTCGCCGGATCATGTCGGCCAGCCCCTCGACCATCACGGCCAGAAAAACCGCCAGGAGCAAAGGCGTGAGCACCCCGCCGAGAAACCTCAGCGCCGCGCCGGCGAGGATAACCGCGATGATGACCTGGGCATTGCGGGCGACGTTGCTGGAACGCTCTAGGGTCATGATTCAGTCAACTCCTGGCGCGGGCTCATGGGTCAAGAGAGCTGGATTTCCCATCAGTGCGCTTGCCATGGCGCTTGGCCATACCTCATCTGCCGCGCCGTGATCGCCCTCATGACCACCACCGACTCCATAAAGCTTTTGGCCGCCCAGGCCCTCTTGGCGGGCGAGGACGTGGCTTGTGACGTGTTTGACGGTCAGGCCAGCGCCCTGTGGCGGGCGATCATCCCGCTACGCCTGATGGTCGGCGACGATGACGTCGTCCGCGCCAAGCGTATCCTGAGGCAAGCCGGGTTCGTGGAGGCTGGCGACGGCGACTGGGATTTGCGCTAGGTCCCGGCCTGAAGGAGACGGCATGGACCTCTGGAGCGATTTTCTGACCAACCGGGGCAAGGTGATCCACAAGTGGGAGCACTATTTCCCCATATATGAACGCCACTTCGCACCTTGGCGCGGCCGCACCCTGACCTTCTTCGAGATCGGCGTGGCCCGGGGGGGATCGCTGCCTATGTGGCGACGATATTTCGGTCCTCTGGCGACGATTGTCGGCCTCGATATTGATCCGCGCTGCAAGGCGCACGAGGCGAACGGGGTCTTCGTGCGTATCGGCGATCAGTCCAACCCTCAGTTTCTCAAGCAAGTGATGGAGGAGTTCGGCGCCCCCGATATCGTGCTGGACGATGGCAGCCACCAGATGACGCACATCCAGGCAAGTTTCGAGGTTCTCTATCCGGCCATTCCAAAGAACGGCGTNNGCGCCGGAGAGCTTCATTACCCGCGCCAAGGGCCTCGTCGATGAGCTGAACGCCGACCACTCCCGCGGCGCGGTGACGCCCACCGCCTTCACCCGCGAGACCTTCGCCATGGCCTTCTATGACAGCATGATCGTCTTCGAGAAGGGTCAACCCCTTCGCAAGACCGCCCCGGCCATCGGCGTCGAGCGCAAGGGTCTGTTTGGCGCGGCGAAGACGCTCGAGGGGTGAGGGCGCCCAGGGTCAGCTCAGCCCCAGCGTTGACTTGCGCCCCGTCATCCCCTAACAGGCGCGGCTCAATTATTGCGGTCTTCGCCTTCTGGGCGTCCGCCGTTCGTCCTGGAGTTTCTTCGTGAAGCGGACCTATCAACCGTCCCGTCTCGTGCGCAAGCGCCGCCACGGTTTCCGCTCGCGCATGGCCACCAAGAACGGTCAGAAGATCGTCGCCCGCCGCCGCGCCCGGGGCCGCAAGACTCTGACGGCTTGATCAGCCGGGCCTCATATCCCGAGGCCCTCGAAAATAGGTTTCTGGCCGCCCTGGCCCTCAACCCGACGGCTCCCAAGTGGTCGCCCCCATAATATCAAGACTGAAGACACGGCCCGAATTCCTGGCGGCCGCCAGAGGTCTTACCTGCGCGCGCGGAGCTGTGAGCGCCCAGGCGCGCTGGCGGGGGGATGAGGAGACGCTTGTCAGGATCGGATTCACGGCGACAAAGCGGATCGGCGGGGCCGTGGTGCGCAATCGGGCCAAGCGTCGCCTAAGGGAGGCGGCGAGGCTTCTGGCGCCCCTTCATGTCATCCCCGGTTGCGACTATGTATTTATCGCCCGGGGCGGAACCCCGAACCGCCCTTGGGGATCCTTGCTCAGCGACATGACCAGCGCGCTCACGCGTCTCGCGGCTGATCTCCGCGCCAATCCGGGGGCCAATGCTTGGCGTGAGGCGTCCCCGACCGCCATATCAGGGCCGACCATGGCCGAGCCGACACCACCAGACGAGGCGCTTTCCGCCCTATGAACGAAGACACCCGGAATATGATCACCTTCGGGGTGATCGCGGCGATCCTTTTCATCGCCTATCAGATGTTCATCGTTGAGCCGGTGGCTCGCCAGGCGCGCCTCGCCCATGCCGAGGCGGCGTCGGCGAGCACGAGCGGCGGCGCGGCGGGCGCCGCGGCCCCGGTTCTCGCCCAAAGGCCTACCCTCAGCCGGCCCGCGGCTCTGGCGATAAGCCCCCGTGTGATCATCGATACGCCGTCGCTTGCCGGTTCGATCGATCTGCGCGGCGCGCGGTTCGATGATCTCTTCCTCAAGAACTATCATGATGAGGTCTCGCCCGCGTCGCCGCGCGTGGAACTGCTCCGCCCCGAGGGTATGGCCGACGCCTATTTCGCGGAGGCCGGCTGGCTGGGCGCCAATCTGTCGGGCCTTCCGGGGCCGCAGACCCAGTGGACCCTGACCTCAGGCTCCGTCCTGTCGCCTGATCATCCGGTGGTTCTGACTTTCGCCGCGCCGAACGGCCTGACCTTCACCCGTCAGATTTCCTTGGATGATAAGTTCATGTTCGCCATCACCGATTCGGTGGCCAATGGCTCTGGCGCGCCGGTCACGGTGGCGCCCTATGTTTCGGTTCAGCGCCAGGGCCTGCCGCCTGGGCTTGGCAAGATCAATATCGTTCACGAGGGCGCGATTGGCGTTCTGGGCGTCGATAATCGCGACCTGCGTCTGGCGGGCTATAAGAGCTGGAAAAAGAAGGGTCAGATTGACTGGCGCTCACGCGGCGGCTGGCTCGGGATCACCGACAAGTACTGGATGACCGCCTTCATCCCCGATCCGTCTCTGATGATCGACGCCAAGGCCCGGGTAACGGCCGACGCCGCCAGCGGCGTCGATATATATGAGACGACCTATGGCGGTCAGGCCCAGACCATCGCCCCTGGCGCGACGATAACTCAAACGACCCACATGTTCTCCGGCGCCAAGACCGTTCCGGTGCTGAACGCCTATGGAAAGGCCCTCCACATCCCGCTGTTCGACGACGCCGTGGATTGGGGCAATCTGTGGTTCCTGACCAAACCGATCTTCGCCCTCCTGGAATTCTTCTACCAGCATGTGGGCAATTTCGGCGTCGCCATCTTGCTGCTTACCGTGGTGGTCCGCGTGGTCACCTTCCCGCTAGCCAATCGGGGCTACGAGATGGGCATCAAGATGAAGAAGATTCAGCCCGAGCTGAAGATCCTCCAGACGCGCCTGAAGGAAGATCCGCCCGCCCTGCAGAAGGAGATGATGGCCCTCTATCAGCGCGAGAAGGTCAATCCGGTGAGCGGATGCGTCCCCGTGCTCTTCCAGATCCCGCTGTTCTACTCCCTGACCAAAATTTTCACCGTTACCATCGAGATGCGTCACGCGCCCTTTTTCGGCTGGATTCATGACCTTTCGGCGCGGGATCCGACCACCCTCTTCAACCTGTTTGGCCTGATCCCCTGGGACCCTTCCGCGGCCCCGCTGATCGGGGGCATCCTGGGCGGCATGCTCCATGTGGGCGTATGGCCACTGGCCTATGGTCTCAGCATCTGGGTCAGCCAGTCGATGACGCCCATGACCGGCGTTGATCCCACCCAGCAGGCGCTGATGAAGTTCATGCCGCTGATGTTTACCTTCATCATGGCGCAATATTCCGTCGGCCTCCTGATCTACTGGACCTGGAGCAGCCTGATCACGATCCTTCAGCAGTACATCATGATGCGCCGCTTCAAGGTGGATAATCCCATCGACGACCTGCTACGCCGGTTCACCGCCAAGCCCGAGGCGGGGTAGCNNTCTTCTCGGACGAGGAGATCGAAGCGGCGCGGGTGATGTTCGCCAGGCCCGTCAGCTTTCTTATGGGCGCCGCGAGCCTCGAGGGCCTGCCAGAGCCGGATCTGCCGGAGGTCGCCTTCGCCGGCCGCTCGAATGTCGGCAAGTCCTCCCTCATCAACGCCCTGGTGAATCGCCACCGTCTCGCCCGGGCCTCCACGGAGCCTGGCCGCACGCGGGAGATCAATTTCTTTCTGTTGGATGAGCGGCTGCGCCTGGCGGACCTGCCCGGTTATGGTTTCGCGCGGGCCTCCAAGACGACCGCCCGCAAGTTCCAGGATCTCGGGCGCGCCTATTTAAGGGGGCGGCCCAATCTCAAGCGGGTCTACCTGCTTATCGACGCGCGCCATGGGATCAAGCCGCCGGACGAAACGGCCCTCGACGCCCTGGATCTCTCGGCGGTGTCCTACCAGGTGGTCTTGACCAAGGCGGACAAGATCAAGCCGGCGGAGGGCCTCGCCATGATGGAAGCCACGCTGAAGAAAATCGCCCGGCGCCCGGCCGCCTTTCCGCGCGTTTGTCTCACCTCCGCGGCCAGCGGGGGAGGCATGGCGGAGCTGCGCGCGGAGGCCATGGCCGCCAGTTTCACATGACAAGCCGGCGCTCTTCGCCTAAGTCCCGGCGCTCCGCGCGGAAGGCTCTAGTTGGGACCTGAATTCATTGACCGACAGCGCCGAAGAGGCGGGCTGGGCGACCGCCCGGACCCTGGCCGAAGCCCTCCCCTTTATCCAGGTTCATGACCGCGAAACCGTGGTGATCAAGTATGGCGGCCACGCCATGGGCGAGGAATCCATCGCTCGCCTGTTCGCCGCCGACGCCGTGCTCTTGAAGTTGCTGGGCGTAAGGCCCGTCGTGGTTCATGGCGGCGGCCCGCAGATTTCGCGGATGCTGGAAAAGGCGGGCGTCAAATCCACTTTCGTGGATGGGCTTCGGGTCACCGACGCGGCGACCATGGAAGTGGCCGAAATGGTCTTGTCCGGGGCCATCAACAAGGAAATCGCCAGTTGGATAACCCAGGCGGGGGCCACCGCGGATGTGCGGGGCGTCGGGCTTTCGGGCAAGGACGCCGGCCTGATCACCGTGGAAAAGGCCAGCCGCATGCGCACCGATCCCGCCTCGAGCCTTGAGGAGGTGGTCGACCTGGGCTTCGTGGGCGAGCCATCCCACGTGGACCCCAAGCTGGTGCGCGGTCTGATCGACTCGGAGGACGACTATATTCCAGTCATCGCCCCGATCGGCGTCGCCGCCGACGGCCGGACCTACAATATCAACGCCGACACGGTCGCCGGCGCTCTGGCTGGGGCGCTGAAGGCCAAGCGTCTGCTGCTTCTGACCGATGTGGCTGGCGTGCTTGATGCGGACGGCCACCTNNCCCAAGGTGGAGACCGCCATCGCCGCGGTGGAGGCCGGAGTCGAGGCGGTGGTCATTCTGGACGGTCGTCGGCCCCATGCCATGCTGGTGGAGCTGTTCACGGAACATGGCGCGGGCACCTTGGTGAAGCGATGAGCGAGCCCCCTGAATCTGATCTGAGCGCCGATCTTCGTCACGTGACCACATGGCTCTTCGACCTGGATAACACGCTCTACCCTCTGGAAAGCGGCCTCGCGCCCAAGGTCTCCGCGCGCATCACCGACTATGTGGAGAGCCTGACCGGTCTACCCCGGGATGAGGCCTGGGCCCTTCAGAAGCGCTACCTGGCCGACCATGGCCTCACGCTGAAAGGCCTGATGACCCACCATGACGTGGATCCCGAGGTCTTCCACGCGGCGATAAACGACGTGGATCTTGCCTGCCTTATCGCCGACGCGGATCTGGCCGAGGCTCTCGCGCGCCTCCCCGGACGGCGGATCATCTTCACCAATGCGGATCGTGACCACACGGAGCGGGTCCTGAGCCGCCTTGGTCTGACGGAGCTCTTCGAGGGCGTGTTTCATATCGCCGACGCCGCCTATGAACCCAAGCCCGCCATGGCCGCCTTCGAACGCATCGTCGCCGCCCACGCCATCGACCCCAAGACCACCGCCTTTTTCGAGGACGCGGAGCGAAATCTAGAGCCCGCCGCTTTGCTTGGCATGACCACCATTCTGGTGGGCGCCCATGCCGCCCAGTCCACCGCGCCCTTTGTCCACTACCGCACGGCCGCCCTCGCGCCCTTCCTGGCCGCCGCGCGGATCTGAAGACGGAAGCTCGCCATGACAGATCTTACCCTCGCCGATCTTGAGACCGAGATCGAAGCGGCCTGGGATATTCGCGATAGCTTAAGCCCCGAGACCACGGGGCCGATACGCACTGCGGTGACCGAGTGTCTCGCGCGTCTGGATAGCGGCCACGCCCGGGTCGCCGAAAAGACGCCTGACGGGTGGGTCACGCATGCGTGGCTGAAGCAGGCGATCCTCCTGGCCTTTCGCCTCTCACCCAATCAGATCCTGCGCGGCGGGGCGTTCGGCGAGGCGCTCGGGCCCTGGTGGGACAAGATCCCCAGCAAGTTCGCCCACTGGGACGAGGCCCAGTTCGCCGCCGCGGGATTTCGCGCCGTGCCGGGCGCGGTCGTGCGCCAGGGCGCCTTCATCGGTCGGGGCGCGGTGTTGATGCCGAGCTTCGTCAATATCGGCGCCTATGTGGGCGAGGGGACCATGGTCGACACCTGGGCCACCGTGGGCTCCTGCGCCCAGATCGGCCGCAATGTGCACCTCTCCGGCGGGGCGGGCATCGGCGGGGTGCTGGAACCCCTCCAGGCCGCGCCGACCATCATAGAGGACGGGTGCTTCATCGGCGCGCGCTCGGAAGTGGCCGAGGGTGTCATTGTCGGCGAGGGCGCGGTTCTCTCCATGGGGGTGTTCCTCAGCGCGTCCACGCGGATCGTCGACCGCAAGACCGGTGAGGTTCATCGCGGCAGGGTGCCCCCCTATTCGGTCGTGGTGCCGGGCGCCATGCCCGACCCGCATGGCGCGGGCCCCAGCCTCGCCTGCGCGGTGATCGTTAAAATCGTAGACGCCCAGACCCGGTCGAAGACGAGCATCAATGAGTTGCTGCGGGACTGAGTCGCGCGAGCTTAGGCCTGCATGCGAACGCCGGCCGCCTTACCGGCGGCGAGGGCGAGATAGATTGCCGGGGCGATGATCAGGGCGGCCATGAAATAGGGGGCGTTGAGGCTGATCATCGAAAAGGCGATGGCCGCACCCTGGGGACCCGCGAAGCGGGCGAAGGCCCCGGCGGCGTTGTTCAGGCCCATGACCTGCCCCTGATTGTCGGCCCCGATACTGCGCGAGATCAGGGCGCCGGCGTTGGGAAAGGCCACCGAGGACGACAGCGCCGTCAGGGCCATCAGGCCATAGGTGGTCCAGCCGCCATCGCCGAACGGCTGCCGGGCCATGGCGATCACCGTCCCCATCATGCCGACGGCCAGCATCCGGGCCTCGCCGAAACGGCGCGACAGGGAGCCGGTGATGAAGAACTGGGTGGGCGAAGAGATCAGCCCGGCGATGCCGAAACAGAGCCCGACCTCGCGCGGCTGCCAGGCGTATCGGTGATGGGCCCACAGGCCGAAAATCGATTCGATGCCGTTAAAGGCGAAGCCCACCAAAAACGTCAGCAGGACGAGGGGCCCCACCACCGGATGGCGGACCACCATGCCGATGGCGGCCCAGGGGCTGGGCGGTTTGTGATCGGCCGCCGGCCGCGTCCGGCTCTCGCGCACCGCCAGGGCGATGCCCACCGCCGAGCAGCCGGCCAGGGCCGAGGCCGCGAGCAGGGGGATCTGGAAGCCGATCGGTCCGGCCGACGGCTTGGCCAGCACGCCGCCGATGAACGGGCCGAGGATGAAGCCGATATTATAGGCGGCGCCGAGCCTGGCCATCCGGCCGGCCCGCTGCTCGGCCGGGGTGACATCGGCGATATAGCCCTGGACCACCGAGCCGTTGCCCGCCGCCAGGCCGCCGGCCAGGCGGATGACGAAGGCCATCCAGATGTTGGGCGCGAAGGCCAGGGCGCCATAGCAGATGCAGTTGGCCAGCACCGTGGAGACCAGGATCGGCTTGCGGCCAATGCGGTCGGAGAGCCGGCCCCAGAACGGCTCGCCGAAGAAGTTGCCGATCGGATAGGCCGAAAAGATCAGCGCGATCTGCCAGGGCGCGGCGTGGAACGAGGCGCCATAGAACGGCAGCAGCGGTACCACGATGCCGAAACCGACGATGTTGATGAACATCACCGACAGCAGGGTGTACATGGCCCAGGCGGAGCGCCGGGCCTCTGGTGCGGGCGCTTCCTGCGTCATGCGCGCGGTGATAGGGCGGCGGGGCGCGCGCGGCAAGGCGAGCGGCGCCTTTGCGGGAGCGCAACCATGATCGAATTCTTCTTCGACTGCTCCAGCCCCTGGAC
>PLFA01000074.1:14170-14299 GCA_003136615.1 Caulobacteraceae bacterium | reverse complement strand
CTCACGACCTTCCTCAATGAGCTTGTCATTCCCTATGAGGCGGACGAAGTCAGCCGCCTGATCATCGACACCCACGACAGCGCCGCATTCGCCCCCATGGCGCACTTGACCGTGGGCGCCTTTCGCGAC
>PLFA01000074.1:0-14147 GCA_003136615.1 Caulobacteraceae bacterium | reverse complement strand
CGCCTCCAGCCAAACCATCCCACCGATGACACGCGCGGCATCGCCGCCTCGATCCTCGACGGTCTGGCGCTGGGATGCGGCGATGCCGTGATCGGGGTCAATCCGGCCAGCGACAATGTGGAGACCGTGGGCCTGCTCCTGCGCATGATGGACGATCTTCGCCTGCGCTGGGCCATTCCCACCCAGAGCTGCGTTCTGGCCCACGTCACCACCTCCCTGGAACTGATGGCCCGGGGCGCGCCGGTGGATCTGGTCTTCCAGTCAATCGCCGGGAGCGAGGGCGCCAATCGCGGCTTTGGGATCGATCTGGCTCTGCTGCGCGAGGCGCATGAGGCGGCGCTGGGTCTTGGTCGCTATGAGCTCGCCGACAATGTGATGTATTTCGAGACCGGACAGGGATCGGCCCTTTCGGCGGGCGCCCATCATGGGGTGGATCAGCAGACCCTGGAGGCCCGGGCCTATGCCGTGGCGCGGCCTTTTAAGCCCCTGCTGATCAATACGGTGGTGGGCTTNNATCGGCCCGGAATATCTCTATGACGGCAAGCAGATCATCCGCGCGGCGCTGGAGGATCACTTCTGCGGCAAGCTGCTTGGCCTGCCGATGGGGGTGGATATCTGCTACACCAACCATGCCGCCGCCGACGGCGATGACATGGATTCCCTGCTGACCCTGCTGGGCGTGGCGGGGGTCAATTTCATCATGGGCGTGCCGGGCGGCGACGACATCGCGCTCGGCTATCAGAGCACCAGCTTCCACGACGCCCTCTATGCCCGAGAGGTGCTTGGTCTGCGCCCGGCGCCGGAATTCGAAGCCTGGCTGCAAGGCGTGGGCCTTCTCGGCGACGATGGTCTGATGACGCCGCTCAGTGCTTCGCCGGCGGCGGGACGGATGCTGGCGGATATGTCCGGCCATGGCTGAGCCCCCCATCCCGACGCGGGACCCCTTCGCCGCCTTGCGCGCCGCCACACCCGCGCGGATCGGCCTGGGGCGAACTGGACAATCCTTGCCCACAGGCGACTTGCTCGCTCTGCAGGGAGCCGAGGCCCTAGCCCGGGGCGCGGTCTTCAAGGGACTGGACCTCGATCATCTGGCCGCCGAGATCAACGCGCCGAGCCTTGTCGTGAACAGCGCCGCGCCGGATCGTCCCACCTATCTGCGCAACCCTAGTCTGGGCCGCCGCCTCGATCCCCAAACGCCCATCCTCCCCGCCGGCCCCTTCGATCTGGTGCTGGTGATCGCCGATGGCCTCTCAGCCGCTGCGGCCAACGCCCATGCCCCGCCCCTGATCCGCGCCCTTCTCCCGCGTCTCGCCGACTTGCGCGTGGGCCCCATCGTCCTGGCCCGGCAGGGCCGGGTGGCGCTCGGCGACGCGATTGGCGAGGCCATGACGGCTCAGGCGGTTGTCGTCCTGATCGGCGAGCGGCCCGGCCTCAGCGCCGCCGACAGCTTAGGCGCCTATCTTACCTGGGGCCCTCGAACCGGCCGCCTCGACAGCGACCGCAACTGCGTCTCCAACATCCGCCCCCATGGCGGCCTGAGCGCCGAAGCGGCCGCCGACAAGATCGCGTGGCTGCTCACCGAGGCCCGGCGGCTGGGATTTACCGGGGTGGACCTGAAGGACCGGGAGGCGCCGCTGGCGGCATTGATCCCCGCACCTGACCATAAACCGCGTCAAATACCTTGAGCGACGGCAGGTCGGCGACGCCGCCCACGGTGATCGTGTCGCCGAGATAAATGACCTGGCCGCTCCCTGTGAACTTGGGCCAGGCCGGGACGCCCCGGCCATTGGGATCGCCGGTCTTGGCGAAGTTGGTCCAGTACGTCGACATGTCCGCCGCCAGGGTCCGGTCCGCCGCCGTCCAGCGCCAGGGCTCCTGGTTCAGGTGATCGAAAACGTACCAGAGTTCCGCATAGTGGCTGGGACCCCAGCCAGCATAGACAGACGTCGCGGGAAAGGGCGGCGCGCGGGTGAAGTGATAATAGTAGACGCCCTGGCGACCGGTGGCCGCCTGGAGCCTCGCCCAGGCCCACATGTCCCAGCCAAATCGCAGGTCGCGCTCGAAGTGGGCGCGCCCGGCCTTGGCCTCCTCGTCGGTGGCGTGCGGGTAGGGCGCAAGCAGGGGCGGCGGCAGTGCGCCCCAGGCTTTTTCGATATCCGCCGTGAAGGTCGCGGCCTTCACCTTGGAAAGATCAACCAAGGCCCGCGCTTCCTCCTCATTGGAGCCGATAAGCATGGGAACATCGGCCTGCCTGCCCGCGGCGAACACAGCGTAGGGCGACTCCTTGAGCACATAGTCGTCAAGAACGGGGTGAGAGACCGCGACCACGTCCCCAGCCAGGATCTGGCTCGCCGGGAGCGCGCGCAGCTCGGCAAGCGTCTTGGCTCCCCGCGCGGCCCCATAGGCCTCCCCGGCCAGCTCCGCCTTGGGTAGGAGCCAGCCCGGGGCCAGCTCCAGGGGCTCGAACACCCCACCGCTTTCCGCGATGACGCCCTGAAACAAATGGCTGGCCAAGGGCGAAGAGGCCAGGATGCTCACCGACATGGCGCCGGCCGATTGGCCGAAAATCGTCACCCGCCCCGGATCGCCGCCAAAGGCCGCGATGTTGCGCTTCACCCACTTGAGCGCGGCGATCTGGTCAAGGATCCCGTAATCCCCCGAGGCGTGGTCGGGCGATTCCCGGGTCAGTTCGGGCGTCGCCAAAAATCCGAAGGGGCCGACACGGTAGCCAAAGGTGACGACGATCACCCCATGCCTGGCCAGCTCGTCTCCCCAGTAAAGCGGCATCGCGGCCGAGCCGTTCATGAAGCCGCCGCCATAGATAAAGACCATCACCGGCAGAGGCGCGGCGGTCCGGCGGGCGGGCTCCCAGATGTTGAGATAGAGGCAATCCTCGCTGATCCTGGGCCGCCTCTCGCCCGGCATCGAAACCCCGGTCTGCATGCAGGCCGGCGCGAAGTCGCGAGCTTGGAGCACGCCGGCCCAGGCGGTCGCGGGCGCCGGCGGCTTCCAACGCAAATCCCCCACGGGCGGCGTGGCAAAGGGAATGGCTTTGTAGATATCAAGGTCGCCCTGGCGCACGCCCTGGACCACGCCCGTGTCTGTCCTCACAACCCCCGCGACGGCGAAGAGCGGCGCAAGAAGTGCGGAGGCCAGAATGGCCAGACACATCAAGGTTTTCACGTTTGACCTCACGAACATCTCAGGTCCATCAAGCGTGAGGCGTTTTGCGAGCGGGGATAGGTCGGCCCATCCCCATTTGGAGCCGTCTCGTCACAAATCAGGGGTCACGGCCCATGGACGTCGGATACGAGCCGTCGCAAGAATGACCATGGCCGCCATCCAGGACCTGACCGCCGAGGCCGCGCCGGAAGGCCCCCGCGAGCGCGCGCCTTCGCGCCTTGGGGAAGCGGCCTTTGGCTTTGTCTATTGGGTGCTGATTGTCGGCGCGCTGGCGCCTGGGAACTGGGTAAACGCCGTCGGCATGGGCGCGACGCCTCACCTGGCACACGAAGTCCTGCGGGTCGCGGCGGCGGGGCTCCTCGGGTCCGCCACCGCGCCGATCTTCTTTGAGCTATCCCGCCGCTTTCCCATCGCCGCGCCGCACAGGTGGCGGAATGGGTCCATCCATCTCGTGGCGGCGGGCCTAGCCGCATCCATCCTGATTATCGCCGGACACGTCCTGGCCCTCTGGTTTCTGGAGCCCGCGCACAAGCCCTCCCTGGCGGGATGGCGAGACGATCTCGCGGCCAATGAACTTCTCGTCTTTGCCGGGGTCATGGCCTTGAGCGGTCTGGCCCACTTAAGACAATCGCGCTTGTCTGCCGCTCCGCCCCTTCAACCTCCACGCGACCCTGGTCTCGTCCCTCTGAAAGTCATCGAGATCAAGGAGAAGGGCCGCTCTCAAATGGTCAGCGTCGCGGAGATCGACTGGATTGAGGCCCAGGGCAATTATGTCGCACTCCACGTCGGAAAAAGGGCCCTCCTGCTCCGCGAGACCCTGACCCGGCTCGAATCCCGGCTCGACCCCGCGCGGTTCGTGCGCATCCATCGACGCGACATCGTGGCCCTTGACCGGATCACCGGCATTGAATCCGCCGCCAATGGCGACGCGATGGTTCATCTCAAGGACAAGACGGCGCTGCGCGTCAGCCGAATCTATCGCCAGGCCCTCAAGCGAGGCCTGGCAGCTCTTCCCTAGTCCAAGCCCAGATCATGGGCCGCCGCCGGATGCACGACCCGGCCGCCTTTTACATTCAGCCCCTCGGCGAAGCCGGGATCGGCGGCAAGGGCGGCCTCGACACCCTTGCCGGCGAGGGCGGAGATGTAGGGGGCCGTGGCGGCGCTCAGGGCATAGGTGGAGGTGAGCGGCGCGGCGCCCGGCATATTGGCGACGCAATAGTGGATCACATCCTCCACCACGAAGGTCGGATCGGCATGGGTGGTGGGATGGCTGGTCTCGAAGCATCCGCCCTGATCGATGGCCACGTCCACCAGGACCGAGCCCTTGCGCATGGTCTTGAGATCGGCGCGGGTAACCAGCTTCGGGGCCGCGGCGCCGGGAATCAGAACGCAGCCGATGACGAGATCGGCGGTGGGCAGGGCCTCGGCCACCAGATCATGGGTGGAGTAGCAGGTCTTGAGCCGCCCGCCGAACTGGTCGTCCAGTTGCTCCAGGCGCGCGGCGGAGATGTCATAGAGCGTGACATCGGCGCCATGGCCCACGGCCATCTCTGCGGCGTGCTTGCCGGCCACCCCGCCGCCCAGGATCAGAACCCGGGCCGGCAGAACCCCCGGCGCGCCGCCGAGCAAGAGGCCGCGTCCGCCCGCGGGTTTCAGCAGATGATAGGCGCCCACATCCACCGCCATGCGCCCGGCCACCTGGCTCATGGGCGCCAGGAGCGGCAGGCGGCCCCAGCGATCAGAGATGGTCTCATAGGCGATGGCGGTGCAGCCCGACTCCATCAGCCCCCGCGCCTGGGGCAGGTCGGCGGCGAGGTGCAGATAGGTGAAAAGGATGTGGCGGGGCTTAAGGCGCGCGATCTCCACGGCCTGAGGCTCCTTCACCTTGACGATCATGTCCGCGGCTTCGAACACATCATCGGCGGTGGGCAGGATCTGGGCGCCCACATCGGCGAAGGCTTCATCGGCGAGGCCGATCCCCGCCCCGGCGCCCGACTCGATGAACACCTCATGACCCTCGCGGATGAGGCGCTGGGCGACCCCCGGCGTCACCCCGACGCGAAATTCCAGAGTCTTGATTTCCTTCGGCACGCCAACGCGCATGAGGGGCCTGTTCCTTTAGGTCAGGAGTGGGGGATGAGCGGTTCTATAGCCGGATTCCGCAGGTTCGGCGAAAGGCCTCTTAAGCTACTCGGCGACGATTGCGTGGCTCTTCGACCAGGACGATGAGAAGGCCCAGGGCCAGGACCAGAAGCGCCACCGAGAGACCGAACAGCACCTCGAAACCGAGCGTCGCGGCGATAAGGCCCCCCAGGAGCGGCGTCGCGGCGTTCATGGCCCCCTGCCCCGTCGCGACCAGGGCCAGGCGCATTGGGATGTCATCGCGAGAACCGAACTCCAGAACCATGGTCTGAGAGCTCATCAGGAAGCCGGACTGGGCCGCGCCGAGGGCGAAAAAGGCGATCAGAATGAAGGCCTTGGCGCCCAGATCCAGACCGCCGACATAGATATGGGGCATGCTGGGCGCGGCCATGAGCAGCACCGTCCCACCGATCCACGCGATCAGGGCCAGCACAAAACTTAACCGGAAACCAAACCTGTCGCCGACGAGGCCCCAGACCAGATTGGTGGCCGTATCGGCGCCCAGCGAGATGAGTGAGAGGAGGCCGATCGTCTTGCCATCCAGCGTCATGGTGTGGCCAGCGAACAAAATATAGAAGGGCGCGCCGATCCGCCCCGCCGTGGCCAGGGTCTGGGCGATCATGAAGAACATGAAGCCGCGGTCCTGAGCGAAGAGGCTCGGGAATTCTCGCAGGCGGGCGAAAAAGGGGGTCTTGGCCCTCACCGTGGGCGGGATGGGCTCTCGCATCACCGTGGCCAGAACCGTCAGGCCAAGGGTCGTAAGGACCAAGGCCACGCCGAAAGTCACGCCATAGCCATTATGGAAGATATTGCGCTGGACGAGATAGGCGCCCGCCCACCAAGCGAGACCCGCCGCGATGGCGCCGCCCACCGCGTTGCGAATGGCCTGAAGCGCGCCGCGCCGCGTGATCGGAATGACCTTGGCCATGAGGAGCTGAAAGGCCACGCCCTGGGCGCCCGAGAAGAGCCCCAGGAAGAAGAGGCAGGTGAGCACCACCGCGAGGAGCGCCTTGCCGTGCAGAAAGAATCCCGCCGCCGCGAGTCCCAGAATCTGGGTGCGCATGAGGGTCCCCATGACCATGGAGACCGGCAGCACCTTCTTGCGGTGCTCGATAAAGGCCGCGCCCACGACGGGCGAAACGACCCCGCCCAATTGCTGCAGTGACTGGCCAAGACCCACGATCAGGGTCGAGCCGCCTGAAAGGTAACTCAGATAGGCCGGCATGATGGTCAGGCTGTTGACCAGCCGAAAGCCGGTCATGCCCAGCGCCCCGTGTACGAAGTGGCCGACGAAGTTGCGGGGCAGATTATCCCAGACAAACTTCTCGTAGGCCGCCTCGGCATCCGCCGCGACGACCTCGGGCGAGCGCGGATGCGCTTCAGACGTCATCCCGGACAGACGGGAAGCGACTTATCCAGGACCCAGGAGACCGGGTGAGACGCTGGGGTTCGCGAACCATGCCGCTGCGTCCAGTCCCCTGGATACCGGGTTCGCTTCGCGCCCCGGGATGACGCGGAATGGAATGCGAGGAGGATTAGAAAACCTCGAAGAGGCCCGCGCCGCCCATGCCGCCGCCGATGCACATGCTGACCACGGCGTGCTTCACATTGCCGCGACGCTTGCCTTCCTGAAGCACGTGGCCCGCCAGACGCGCGCCGGTCATGCCGAAGGGGTGGCCGATGGCGATGGAGCCGCCATTGACGTTGTACTTCTCAGGATCAATGCCCAGGGTGTCGCGGCTATAGAGGCACTGGCTGGCAAAGGCCTCGTTCAACTCCCACAGATCGACGTCGTCGACCTTGAGGCCATGGCGCTCCAGCAGCCGGGGCACGGCGAAGACCGGGCCGATGCCCATTTCGTCGGGCTTGCATCCGGCGACAGCCCAGCCCTTGAAGAGGCCGAGTGGCTCGAGGCCACGACGTTCGGCTTCCTTGGCTTCCATGATCACCACCACCGCGGCGCCGTCGGAAAGCTGCGAGGCGTTGCCGGCGGTGACGTAGTTGCCCGGCCCGCGCACGGGCTGGAGCTTTTGCAGACCCTCCAGGGTGGTGTCGGGGCGATTGCACTCATCGCGATCCACGATGACATCGACGATGCTCTCGGCCTTGGTCTCCTTGTCCACCACCTTCATCTTGGTGGCCATGGGCACGATCTCGTCCTTGAACTTGCCGGCCTGCTGGGCGCTGGCCATGCGGCGCTGAGATTCCAGGGAATATTCGTCCTGGGACTCACGTGTAACGCCATAGCGCTGGGAGACGATATCGGCGGTGTCGATCATCGGCATGAAGATGTCGGGATACATCTCTGTGAGCCTCGGATCATTGTTGCCGGAGCCCATGCCGCCGCCAGGGAAGCTGATGGACTCGACCCCGCCAGCCACCACCGCATTGGCGCCGTCGTCCTTCACATAGCGCGCGGCCATGGCGATGGTCTGGAGGCCTGAGGAGCAGAAGCGGTTCACCGTCACGCCCGACGTGGTGATCGGCAGGCCGGCGAGCAGGGCCGCCTGACGGCCGAGATTTCCCGCGCCGTGGGACACATTGCCCATGAAGCAGTCTTCCATGGCCTCGGCTTCGACGCCGGAGCGCTCCACGGCGTGCTTCACCGCATGGGCGGCCATGGAGACCGTGGGGGTGATGTTGAACCCGCCGCGCCCGGACTTGGCGAGGCCCGTACGGGCATAGGAGACGATGACGGCTTCACGCATATTGGGTTTCCTCCCCTTGTGGGGTTCGATTCTATGGGTTCGATAAGTTGGCCGGTTCCCTACACTTTCGCTCGCCGCCTCGCCAGAGGGACCTTCAGGTCTTGCCCGGCGCCTGTTGGCCATAGGTCCTGAAGAGCTCAAGCACCCGCGTCATCTCTTCGGCGCTCAGGAGCTTGGGGCCGCCGATGGCCAGAGTTCCCCAATAGACAGCCGCCTGTTCCTCCACCTCCTCGGCGATGGCCAGGGCGCGAGAGAGAGTGGGACCCAAGGCGATCTGACCGTGATTGGCCATCAGGGCGGCGTTGCGACCCGCCAGAGTTTCGACCACGCCGTCAGCCAGTTCGCTTGAGCCAAAGGTGGCGTAAGGCGCGAGGGGGATGCTGGACCCTCCGGCTATGGCGACCATGTAATGCATGGACGGGATCTCACGGCCCGCGCAAGCCAGGATCGTCGCGTGGCGGGAATGGCAGTGAACCACAGCGTTGACGTCGGGCCGACCCCCCAGAATACCCTCATGCATCCGCCATTCGCTGGAGGGCCGCGGCCCATCGGCGGGCCAACAGCCGTCCGCCCCGATCCGCACGATTTGGGAAGGGTCCAGGTCAGCCGGCGGAACGCCCGTCGGGGTGATCAGCACGGCCTCGCCCCAGCGGGCAGAGACGTTTCCCGAGGCGCCGCGGTTCAGGCCGCGGCTGTCCATGGCGAGCATCACCCGCACGATCTCCTCGCGCAGGGCGGCTTCCCGGGGGTCCATGATGTTGGGATTTAGGCCGCCGCGTCCAGGCGCGCGCAGAGGGCGTCGTATTGCGCCCAGAGCTCCGGGGGGAGGCGCTCGCCAAAGCGATCATAGGCCGCGGGGATAAGCGCCGCCTCCTCGCGCCAGGTCTCCACATCCACGTCCAGCAGGGTGTCCAGATGCTCGGCGCTGAGCGTCAGCCCAACGAGATCGAGGTCGTGGGACGTGGGCACCCGACCGATGGGGGTGTCCTTGGCGCCGACCTGGCCCTCCAGGCGCCCGACGATCCATTTGAGCACGCGGCTGTTCTCGCCAAATCCCGGCCAGATGAAGCGGCCGTGGCCGTCCTTGCGGAACCAGTTGACGAANNCCGCAGAAGGGCAGCATGGCGAAGGGATCGCGGCGCAGGTCGCCCACCCGGTTTTCCGCCGCGGCCGTGCCTTCGGAGGCCACATTGGAAGCCAGAAACACGCCATGGTTCCAGTCAAAGGCCTCGGTGACCAGTGGCACGGCGCTGGCGCGGCGCCCGCCAAAGAGGATGGCGGAAATCGGCACGCCCGCCGGATCCTCCCACTCCGCGGCGATGGACGGGCACTGTCGGGCGGGCGCCGTGAAGCGGGCATTGGGATGGGCGGCGGGCTCGCTGGAGTCCGGGGTCCAGGGCCGGCCCTTCCAGTCGGTGAGGTTCGCGGGCGGATCGGCCGTCAGACCCTCCCACCAGACATCGCCGTCGTCAGTGAGGGCGACATTGGTGAAGATGCTATTGGCCGAGAGTGAAGCGATGGCGTTGGGATTGGTCGCGTGGCCGGTGCCCGGCGCGACGCCGAAGAATCCGGCCTCAGGATTGATCGCCCGCAGGGTCCCGTCCGGGGCGAAACGCATCCAGCAGATGTCATCGCCCACGGTCTCGGCTTTCCACCCTGGCAGGGTGGGCTGAAGCATGGAGAGATTGGTCTTGCCGCAGGCGCTTGGGAAGGCCGCGGCGATGAAGTGTTTGTGGCCCTCCGGCGAGGTCAGCTTGAGGATCAGCATGTGNNATGTGCTCGGCGAGCCAGCCCTCATCCCGGGCCATGACCGAGGCGATGCGCAGGGCGTAGCATTTCTTGCCCAAGAGGGCGTTGCCGCCATAGCCGGAGCCAAAGGACCAGATCTCCCGATCCTCGGGGAAATGGCAGATATACTTGGTCTCGCTGCAGGGCCAGGCGACATCCGTCTCGCCGGGGGCCAGAGGCTTGCCGACGCTATGCACGGCCGGCACGAAAAAGCCGTCCTCGCCCAGGGCCTCGAGGGCGCCCTGGCCCATGCGGGTCATGATGCGCATGGAGACCACCACATAGGGGCTGTCGGTTATCTCGACGCCCAGCGCGCTTATCGGCGAGCCCAGGGGACCCATGCAGAAGGGCACGACATACATTGTGCGGCCGCGCATGCAGCCGTCGAAAAGCCCGTTCAGCTCGGCGCGCATCCCCTCCGGCTCGCGCCAATTATTGCTGGGCCCAGCGTCGGCCTCGTCGCGCGAACAGATATAGGTGCGGCTCTCCACCCGGGCGACGTCCCGGGGGTCGGAGGCGGCGTAGAAGCTGTTGGGCCGTTTGATCGGGTCGAGCGCCTTGAGCGTGCCCTGGGCGACCATGGTCGCCGTCAACTGATCCCATTCCGCCTGCGAGCCGTCACACCAATGCACCCGGTCGGGCTGTGTCAGGGTCGCGATATCCCGCACCCAGGCAATCAGTCCCTGATGAGCCGTCGGCGCTGGCGCCAGTCCGGGTGTCTCCAGGCCGCCCGCCGTCAAGCCTCCCTTGGGGTGGGTGGTCAAATGGACGTTTCCCTCAGGCATCAAATCACCAGACTTCGTTGTTGGACCAGGACCGACGAGGCCCCGGGCGACTCAAGACCTAGGGCGCCGGCTAGGCCCGCGCAATAAACGGGAAACGCGCGGCGCTTCTAATCCGGACACGCCTCTTCACATCGGAAGACACGCATCGCTGAATTTAGCGGCGCCGGGACCTGCGTCCGCCGCGAACATGACGCCGCCCGCCATGCGGGCGAATCACAAGCGGCCCTAATTTAGAGACCGCCAGGCGTGGCCAAGGCGACGCCGCCGTCCACGGCGATGGTCTCGCCCACCACATAGTCCCCAGCCCGGGCGGCGAGATAGATGGCCGCGGCGGCCATGTCNNCGGTTCATCTCCGAGGCGAAGGCGCCCGGGGCAATGGCGGTGACGACGATATTGTCGCTGATCAGCCGGGCGGCGAGGCGCCGGGTCAGATAGATCAGGCCGGCCTTGGAGGCATGGTAGGAATAGGTCTCCTGGGGATTGAGCCGGATGCCGTCGATGGAGGCGATATTGATCACCTTGGCGGGCTTGTCGAGGCTCGCCGCCGCGGCCAGAGCGCCGTGCAGGGCTTGGGTGAGGAAGAACGGCGACTTGAGATTGAGATTGAGCACTTTGTCCCAGCCGCTCTCGGGAAAGTCCTCGAAGGGCGCGCCCCATGCGGCGCCGGCATTATTGACCAGAATATCGAGCTTGGGCTCCAGGGCGGTGAGGCGCGCCGCGATAGCCTGACACCCGGCGGTGGTGGAGACATCCTGGGGCAGGGAAATGCAGGTCCCAAACGCTGAGAGGGCCTCCGCGGCCTCGTCGCATTTGTCGGCCTTGCGCGAGGAAATATAGACCTTGGCGCCCTGGTTCAGGAACCCTTCGGCGATCATTCGGCCAATCCCGCGAGAGCCGCCGGTGACCAGGGCCACGCGGCCCTCCAGGGAAAACAGATCCTTACGCATCGCCATGTCGTTTCAACTCCCAAGAAGGCGGCGGGCGTGGCCCAGCGGGCGGGGGTGCGTCAAGGCTTAATGCTGGACAAGGCGTCCTTAAGCGGACAACACCGGTGCAGCGCAGATGGAACCTCGCCCAGAAATCTTCGGGCGACGCGCTCTCATCGCCGGATTAGGGTAATTGTGACGTTTATGACGTTGCGCCCTTTGCCACGCCCCCTCACAAACGAGGCCCTTCTCATCTAATGAGCTCCGAGATTGCCGCCAAGCCCGGCCCCGCGCGGTCAGGCCTGGCCCCCCTCACCCATTTGCAACGCCTGGAGGCGGAAAGCATCCAGATCCTCCGCGAGGTGGTCGCCGAGCGCGAGCGGCCGGTCATGCTCTATTCGGTGGGCAAGGATTCGGCGGTCATGCTGCATCTTGCGGCCAAGGCCTTCTTCCCCTCCCGCCCGCCTTTCCCGCTCCTGCACGTGGACACCACCTGGAAGTTCCAGGCGATGTACGAAATGCGCGAGCGCACCGCCCACGAGCTCGGCTTCGAGCTGATCGTCCATCAAAACCCCGAGGCTCTGGCCAAGGGCATCAACCCCTTCGACCATGGCGCCCTGCACACCGACATGTGGAAGACGGAGGGTCTGAAGCAGGCGCTCGACGCCCATCGCTTCGACGCGGCCTTTGGCGGCGCTAGGCGAGATGAGGAAAAGAGCCGGGCTAAGGAGCGGGTCGTCTCTATCCGCAGCCCCGGCCACGGCTGGGACCCCAAGACCCAGAGGCCCGAACTCTGGAAGCTCTACAATACGCGCCTTGGGCCCGGCCAGACCCTGCGCGTCTTCCCGCTCTCCAACTGGACCGAGCTTGATATCTGGCAATACATCCACCTGGAGGGGATCCCGGTCGTGCCGCTCTATTTCGCCGCCCTGCGTCCGGTGGTGGAACGGAACGGAACCCTGATCATGGTGGACGACGCGCGCATGCCCCTCGCCCCCGGCGAGACGCCGCAAATGCGCAAGGTGCGGTTCCGCACCCTGGGCTGTTACCCCTTGACCGGCGCGGTGGAGAGCGAGGCGGAGACCCTCACACAGGTCATCCAGGAAATGCTGCTGACCTCCACGTCGGAGCGTCAGGGCCGCGTCATCGACCACGACCAGTCCGCCTCCATGGAGAAGAAGAAGCGCGAGGGCTATTTCTGATGGCTCACGTCTCTGACCTCATCGCGACGGACATCGACGCCTATCTGGCGGCGCATCAGTCCAAGTCCCTGCTGCGGTTCATCACATGCGGCTCGGTGGATGACGGCAAGTCCACCCTGATCGGCCGCCTCCTCTATGATTCCAAGATGATCTTCGAGGATCAGCTGGCGGCCCTGGAGGCAGACTCCCGGCGGATTGGCACCCAGGGCGGGGAGATCGATTTCGCGCTCCTCGTGGATGGCCTCGCCGCCGAGCGCGANNCACCGGCGCCTCCACCGCCGACCTCGCCGTCATCCTGGTGGACGCCCGCAAGGGGATCCTGACCCAGACCCGCCGCCACAGCTTTCTTGTCCACCTCCTGGGCATCAAGAAGGTGGTTCTGGCGGTGAACAAGATGGATCTGATGGGCTTTGAAGGGGCCGTGTTCGACCAGATCGTCGCCGATTATCGCGAATTCGCCGCGCGCCTCGGCCTGGACGACATCCTGGCCATCCCAATCAGCGGCCTCAGGGGAGACAATATCGCCAGCGCCAGCGATCTGACGCCCTGGTACGCTGGCCCCACGCTTATGGGCCATCTAGAGACGGTGGAGATCGCGGAGGACGCTCGGCGCGCCCAGCCCCTGCGCATGGCGGTCCAATGGGTTAACCGACCGAACCTCGATTTTCGCGGGTTCAGCGGCCAGATCGAGGCGGGGGTCGCCCGGCCGGGGGACGCCATACGCGTCCTCCCCTCGGCGCGGGAGAGCCATATTGCCAGGATCGTCACCCGCGATGGCGACCTCTCAGAGGCTGGCGCCGGCCAGTCGGTCACATTCACCCTGGAAGATGAGATAGATTGTTCCCGGGGCGACCTCATCGTGGCGGCCAAGGCGCCGGCGGAGGTGGCCGATCAGTTCGAGACCCACATCGTCTGGATGGCCGCCGAGCCCCTGCTTCCCGGCCGCGCCTACTGGCTGAAGATCGGCGCCAAGACCGTCTCGGCCACGGTCACCGAGCTGAAGCACAAGATCAACATCAACAGCCTCGAAGAATTGGCGGCCCGGCGCCTGGAGCTCAATGAGATTGGCCTCGCCAATATCAGCCTGAGCGAAACGGTGGCCTTCGAGCCCTATGCGACCAACCCTGACCTGGGCGGCTTCATCCTCATTGATCGCCTGACCAACGCCACGGTGGGCGCGGGGATGATTAGCTTCGCCCTGCGCCGGGCGCATAATATTCACTGGCAGGCGGTGGACGTCTCCAAGGCCACCCGCGCGGAGGCCAAGGGCCAGACGCCCGCGGTTCTTTGGTTCACGGGCCTCTCGGGAGCCGGCAAATCCACCATCGCCAATCTGGTGGAGAAGAGTCTCACCGCCGAAGGCAAGCACACCTACCTTTTGGACGGTGACAATGTGCGCCATGGCCTGAACA
>PLFA01000177.1 GCA_003136615.1 Caulobacteraceae bacterium | reverse complement strand
CTCACGTGAAAAACCGAAATTCGGGAGCTACCCTCTATGGAACTTACCCGCCGATCCCTGGGCGCCGGCGCGCTCGGCCTCGTGACCGCTGTCGGCCCGCTTGGCCTCACCGCCGCCCACGCCGACCATCGTGCGGATCTTGTGGCCCGCGCCCGCTCGAGCCTGAGCCTGCTGCTCTCTGAAGAGCCCCGCGCCCGCTTCTTCAAGAAGCATGCTAGAGCCGCCCTGATCTTCCCTTCGATCCTCAAGGCCGGCTTCATCTTCGGCGCCGAGACCGGCAATGGCGTTCTGCTCAGCAATAGCGGCGCGCCTGAAGGCTTTTACAACATCACCGGCGGCTCCTGGGGCCTGCAGATCGGCGGACAGGACTTCGCCTATGTGCTGTTCTTCATGACCGAGAATTCCCTGGAATATCTGCACCGCTCCGACGGCTTCTCCGCGGGGACGGGCCCCAGCATCGTGGTCATCAANNTTCCCCTTCAACCAGAAGGGCCTGATGGCCGACCTGACCCTGCAAGGCACGAAGATCACACCGTTCCATCCGAGTTGATCACTGAGCGAAGGCCGTCGCGATTGCGGCGGCCTCACCGCCCCGTGAAGCTCGGCGGCCGCTTCTCGATGAAGGCAGCCATGCCCTCCGCCTTGTCCTCGAAGGCGAAGAGCGAGTGGAAGAGGCGCCGTTCCAGCTTCACGCCCTGTGAGAGGGGCGTTTCATAGGCCGCGCCCACCATTTCCTTGGTGAGCATCACGGCGTTGGGCGAGAGGGCGGCGATCTTTTTGGCGGCCTTCAGGGCCGTGGGGATCAGCTCCGCCAGCGGGACAACGCGGCTGACGAGGCCGCAGCGGTCGGCTTCGGCGGCATCCATCATGCGGGCGGTGAGGACCATGTCCATGGCCTTGGATTTGCCCACGAACCGGGTCAGGCGCTGTGTGCCCCCGGCGCCGGGGGAGACGGCGAGATTGATCTCAGGCTGGCCGAATTTCGCGTTTTCGGCGGCGATGATGAAGTCGCACATCATGGCGAGCTCACAGCCGCCGCCCAGGGCATAGCCGGCCACGGCGGCGATCACGGGCTTGCGGCAGCGGGTGACGCGTTCCCAATTGCGGGTGATGAAGTCCTCGCCATAGACCTCGGCGTAACTCTTGGCGGCCATTTCCTTGATGTCGGCGCCGGCGGCGAAGGCGCGATCGGAGCCGGTGATGACGATGCAGCGCACGCCGGGATCGGCCTCGGCCACGTCCAGGGCGGCGGTGAGTTCGTCCATAAGCTGGCCGTTCAGGGCGTTAAGGGCGCCCGGCCGATTGAGGCGGATCAGGGTGACGGCGTCGGCGGTCTCGATCAGCAGGGTCTCATAGGCCAAGGGGCTATCCTTCCATAAGCTCAGGCAGTGGCGACCATTCCTGGTCGGCCGGCAGGGGCGCGAAGACGGCGTCNNCCGTCCTTGTCGATGATCACGGCGCGGACGCCCTCGGTGAAATCGTGGGACATGACGATGCGCGCGCCGATGCGCATTTCGACACGCATCTCAGCGGCGAAGCTGGCCATGGCGGCGCCTTCGGTGATCTGGCGCAGGGAGGTCTTCATGCTGAGGGGAGACTTGGTTTTGAGCGTCGCCAGGGTGTCGCGGGCGAAGTCGGAGTCATCGGCGGCCAGATCTTCGAAGATCGTCTCCAGCCGGTCGGCGACGAAGAGCCGATCGATCAGGGGTCGGAGCGTCGTGACGGGCGCGGGAGCGGCGGGGGTTTCGGCGTGACGCGCCATGATCGCTTCGGCGTTGTCTGGCGCGGCGAGTACCTCCGCCTTGAGCGTGTCAATCCGGTCGGACGCGATAAGGTGCGTGGCGGCGCCCAGGGCAAGACAGTCAGCCCCATCCAGCCGCGCGCCGGTGAGGGCGAGCCAGACGCCCACGCGCCCGGGCAGGCGGGAAAGGTGCCAGCCGCCGCCCACATCGGGGAAAAGGCCGATCCCGGTCTCGGGCATGGCGAGGCGGGTGCGCTCGGTGGCCACGCGCCAGCGGGCCGGCAGGGCGAGCCCCACGCCGCCGCCCATGGTCACCCCATCCATGAGGGCGATGACGGGCTTGGTATAGACCATCAGCAGGTGATTGAGTCTGTATTCCTTGAAGAAGAAGTCCCGCGCCCCCGCCCCGCCCTCGGCGGCGCTGGCGGCCAGAAAGCGGATGTCGCCGCCGGCGCAAAAACCCCGCTCACCGGCATGATCCAGCAGAACAACGTGTACAGACGGATCGGCGCGCCAGGCCAGAAGCGCCGCCGTCATGGCCTCCACCATGGGGGTGTTGAGGGCGCCCAGAGCCCGGGGCCGGTTCAGGGTCAGGCGCCCCACGGCGCCCTCCGCCCGGCAGAGGACCTCCGCCTCGCTCATGCGCGGAATAGCTCCCGTGCGATGATCACCCGCATGATCTCATTGGTGCCTTCGAGGATCTGGTGGACGCGGAGGTCCCGCACGATCCGCTCCAGGGGGTAGTCCTTCAGATAGCCATAGCCGCCATGGAGCTGGAGGGCCTCATTGGCGATCTCGAAGCCCGCATCGGTGGCGAAGCGCTTGGCCATGGCGCAGAGCTTGGTGGCGGCGGGATCGCCCGCGTCCAGGGCGAGGGCGCCCCGGCGGACCATCAGGCGGGCGGCCTCCAGGTTCGTGGCCATATCGGCCAGGCGGAACTGCAGGCCCTGAAAGTCGCGCAGCGGCCGGCCGAACTGGCGGCGGCTTTGCAGGTAAGCCTGGGCGGTGTCCAGGGCGAGGCTCGCGCCCCCTAAGGAACAGGCGGCGATATTCAGCCGGCCCCCATCCAGCCCCATCATGGCGATGCGAAAGCCCTCGCCCTCCGCCCCCAGGCGATGGCCGATCGGGACCCTGACGCCATCGAAATGGACCATGGCGGTGGGCTGGCTGGTCCAGCCCATCTTGCGCTCCGGGGCGCCAAAGGAGAGGCCGTGCGTTCCCTTGTCCACCACCAGGGCCGAGACGCCGCCCGCGCCCTCCCCGCCCGTGCGGGCCATGACCACATAGACGTCGGACACGCCGGCGCCGGAGATGAAGGCCTTGGCGCCGTTCAGAACATAGTGATCGCCCTCCCGCCGGGCGGTGGTGGTCAAGGAGGCTGCGTCTGACCCCGATCCCGGCTCGGTGAGGCAATAGGAGGCGATCAGCTGCATGGGCGTCAGCTTTGGAAGATAGGCCTGGCGCAATTCGTCCGACCCAAACCTGTCGATCATCCAGGAGGCCATATTGTGGATGGAGAGGAAGGCGGCGGTGGAGACATCGCCATAGCTCAGCGCCTCGAAGACCAGCGTGGCGTCCAGGCGCGTGAGGGCCGATCCGCCCACATCCTCATGCACATAGATTCCCGCCAGCCCCAGGGCCGCGGCCGCGCGCAGGGTCTCCACGGGAAACATCGCCTCCGCGTCCCAGCGGGCGGAATGGGGCGCGAGCTCCGCCGCGGCGAAGGCGCGGGCGGTCTCGAAGACCGCCGTCTGGTCGTCGGTGAGATTGAAGTCCAAACCTTAAGTCCTAGGCCATGGTCGGGATGACGAAGGCGGCGTCTTCGCTTGGCCCCTCGGGCCAGCGGGCGGTGACCGTTTTTATCTTGGTGTAGAACTTCACGCCCTCCACCCCATGCTGGTTCGTGTCGCCAAAGACGCTGCGCTTCCAGCCGCCAAAGGTGTGATAGGCCACGGGCACGGGAATGGGCACATTGATCCCCACCATGCCCACATTGACCTGGGCCACGAAATCCCGCGCCGCGCGGCCGCTGCGGGTATAGATGGCGACGCCGTTGCCGTAAGGATGGTCAGAGGCGAGGGCGACGGCCTCTGAGAACGTCTCGGTACGGACAATCTGCAGGACGGGGCCGAATATCTCCTCCTGATAGGTCTTCATGGTTGGGGTCACGTGGTCGAACAGGGTGGGGCCCACGAAGAAGCCGCCTTCATAGCCCTGAAGGGCGAAGCCCCGGCCATCGACCACCAGTTCGGCGCCTTCATCCACCCCCATCTGGATATAGGCCTCCACCCGCGCCTTATGGGCGGCGGTGACCACCGGGCCATACTGCGCGGCGGGATCGGAGGAGATCCCCACCTTCAGGGTCTCGATCTCGGCGAGCACCTTTTCGCGCAAGGCGAGAGCCGTCGCCTCACCCACCGGAACCACCACCGGCAGGGCCATGCATCGCTCACCCGCCGAGCCATAGGCGGCGCCGATGATGTCCTTGACCGCTTGATCCAGATCCGCGTCGGGGAGGATGACGCCGTGGTTCTTGGCCCCACCCATGGCCTGAACCCGCTTTCCGTNNGCCCGGATCAGAGGGTGGGTGAGGATAGCGTCCACCGCCGCCTTGTCGCCATGGACGACATTGAGCACCCCCGCCGGCGCCCCGGCCTCCATCATCAGCTCGGCCAGGCGGACGGGCAGGCTCGGGGCCTTTTCCGAGGGCTTCAGGATAAAGCTGTTGCCCACGGCCACGGCGATCCCGAACATCCACATGGGAATCATGCCCGGGAAGTTGAACGGCGTGATCCCGGCGCAGACGCCCAGCGGTTGGCGCAGGGAATAGACGTCGATCCCGGGCCCCGCGCCTTCGGTATAGTCGCCCTTGAGGAGGTGCGGGACGCCGCAGGCGAACTCGATCACCTCCAGGCCGCGCTGAATATCCCCCCGGGAATCGGCCAGCACCTTGCCGTGCTCGCTGGAGAGTAGCGCCGCCAGCTCATCCATCCGCGCTTCGATGAGCCGCTTGAATTCGAACATGACCCGGGCCCGGCGTTGGGGATTTATCGCCGCCCACCCCGTCTGGGCCTGGGCGGCGCAACTGGCCGCCTTATCGATCAGCGCGGCGTCGGCGAAGGGAACCCGGGCCTGAATCTCGCCGGTATTGGGATTATAGACATCGCCGAAACGTCCGGCGCCGCCCACCGCATTGCCGTCGATAAAGTGGTCGATCTGGCGCATGGCGGCCTCCCGCGTCGTTCCTTATCCCAGCTCTGTGTAGAACCGCCCGCCCTCACTTAAAAGGAGCGCGCCTTTGCCGCCGCCCGCCCATGCCTATAAACAAGGGGCGGCGTTCTTTTAGGATTTAAGGCATGGGCCAGGGGCCAGCGGTGGCGATCATCATGGGCAGCCGTTCGGACTGGCCCACCATGAAAGGGGCCGCCGAGACCCTGGAGTCGCTCGGGATCGCCTATGAGGCNNATCATCGCGGGGGCCGGCGGGGCCGCCCATCTGCCGGGCATGACCGCCTCTCTCACCGACCTGCCGGTGCTGGGCGTGCCGGTGGAGTCCAAGGCCCTGGCGGGGATGGATTCCCTTCTTTCCATCGTGCAGATGCC
>PLFA01000103.1:14474-14626 GCA_003136615.1 Caulobacteraceae bacterium | reverse complement strand
TTCCTGCACGGCATCCCGCAATTCGCGATTTCGATCGGGCTGCAGCGCGAGGGCACGATGATCGCGGGCCTGATCTACAATCCGGCCAATGACGAACTCTACATGGCCGAGCGCGGCAAGGGCGCCTTTCTCAATGACCGCCGCTTGCGCGT